>NZ_JACJEB010000015.1:0-111582 GCF_014163845.1 Shewanella sp. SR43-4 | reverse complement strand
CTAGAACCCTATATCGGCAATGTGATTGTCGGCGTTGAGTGCATGCATTGCTGGTATTGGGTGTCAGATTGGTGTGCTGAACTTGGGATTGATTTTGTACTAGGTCATGCGCTTTATATGAAGGCCATTCACGGCGGTAAAACCAAAAATGATAAAGTCGATTCCTTTAAAATTGCCTCATTACTGCGTGGTGGTAACTTTCCGATAGCTTATGATTATCCAAGTGAAATGCGCGCTGCACGCGACTTGTTACGTCGCCGAATGAAAATTGTCCGTCACGGTGCCATGCTCAAAGGTCATGTGGTTAACACCAACAGCCAATACAACTTAACCGCGACTGAGTTAAACCTTAAAAACATCAGGCAGCGATAAGATCGCATTAAGAGAGCCTCTATATGTGTTTGCATGCTTTGATTTCTAAGAGCACGATGATTTGACAGCTAACCGACATACGAAGTAGATGAATTTGTTGATTGATTTGAATTTGACTGCAAGAGCAGTCAAATAAGTTAAGCTCACCTATTGACTGGCGGGAGGCTCATATGTGTTATGTGTTTATTTTTGAAACCATTTCTCAATGTTTTTGGCATTAGATTTTACATACTTTTTAATAAATATGGCAACGATAAGATAAAAAGCAGTCATTATTATTGAACCACCTATGCCAATATTATCAAATGCCCCTTGAGGATAGATACTTGCAGTAGCTCCAAAGCAAAACATAATAAAGATAACCCAAAATGCCTTTTTCTGATTATGACTCATGATTCAACTCCATTGAAAACACATAACGCCTTGCTAAGCGGCGAAAAATTGTTGGCTATAATTAGCGAAGAACGAGCAAAAGCCAACTGTTTTTTGTCCGCTTTAGCAACTTGTTAGCTTTTTATAAACCACCCGTAATATACCGTTCAAAACCATCACAGTTTTGGTAATAACTAGGTTTTTCCCAGTTATTTCTGTCATTTACTTCTTTTTCAAGGCGCTTCATATCTATTACCTCTGCACTTGGATACTGCTGATAGATATGGAAATACTCTCTTGTGACAGAGCGCTCTTTGTTAGGACCAAAAAAACAAAAACTTAAACCCCCCTTATCTGCACCTTTTGGATAACCATGCCCGTCAATAATAAGTTTATCAAAGAAAATAGCTCCACCATTAATAGGTATATTATTAACTTTTGTTACACCATTAATACTAAGTGAAAGTAGCTTTTCTTTTTCTAACCATACCTTTATGGTGGCATTATCTAATTGGCAAATACTTGTATCTATTACTCCTGGATATATTACACCTTTATCTTCTAGTTCTTTCCTAGCAGCGTTAGGCAAATCCTTTGTAGTCTCGTCATATAATTGTTCAGGATGATTAACATACTCAAATTTAAAAGTTACGAAATCTAGCGATTTATAGCAGTTTTGAAATATGAAAGGTACCCCATAATCTGCGAATGCAAATTTAGGTATAAAAGTAATTATACAAAGTATTAGGAATGAAAATTTCATCAATAAACTCCTTTTTATGTTGATGGTATCGGCTGAAAAGCTAACGCTTTACATATGGGGATTTTAGGAGCGCCTTTTCAGCGAGTGAAATTCCCACCATGATGTTTTTGTTATGTTTTTGATTACTATGATATACCGATCATCCAAGGCATGGCGGCACCAAAAGTGACAGATAAAACTCCAAGAATAAATTTTATGTGATTCATTGAACTACATTTTGAGTACATAAATATACCTGTAAAAAAAACAAACACTGACCACATGACAGACCCCATAAAATAAATAGCAAGAGCACCTTGATTTACTGAGGTTGTATAACCTGGCCCAGCGATAAAATTTAAAAGGAATGTAATAATTAATCCTAGAACAGGAAAGAAACCTAGCATAAAGATTCTTTTATTAGACAACCATTTATTCATGCACGAATCCTTTCGATAAAAAACATAACGCCCCTCTAATAAGTGAACCAAGTACTGGCTGGCGATTTGCTCTGCAAATGGCATGAAAGCATTGGAAAATCTTAATTCAGAGGCTTGTTAACTTACGTCACGCCATATCAATAACTGGTTTAGCGACAGTGACACCGATAATTAGTAACATCAAAAAAGGGACTGCATGGCACAATATCATCGGATACTTGCCAACAGAATCCTTCGTTGGGATGAAAAAATAGGGGTCAACTTTAAGTAAACATTTATAGAAAGGCATCAATATGGGCTTAAACCAAGTATGAAAATAATACCCACTTACAGTCACTATCTGTACTTCAATAAGTAATAAGAATATATCAAGCCCAACAGCGTCAACAAACAAAACTAAAGACACTAACCCTGGGTTAAGTAGCAATACACAGACAACCGATATTGTCGCTATCTCCCACATCCACTTTTTAATGTTCATAAATCCTCCATGATTAAGTAAGTTAACGCACGCTTAAGGGGCAGACAACGCGACTACTGACCTTCCGCAAACACCGTAATCACAAAAACCAACGCATAATAAAAATGCCATGCGTTGGCTGTCCCTCTTGAAGCGTTTGTTAGCATTATCTAACCTAATTCGGATAACTCTTGTAGAAGCGACTCCAATTTACGCTCTTCTTCTTGAATCTTATTTTGGTATTTTCTGACTTTGTTATCCTTGCCACTTCCCTTTGCTTCTTGTAAATCTAAGTTATATTCGGCAATTTTATCTTTAGTTTCTTTAATTTCGTAAGCTAAATCTTGCTTAAGTTTTGTGTCACTACAATTGGACTTGGCTTCCGCTAGGGCAACTTTTAGTCCTTCTATCTTTTTTTGATTATTAGCTAACTGAGCACTTTCTATTTGCTGCTCAATCTCACAATACTTTCTTTCACACCCAGAAAAACCTGAACAGTTCAATGAAGCAAAACTATAAAATGACAATATAGACAGTACAACACCGGAAGATTTAAACATTAAATTTACATTTGCTCTTTTCATTAACACAACTAATTTTAATTAATTTTACAAGGGATAATTAAACTACAAAATGGTGAATTGTCACACAACTATTATACGCGATGATTGATTTCTATCATTTGAATATGACCATTTAAGTCCTCAGAATGCTAACAGCTTATTGAACGGCTCGACCGATAAAGCCGCACGTTTAAGTTATTGATTAATATCATCCTACATTTGCTATGTCTTTGAAGTAAAACAATTTAATGACTCTTACATTCAAATATAAAACTTAAATTGCACGTTAAACGTGTCGATGGCAAATGTAAAAAATAAACCAAGTAAGATCAATATATTAGAGCAGCCCTATTTTTCTCAACATAGTTCTTTAGACTGCTTTTTATTCATATATTATTGTTATTCCGTCAAACCCATTATGAAGATATATCAACACAGTGTAGGTAACGTAAAGGGGGAAATGATGATGGGAACTGGATATTGAGAAGCAATTAGACAACAACGTTCAGAAAGCGACTATCACTAAACGCATTACCGCTCATACTTTTAGGCATTCTTTTGCGACCAACTTACTGAGGCGTGGTCACGATATAAGAACCGCGCAGGAATTGCTTGGCCATAATGATGTAAAAACAACTCAAATCTATACCCATGTTGCAGATTTGCACCAAACAGGTGTACAAAACCCAATGGATTATAGTTAACTAATTAGTTACCGCACGCAAACTAAAATATTGATATTCATTGTTAATTCAAAGGTATAAATTCGTTTTCGGATTTATCTATGAAATAACGCCCATAAAAAAGTACATGTAACTAAAATATAGATAGGAAAGTTAGTAAACCCAATGATAACGGTGCTTTCAAGGTGATTATCTAACTTTCCTTCAATACATCTAAGTTTATGCTTATTTTTAAGTACGAATAGGTAATTAATAACTACTATTTTTTAGATCCACTGCCGCTATCATGAGTCTAAGTTGTTTTTGTATATTTCAATCATAGACTCTACCTCTGAAACCACCTCCATGGGCACTCTAATGACCTTTGTTTCGACAGCACTCTTTTTCCTACCAGAACCTGCTCTCTTTCCACCATGCCCTAGCTTCCAAGCTTCAGAACCAGGTATTTCATCAAGAGATAGTTGGTTTTTTGTGGGGTTTTGTATTGAGCCATAGATAATCCCTAAATAAAATAGACAACATGCCTTGAAGGTTGCATTTTGGTTCTTGTTACAAAATTCAAGTTGTATGACCATATTAAAGTTTAATAAAAAATTAAGGTTGTCATGAGCGGTAACAACGCAATAGTTTGATAATTTATCTGAGGACGAATGTCATTTCTTGATAATAAAGTTTGATCATTTTCAAGCTCACTTTTGGACAGAAACGAGCTAGAAATTTGTCTCTAGCTCATGAGGTTTTGATTAGGAAAAGTATGGCAATCGGATGTGCGGTAACGCCTAATTTGTATTAGTCTCGACTTGATCTGACATTTCACTTGAAAAAGTGAGAGTTACCCGTTTTGATAAAGGTGTCGAATCTTTTAATCAAAACCAAAAGGTAACTCTCATGTTGCATACTAACAATCCAATCATTAAACACAAAGCAGGTTTACTGAATTTAGCTGAAGAACTCGGTAATGTATCCAAAGCTTGTAAAGTCATGGGGGTATCTCGAGATACCTTCTATCGCTATCAAGAACTCGTTCAAGATGGTGGTATTGACGCCCTAATAGAAAAAACACGTAGAACACCCAATCTTAAAAATCGTGTTGATGACACCACCGAGCAATCGGTTATCAAGTACGCTATAGACTTCCCAGCACATGGCCAGCACAGAACAAGCAATGAACTTCGAAAGCTTGGTGTTTTTGTTTCAGGCAGTGGTGTTCGTTCAATTTGGCTCAGACACAATCTAGAAAACTTTAAAAAGCGGCTGAAAGCGTTAGAAGAAAAAGTCGCAAATGAAGGGATCATCTTGTCTGATGCTCAGGTTACAGCACTTGAGAAGAAAAAACATGACGATGAAGCCTGTGGTGAGATAGAAACCCAGCATCCAGGCTACCTTGGCTCACAAGATACCTTCTACGTTGGCAACCTAAAAGGCGTGGGTAGGATATACCAACAAACCTTCGTCGATACCTATAGCAAGGTGGCATTCGCTAAGCTTTATACGACGAAAACACCGATTACAGCTGCTGATATGCTCAATGATAAAGTACTGCCTTATTTCGAGCATTATGAGCTTCCTATGCTGCGAATATTGACCGATAGAGGCACAGAGTATTGTGGTCGAGTTGAACAGCATGACTATCAGTTATACCTTGCAATAAATGATATCGATCATACAAAAACAAAGGCGATGTCACCGCAAACCAATGGTATTTGTGAACGGTTTCATAAAACTATTTTGAATGAGTTTTATCAAGTTACGTTCCGCAAAAAGCTCTATGACAGTTTAGAAGTGTTGCAAAAAGATCTAGACGAATGGATAAATTACTACAACAATAACCGAACTCATCAAGGTAAAATGTGCTGCGGAAGAACACCGCTTGAAACATTACTCGATGGAAAACAGATTTGGGCCGAAAAAAACTTAGCTCAAATCTAAGCTGACAGACACCATTTAAAATGGGTAACTGTCAGATCAAGTCTGAGCTAGTACACCTAATTAAGCGGACAAACTTAGCCAACTATTTCTGTTCCGTTTAAATTTCTTATTATTAGGCATTTTATTTAGTATTACGCCAAAGTACATTAGCAACATTTTCCATAGCTTCAATTACCTCAAGCAAATACACTTGTTTGATATTGAGGTTAACCCTTGCGTATTCTTCAGAATCTAAATTTGAACTTCTAGTAACTATTTGGAGTTGTTTTTTGTGAACTTCTTTGTCTAAATGCCCAGCGTTATGAGCAATGATATTTCTAATATCTCGAGCATCAATTATTTGATTCCAGCTCTTTGTTCCCGTTGGGACACTAACTCTTGCAACTTTCACTAAGTATTTTTTAGCCCGCTCAATCCCAGAACCATTATACTCTTTCAAGCTACAACAAAATTCGCTTTCAAAATGCAGACTGTGGCATAGTTGATTGAGGTAATCTTCAAATAAAGATACCAGCATGAGCAAGTATGATTGTTTTTGATATTGAGGAAATATTTCCTGAAAATGAGTACTAAGATCACTACGATATTGGTATCTATCCCAACAAGTCGTTTCATCAGTTTCTATATCCGACTCATTGTACTTAATTGATTCCTCTTTCCAATGTTGCTCCGATAATTCGATAAAAATACGAAATCTCTCTAAATCATACAAAAAATATGGCGATACCTGACCTGATTTCTGCACTCTACCTCCCGATGTAACGTTGATGAATCACTCTAAAACGCTTTGTTATGCTAAGCGTTTTAGTTGTAAACCACTGTTATCTGGAGATATGACCACTTCTTGAAAAGTAGTACCTTCCAGCATTTTACTACGTAAATAATCCCTAGTTTCAACGGGCATACGGTAGCCAAAAATTATTGACTTTATCCATTCTGGTTGGAATTTGACCAAAGCGAATTTTCCGAGGTCTTTAACTACAAGACTCTGAGCTTTATGACTTAGGTTAATTCTATACTCTTGCTCATATTCCCATTCCATTAGCTTTACTTTTAGAGCAGCCCAAGGCTGAGAAATAATTTCCTCTTGTGTCCGTAAACCTATTGTAGATTCCAATAGTTCCAGTAAATCTAATGTAGGAAGCTGATGTTGATATATCACTTTATCTAGTGTCATAGAGTCTGTTTCCCACTCGATACAAAAGCCATTATGTGAATTGGCATAATGAGACCACATAAGGTTATTAATGGGATTATCTGTTACGCAATAGAAAAGGTAGGAATCCAAAACACCTTCAATTTTTCCAACTAGAAGGTCAAAGTTAGCCTTGGCGTCAGCCCCCATATATAATTGTTTGAAAGTGCGCTTTGATTCACCAGAAAGCTTTTGATAGGTTCGCCTGACTCGATCTCTAGTAGGCAATTTTATCAACACTTTAGAATCAAATAGATCATTGAAGTTCTCCCTTCTAGAGAAGGTTGCCTGATTCGAGAAAAGATTGATCAACGAATATTCTTTATCCAAAGATTCATGAGAATGGATTGGGCAATATTTAAAAAAACTTGTCATAAAACTCCGGAGCTTGAATGGCATAACATTTGTTTACACGCCTTGCGCGTTTATCAGGTTAGACCAGTAAAGGTGTATACTCATAATCTTCTCATTTATAAAATTTTCAACGGTTAGTCCAAACACACCTTCTGGGAAAACGAGAATGCACACTTTGCTTATCTAGTATCTCTTGCAAACCGAACATGCGCATTTTAATTACTTGAATTTACGCTGTTTTTTATTATCACTCAATAGGAAATCGTAAACTGAATACGCAATATTCGGTAGATATCCGTAAAAACTAATAATATTGTATAAAAACACTGGTTAACTAAGACGTTGTAGCTAAACAGTAACATTACCTTTTCCGACTGATGAGAAAAAGTATTATAAATAGGTTAGTGCTGTATTGGGTGGATTGCAGGTGCTAACTCATAAAGGGGCAGAAATGTGTTGGCCACGCTAACTTGAAAAGGGACAAAACTGAGCTAGATTCCTATCTCTAATTTGTGAACTTAGGATTAAAATTTCTATGATCTAAGAGTGGAAGCTTAACTCCATACTGAGAGCCATACCCATCTAAGGATGGATATTTTTTCTTAAAAAAACACCACTTGTCTATTCTTTAATACATCGCCATCATATTTTTCTTTCAATGGGTTGATAGCTTTTTGAACGGCTTCAGCAAGCTCGTTTACTTCATTGTAGAGTATCCGTAGCGCCTCAACCTTTTCTTCGTTATTGAATATCTTTCTTGACTCATCAGGGACTATTAACGAGTTTCTTCTGTCATCGATATACGAAATGATTAGTAAATATGACCGTAAGTTTTCGAGTAGTGTCAACGGTAAGTATTGGCTGCACAACAAACTTTCGTTCATGGAATAGGCAATTGCAGCAATGTCATAACTTGTCAGTTTTATTGCTTTAGTTTTTTTGTATTCAGGCATGTCGGCTATAATGTTTTTCATTAGTCGAGTTACCTTTTTAAGGTTGCCACTGTACTGTGCGTCCCTGTCATTAACCTTCTTAATGTGTAAAAAAGGCTTGTTCTCAATTAGAGCATGATTGTCTTTGTCATAAATGTTTACTGCTCTGAAGTACTCCAATTTTGTTCTTTGGTAATCATGCGTGTCATGCCAACTGCTTGGCACAATATCAACCTTTCGTTTCAGGCTTCCCCCGCTAAGGGCAATCGATTTTGCACCGCTAGTGTTTACTTTAGCTGCGTGATATCGAGTTGTGAGTTTCGCTTCAGATTGGAGTCTAAGCTCTTTTACAATCTCAACCATTGGTCTGGTATCGCTGGGGGCTGAATAGTTGGTTTCAGGTAATGCTGGGCCTTGGATAGTAATTATGTCCGACTTTAGTATCAACATATCTACATCTGAATGACCTTCAATATGAATATCCAATGCGACAGAACCTTGCATTTTTGCTTCAGCATAGATTCCTGATGTTCTTAACATTTCTAACAACGTTGATGAGACTCTTTCACCTTCGTCCTTTGATACTCGTGTGGACTCTGGGCTAACTGCTGCCATTGAGCCAATCACATATTTTATCGCGGCATTTTCGTGTAACTTTTCATGTGCTTCTGTCGGTCGAAGATCACCATAGAGCGAATACATGCCTTTTTCTAGTCGATCTCGCTCAGCTGTTCCTTGGCGACGGTTTTTTAGATTTTCGAGTCTTTTTTCAAAGTTGATCATTGCAGAGCTCTCCTTACAACCATTTTCCCGAAAGTCCTTCTGCCGTTACTGTTGAAGTAAGCGGCTTCCCCTTGATTTAGTTCTTTGTTAAAAACTAACTCGCAATAACCTTTGTGGGAATTCAATTCATGGTATTGATTGGAGTCAGGGTTATTCGTATAGCTATAGTGGAGTATCCAGCCACCTTTTGTTCCTGATTTTTTACCGAGAGTTGCAGTATAGCTTTCGCTTGAACTCTGTGCCGTTTTTAGCGTTATACAGATCTGTTCCCATGTTTGTTCGATATCTATTTCAGCTTCCCAGTTGTACTTTGTAGAACCGTCTTCATTAAGAGTCTCGCCTTTTACAGACCATATGCCACTGATATCTGGGATGCTAAAAAACGGAATTTTCCAACCAAACTTATCAAAGCAATAGTGAAGAACGAAATAAATTATGGCTGGTGTTATTATGGCAGTTGCGAATGCTTCTATGTTTGTTGCTTCGTATAGCCAAACCAATAACGATGAAATAGCACCTGTCACAATTACAGATGCGACACCAAGCCATCGTCCTATGGTAGCCCTATTGTGCCCAAATATTGCGTAATCGTGCACTTTTTGCTCCTCTTCATTCAATTTTTCTAAGCTCGTCATGAAGTTCTGATGCGCCACGCTATTTCATCTCATCTCATCGAGGTGGCCACATTCACTATGCCACTGCACTTTGGCATATATTGAAACTGAGATGATATCGAAATCTCACTTCAAGAAGTAAACGCGATGCGTTTACGCCGCGACGAAAGCCTTCTAACATTAACTTTCTCAGGGTTTACGTTAGTCTGCTTTAGTGACAACCACCCGCAAAAACACTATATATTGTGCTCTCAGGTTTGTTTTATACCAAGATAATGAGGTTCACGGTGATTTGCAAGGGGGGGATGTTCACTATTTGTGGATTAGTCAGTTAAATTTCCATCTAACCTTTAGTAACCCCAGTAAATACGTGGGATTGCAACAGGTGTTCAATAATTAATCAATTGATCGTAAATATCTGATCGCCAAATTAAGCAGCACATGTGACAACCAATTGATCTGCATCCGCAGATTATGCACATTCATTGCTGAAGTTAGATGAATACATGACTGTTTACGCCTAACTTTGTGAATTGCTACTAACTTCGTAGCATTACTAAAATTTGGTCGACTTAGGCTAGATAGGCTGTTTGGGCTAATCGAGCTGAAAATCGTTATGGGGCAGAAATGTGTTGGTCCTGAACCCGTTTCCTCACCAAAAGTGCCAAAAAATATCAAACTATATTATAAAATATCAAACACTATTAAGAATTATCAAACTTTAATATAAACGCACAATACGGTCATCCAATAAACACTTTTTCCTCATCAAATTTTGCTTCACGAGAAACTGTTACATATAACACTTTTAGTTGTTATCCATTTGAGTGGGCCTGGTATCAAGAATGATATTCAGCGTTCCGAAATATCATTTTCAGCACTTTATATGAGGTACACAAGCCCAATTAGTGGTGTATTGAGGTGTTAGTAAGTCACGTCGCATAGCCCATTTATGTTCTATACCTTGTGCAGCTAAAAAGACAGTATCACTGCCATAGCGATGGTTGATACTATCAAGTGTGTTCATTAACGCTGGATTCGCTCTTTGAGGATTAAATAAGTCGAGCTGATTATAGGTTTCACTAACGAGCTCGATGAGCCCGATACCAATCTTATAATATCGTGTTCCTTCACGAAAAAGCTGGGAAGCGGCACCACTCATCCCTTGAGTTAACTCTACACTACAATTAGTTAAGCAAGGAAAATGGACTATCGCTTTGTAGCTGACTGGATGTTCATCATGTGGTGAGCTACTAGCAAAAATCATCATGGTTTTACAGGTTGAGCCTTGTTTGCGGGCTTTAGCGGCTGCAATGCCGACATGTTTGCTTAACGCCTGCAATAGCAATTCAGAGTCTGTTATACGCTCTCCAACGCTCCTGGTAGAGAAAATCTGTTTTTTATCTGCTCTTGCTTCATCCCACGCTTTACACGCTTGTCCGTTGAGCTCACGAACCGTACGCTCGATTTCAATACTGAACAACTTTCTCGCCAACATAGGTGGCATACAAGCCAAGTGATAAGCTGTGTGGATATTCATTAACTCAAGCTTTTTACTTATTCGACGTCCAATTCCCCAAACATCACCTGCACTTAGCTGCTTTAAGATTGAAATACGTTCTTGTTCATTACTCATGAAGCAGACGCCTTGGTAATCCCTAATTTTCTTCGCTGCGTGATTAGCAATTTTAGCCAACGTGAGAGTTTCAGCTATCCCCACACAAACCGCTAATTTCGCTTCTTTCCATACTGCACGACGGATTAACTGACCTTGGGTCTGTAAACACTTAATCGCGGGGTAAGTGTTCTTAAAAGAAAGGAAACTTTCATCAATAGAATAAATATGTTGTTCTGGAGCAAAACGGCCAATGATATTCATCATTTTACTAGAAAGGTCAGCATAGAGTTCATAGTTAGAAGAACAAACAATAACACCGCGCCTAGTGCATAACTCTTTGACTTGAAAATAAGGTAAAAACTTCTGAATACCGGCTTCTTTAGCTTGCCTATTAGCGGCAACAATACAACCGTCATTATTACTCAGAACAATAACTGGCTTACCGCGCCAATCTGGACGAAAAACTTGTTCGGCACTGCAATAGAAGCTATTAGCATCAACAAGGGCAAACATTTACTTTGCACACAATAGCGGACTTTGACGATGGCATCGAATAGAGCGAGTAACCACGCCTTCAATACTAAAATCATCATATTCATGAATAATGACTGGCTGATATTGCTGATTGGATGAGAGTGCGTAATACCATGATGCCGATCGGTCAATACCATTCAAGCCGATCACTTTTTTGTTCGCCAGTAGACCTCCGTAAAATCTAGCTTCAGTGATCGGCTTCAGTCAAGGTATTTAGTTTTTTTCGCATTGATTCGCCTTTTAATTCCAACTTTATTGCTCCGTGAACAAGTCGATCTAGAATCGCATCAGCATGTGTCGATTCTCCTATCATTTCATACCAATTTTCTATCGGTAATTGACTGGCAATTAATGTCGATTTTGTATCATATCTTGCATCAATTAATTCCAATAAATCACTACGTTGTTGAGCCGTTAATGGCTCTAATCCCCAATCATCTAAGATCAGTAAATTAACAGAGCTAAGCTTGTTGATCAGTTTTCGATAACTACCATCGGCTTGCGCTAAGAACATCTTTTCTAATAGCTCCTTGAGCCTAAAATAATAAACGCTACTCCCTTGTTGGCAGTGGTTTTGACCAAGAGCGCAAGCGAGGTAAGTTTTGCCACACCCCGTTGCTCCCGTAATCAAAATATTTTGGTGAAGGCGAAGCCATTCACCTTGTGCTAATGAACGGATCTGAGTTTTATCGAGTTGTCGTGCTGCGCCATAGTTGAGTTGAGCAAGCGTGCCGCCAACTCTGAACTTTGCTTGTCGAGTTAGGCGGTCAATTTTACGCTGGTCACGCTGCGTTATTTCATGCTCAAGCAATAAACTTAGCCGCTCTTCGAAGCTTTGTTCTACGTATAGATTAGGTTGTTCAAGTTGCTGTAATAGCGCATCACGTATGCCGCTTAGCTTTAAGTTACTTAACTGGTTATTGACTTGTTGATTGATATTTTTCATAAGATTTCCTTTGATTGGTTAGTTTTTATTAATGGTAATAGTTATTGCCGCGGATATTTTTATGATCAATATCTTGTAGTAAATCACCCTGAGCTTGTGGCAAGGGTTGCTTATCCAAGCCTTTTTCTAAGATGGTTTTAACTTGTTTTACGCGAGTAACACCTGTGGCTAATGCACGATGACAGGCGGCTTCAAGACGTTGGTCTGTAAACTTCTTGCCTAGGCTTAATAACCCCATACAAGCACGGTAGCTTTGCTCTGGATGCTTTTTAGCTTGCATCAATTGCATAACAAACTGCTCGGTTGATTTACCAAACTGACTTGCCCAGCGCTCAAATCGCTGCGGTGTCCATTGCTGTTGTTTTTGGTGAGCGATAGGCATATGTAGCTCAAGTGTTGTATGCGCACCTTCTCGGTATGATCTGGGGTGAACAGCGACTCGTATGCCTTGATGGTAGAGTGTCACCAATTTTCCTGAGGCATGTGCTTCAAGTTTTTGCTTGATCAAGGTATGCGGCACTGAGTAATAGTGCTTTTCAATCTCAATATGATAATCAATATGTACGCTCACTTGTTTCACTAAGGTGTAGCTGTAAGGCAGCATGGGCAATGGTTTTAACGCTGGTTTATCAATGGCTTCAAATTGACTTAATCGTGAGCCAGGATGTTTTTTCATTTGTCGCTGATTTAAATCGATGAGTAATTCTTGAATCTTTAGATTTAATTGACGCAAGCTAAAGAAGGTTTCATTACGAAGACGTGCCATGATCCAACGTTCAACAATTTGTACACCCACTTCTGCCTTGGCTTTATCCTTTGGTTTATAGGGTCTTGCAGGCACAATGACGGTATCGTAATGCGTCGCTAGTTGTTGGTAGGTTGGGTTTAAGTCAGGCTCATATCGGCAGGGTTTGGTGACGGCACTTTTAAGGTTGTCAGGAATGATCTGCTCAGGAACACCGCCAAGAAACTCAAAACAACGGGCATGACTCATCACCCAATCTTCAAGTTTCTGGCTGTAAGTCGCTTCGGCATAGGTATAATTTGATGCCCCCATGACCGCGACGAACACTTGTGCAGTACGGCATTCGCCTGTACTTCTATCAACAATACTCATGGTTGGGCCACAGTAATCCACAAACAGTTTTTCACCAGCTTTATGGTTTTGTCGCATCGAGGGTTTTTGGCATTTAAGCCATGCCTTGTACTGACGGCAGAAGTGAGTGTAACTGTAAAAACCTTCCGCGTGCCGCTCTTTGTATTCTTCCCAAAGCAGCAACAACGTCATGGTTTTAGGCCGAAGCTCTTGTTGAACTAACGACCAGTCAGGAATGGTAAAGCCTTTTAAACGAGGCTTTGTTTTGAAAAACGCTTGTTGTAGAGAGTTATCATCCCACTTCTCATCAAGCGGCCAGCAAGTAATGTCTAGCTCTGCTGATTTACAGGCATATTTAGACACGATTGAGGGTGAAACAGATAAGCTTTTTGCTATCTGACGATGACTGAGTTTACAGCCGTATTTTAGTCTTAAAATTTCTTTGAGTTTACGCATTGAAATAGGTGCCGTTGGCATGGTCATTCTCATCATCAAAAATGAAAAGAATAACGGTTAAAAACACCTACTGGTAAACAAAAAAGTACAAAAAACGAACGGTACTATTCAAGCCGATCACTCAATACTATTTTGACCGAAAAGTGATCGGCATCGATGGTATTGAGTGATCGCGATGGATGGTATTAGGTGATCGGCTTAGATGGTATTAGGTGATCGCGATGCATGAGAATATGCAGAGAGAAGAATACGACGCTTGGTATCCAAGATTTTACACACAAACTCACCATTAAAGTTCGCTACGATCACATCACCGTTTCGTGCAGTTTCAAGACGATCAACAATGATCATATCTCCATCAAAGATGCCAACATCTTGCATCGACTCCCCCTGAGCAATGCCAATAAAGGTCGAGCTTGGATGCTCTACTAACAAATCATCCAGACTAATACCTAACTGGGAGTATTCAGCAGCAGGGCTTTCAAAGCCAGTAATGCCCGCATGGGCAGGTATAGGTATAACGCGCATAACACAAAACCACTGTATTTAATTACAGTTATATTAGCAGTAAACCATCGAGGTGCAAGTCTATTTTTACAATCGAATAATGCATTGCTGTTTGACTTGTGGAGCAACAAACTTATAAAGCCTTATTTGATTATGTAACTAAATCAAGCTATCTTGATATTGTTACGCAATCAAGAGGTTCTAAGTATGTCAGATAAAAGTGAAGAGCATAAAGGGGCGCATGGTGGTGTACGTAAAGGTGCTGGCCGTAAGACTCGATATGAAAAAACAATAGTGATGAGAGTACCTGAACAATATAAAAATGCGATCAAAGCATTAATCCAGCACATAGATGAATGCGAAAAAGTTGATCATCATTATTCTCCTGTCGTTTCTAAACCAATCTTTACACGGTCGTTGCAGGGCAAGCCTCAACAAATTACTTTTACGGTGAGTTCAGTAAAATCAACTTGATATCGTTACAAAATCAAAGATATTCAGAACAGTCTATGTATCGGACCTAAGTCCCAATACTCGGTGACTAACTTATTTATTTTTGGATGCCTTCAAGACCCCATAATCATCCGTTAATAGAGATTGCTCGCCTCTGAGTGACGTGAGTAAAGTGTTAGTTTATCTAGTTTGTTCGATCAGCTCTTCAAGTTTATTTTTTGTTCCAAAGATCGCAAAAGGCAATATGAACCAAAGTATCGCTAAAACAAACAAAAAAGGGTTATCCCCCCAACGCCGCCAGTTAAAAATGTACCAATAAAGTGTCCCTTTCAGCGAGTAATAATATCGCTGCCGTTCGTATAAAAATGTCTATTTCTAGTGTCGTAGAAGAAAAAATGATCAATAAAAACCAAAAACCATCAAGCATACTACATCAATAAACCACTACAGATTCAGTCACAACATGGGTTACTTTTGCAGTATGCACTTAGCATGATTGTTTACGCCAAAAAACTTCTGTGAAACGCAATTAAATTTGTTACAAATACAGGTGTGTTTTTAATTAGAATAGACCTTATTTAAAACTATATAACCTTTAAAGGCGGATCGATGAATACAGCTCATACCGACTATCAAGAGTTAAAAAGTGCCCTCCAGTATTTTTTTACTGTTGAAGAACAAATGTATCTAATCCCTCTTTTACTGAGCTGGTCGGGAAATGCAGAGAAAGCTATGTTTTGGTTTAACCATCGAAGGATACCTGCATTTGGCGGTCAAACAGCAAAGTTTATATGTGAGAATGGTAATCAAAAACTATTCATCGAGTACATTCATTCTGCTGAATTGGGTGGATATACTTGAAGACTTGAGCCTGTAAATACTATTCTTTAAATGGCTACAAAATTTGATAAATTTTAGAAACATTCGATATTAGATCCATGTAAAACTGAAAACATGCTGTAAGTCATTGATTTATGGTTTTTGAATGTATGTTTTCAGTTTTTTCATGGATCTAATAATTGATAATATAAAATCATTAACAGACAATTGACGATATATGGAGCAGTTTTTATCTATCATTTCGCAATCATCTAAATCCTGAATTAACATTTTTATTGCGACTTTGTATTTTTCAGGAACTCTCATCACGACAGTTTTTTCGTATTTAGTTTTTCTACCGGCCCCGGTTCTAAATCCGCCATGCGTTACCTTGTATTCAACTTTTTCTTCAGACATGTAAACTCCAAGTTTGATTTTGTTACAGTATCAAGCCACCTTGAATAAGTTACAAAATCAAATTCCTTGATAATTTTAATGATGATGGATAGCTTTACATATACAACATGCTGTTAAATTAGGAAGATTGAGGCAAATATTTATGGATGGCTGTAATCTTTTGATGAGAATTGCACTTTTATTACGCTAACAAGTAATCGTCCCGACATGAGTATTCTTCAATCTCATTATTGGACAGAAATGTGTTAGTCCTTAACCGGCTTCCTCACCAAAATCGCCAAAAAATATCAAACTATATTATAAATGATCAAACACTATTAAGAATTATCAAACTTTAATATAAACGCACACAAGTTAAGCAATATAACTTGGTTCTTGTTACAGCATTCAAACTTTAATACTTCTGAATTTGTCGCTGTTACCCTTGGTCGCTGTTTTGTATCGATGCAGCTCCCACGTTAACTGAGCCACGGAGGTAGCCATAACTTTCATTTCCTCCCTGAATTGGTCATTCTCAGCCCGTAGCCGCTTGTTTGACTCGACCAAGTCGTCATGTTTCTTCTTATCAACCTGCTTCTTCTTTGTGGGCAGCCCCTTATTAACCACTTGAGGATTAGCATGAAAATGAGCTTTTTCCGCTAAAATCATATCCAGCAAGGCTGGGTGATTTTTACATGACCCGTTTGCCACGCCAGCGCGTTTCTCTACAGCGTAAGGACTGATTTTTTTGCCTTCTTTCTTCAAGGCTTCAAAGGCATTCATTAGCTTCGTTTTTACGTTCGCCATCACAATGCTCCCAGTTCAAACCGTTCAAATCCAATACTGTGATCACGCATCACCTTTTCCGCAGCACGAATATCAGACAGCTCACGAGCAAGTGTGTTCTGGTTATAGAACCCCAGCTCTTTCATTTGTTGCATCTTCATCCCAATCCTTTGATGACGATCTTGCCAACGAGTTGCTTCGGCTTGATTGATATTTAAGCTTTCACACTCACGACCAACACAAGTCGATGGTTCAAATAAGTGACCCATACCGCACTTCTCACCCGCAAAACATGTACCATAACCTGTTGATTTATTTGACCCTTTAGTTTGTTTGATAAGTTCATTAAATTTTGCTTCTGGCATTACTCTAGGATCGCCATCAAATGATTTAATATACCCTCCTGATTGTTCATCAGGGTTATCCACTATGTCCTTCAAGTAGATTATATGGTTTTCCATTTCAGCGTCTTCAATCGCTTTTTTAACGCTGGCAGGGTTCTCTATCCCTAGCAGTGTCAACACATCTGCATGACTGGCGTAAATGGCGGTCATAGACAGGTTGATATGCTTAAACTGATGCTTTAATGCAGCCAATGTTACCAAGCCATTTCCGACGACAAAATGAGCAAAAGTCCGCCTGAGTGAGTGAGTCGAAAAATGCCAATAAAACGTTCCGTCTTCTCGCGCTTTAATTGGATTGGATCGAGCTGGCACAACGGGATTTAATAAACGATAAATCTCATCCATTTCATCGGGTGCGTATGTAATATCAAGGCTTTTTGAGAAGCGCGTAAATAATTGTCCAAGGTTAGTGGTGTTTAAATCAGCATCTTTTAATTGGCTGTTGATGTTATTGCCAGAACCCCTATTTTCATCAAAACGGAAGCGTGGTGAGCAATGAATGTCGCCTTTGTTTGAGCGATATTCGTCATTTAGTACGATTAAGACTTCCAGTGCCTCTTTACAGATAGGCGCACATGCCCAAGCATCTTCTCTTGGCAACTTCTCCAACTTGCGCGTCCAAGAGCGCAAGGTACACAGCTTCAAGCCATCAAGTTCCACTTCTTTGTAAGAGGTAGCATTGATTTGCGTCAACTCACTGATACGCATCCCTGTAAATGCTGAGAGTGACATAAAACAAGCCCCCTCTATCATCTTAAATTCATCTACAGCTTGTCGCTCTGTTTGTCCGTATTTTTTTGCATAGGATTTCACATCCCTAAGGTCTGCCAACTTTTTGTGAGCCGCTGTCACATCTTTCATTAACCGCCCCATGAGATGCTCATAAATGACAGGGATGATCGTAGGATAATGACCTTTTCCTGTTGATGAGTATAGCTTGGCGATTTGGTTGAACAACTTACCCTCTGGAATGCCTAGTGAAAAGTGTGATTGCTCTGGAAAGTGCTTATTGACTTGCGTTAGTACGCTTAAACTCTTTAGTATATTTCTAAGGCTTTCTTCGCTGAGGGCTTTTGAATCATGGAGTAACTGATTAAAAACCAATTCATTGCTTAATAAAGAAAAGGAATGAATAGCAGTGCCCTTAAACACTCTCAACGGATTATTTACCTGTTTTTGTATGAGTTGGCATTGACTGAATTTGCGGAAAGTATCTCCTGCCATGCTCAACAACTCTCCTTGAGCGCCCCAAATCAGAAAATAGACACGCTGCTTTAACTCTAGGAGCAACTGGGGGTTATGTTTATCTGAATGGAAGTTGATTTGGTATTTTGATTTGATTTCTTTGGTGAGATTAAAGAACGCATTATAATCCCATTTATCCTGCCAAAAATATGAAACAGGGTTTCCGTTTTTATCCACACTGACCACCGTTTTATCATTGGGCATCACAAACTGGCCTGATGATTGTGGTAATGCGTATTGCTCAAACTTGCTCAAGTCCATACTGATACTGTGCATAACTTACCCTCTAAATATATCCATTACTGAATCTTCATCCCATAACGGGTGACACTCGCGCTCTAGCAGCTTCATGGCTGCCTTTAAATGCGCTTTCTTGAATCGTTCCTTGAGCTTATTGAGGTTGGCTTTTACTTCACCAAAATTTGTGATGAAGTGTTCTACACTTCGGTGTGCACCCAGCGCTTCATTCAGTCGCTTCTCAAAAGACAGTAATCGCCATATATCATGAGGCTCATCTACCACCCCAAAGTTCGTGCAGGAAAAACACTTTACGACAAAGCCACAACCCAACTTGGACTGCTCTTCTTTTGAAAGGAGACCTGTACGCGCTATGTTCTTTTGAAACTCCTTTTTTTCGGGCGTATCAGCCCCTTTACAGAAGCCGCCATTATTAATCTCAACAGCTTGTTGCTCAGTATCTTTAGACATCTTAAGCGCTTCCCATTCCTCATGAGAAATAACGACACCAGTTGACTCTTTAGCCTTTGCAACGGCAACAACAGCTCCGCCGTCAGGGTTCTCACCCAAATAATGTAATGCGGTCAAACCAAACGCCAATTGCTCCCTGGCTTCACCCTTTGAGACTTTGCCATAGTTTGAACTATCGTAGGTGCCAGGTGCATTACGGGTGTTTTCAGCGGCTTTCTTTCTTCCCATCTTGTGTTCAGCATACTGCTTAATGGATGACTTCAATAAATCACAGTTCAAACGGAAATCAGGATTTTTTTCGATTAAGGATTGGATGCGCGAAGAGTGCTTGACCAAATAGGTTTGAGCATAAAGCGATAGGTTAGCTTTTGATGGCGCTGCACCGTTCATTTTTCTAAACAGGTAATGATTATCCAATCCTAACGTGGCAGAGTGGGCTTTTGATAGGGCAAGGTGTGATTCGAAAAAGCTCTTACACGTCGCCCTTGGTGTGAAAGTACGAAGCTCAACTATGTAGCCACGCGTTTTAAGCCCTTCAATACTGATGCGACCTGCCCCTGATTTTTGGCACACCCATTCATCTTCCAAGAACATATTCAAGGTTTCTGTTTGACCCGTTCCTAAATAATAAATCGTCAGGAATACCCCATTGCAGACCAATCTATCAAAGGCTAGGTTTCTTTGATAATCATTTAGCGAATCATCCTGATGCCGCTTTAACAGTGCCTTGCGGTCTTCTAACAACGAAAAGCCAATGGAGCGAAGTACCTTGGGTGTGTAGTTAGCGCAATCCAATGAGGCTGATGCAGTATCAAGGTTCCGAGCCGCTTTAGGGATTTGCCCGAATCCAAATTTTTTACAAATTGAATTTAAGTTCGAACCCATCCAGCCAAGCGTCTTTGCGCTGAAGGGTTTTCCATGCACCCCTTTGCCTGTACTGGCCATTGATAGGTATGTTGCATGGATATACTGAGTACATGTTTCAGGCGAAAACTCGACTTTTGCTTTTCGCTTGCCACTTTGAGCATTGAAAGCATATTTAATAATCTTTCCAATATTACTGAAATGCGAAGTCTTGCTTGACTCTCGCCAGCCAGATTGTTGAAACTTAGATATCAATAAACGAATGTGTTCATCTGTGGCATAGGCTTTTAAGACTGCAAAGTCACACGTTGAACGACCCCCAGATCCATTTTTCCAGACATATTTCCACTTGGTAATGGTGGTCAGAGTATTATCTGTGACCATCTCAGACGTTGGTGTAGAGCGATAGCGGCGAGCATTATCCATAACGTCGGTATCGACAAAATCAGTCATGATAACGCCTCATTCTCTAGTAAATTCGTCGTTATCTCAGGGACTAGATTCTTCTCAGGGTTACCCTCGTAGTGCTTTAGATACAACATCGTAGTGTCCAGGTCTTTATGGCCCATTTCGTTTTTAAGTGTTGTTAGTGCTTCCAGCGGAGATAGGCCCGCTACTTTAGATAATGACTCAAACTTATTAGCGCCAAAGGTCGCCCTACAGTCATGCTCTTTGTGTTTAAAGTGAGGGTTACTGTTTTCTTGTATCGCGGCTCTTAACTTACTCCAGAGTGTATTAAGGCTTTGAGTGCTAAAAGCGTCTCCATCTTTATTGATAAAAGCAGGAGGACTCATATCTCCCGTATTCATAAAATAAATTTGCTTCCGTTTTTTATATCTATCACTTTGATGATATTTATTCATACCTTCCATCAACCAAATAGGCATTGAGACCTGACGGTCAGTGTCATATTTTGTTTTGCAATCATGGGCTGGGCCAATCCAAATACCTGTTAGTGTTTTTCCTTTGAACCCCTTGGGAATAGAAAAGTGCTTAGGTTTTATGTCCGTAATCTCAACAGAGCGCAGCCCTACTGAGAGCGCTACGCACACCATCAGACGAAACTCCCTAGATAACCCATTACAGTGCCAGTTCTCTCTAACATGCTGTAGATCAAGGTCATTTAAGGGTTGTAGATTGGTTTCTTTTGTTTGGCTACGGATTGAGCAATCCGTTAAGTTTTGACCATATTTAGTTACGCCCGTGACGACAAAAGGCAACTGAGATATATAACCGTGACGGAGGCAAAATATGTAAAAACGCCTCACAATAGAAAGTGCTGCCACTGCTGTACTGCGGCC
This sequence comes from Shewanella sp. SR43-4, assembly GCF_014163845.1. Lineage (NCBI taxonomy): Bacteria > Pseudomonadati > Pseudomonadota > Gammaproteobacteria > Alteromonadales > Shewanellaceae > Shewanella > Shewanella sp. SR43-4. Next base: position 90,010 of record NZ_JACJEB010000015.1, on the reverse strand, counting down.
CAAGTTACCTTTCTCAATACTATCGTTCAAATAAGCTCTATAAAGGAAAATGGGGTAACGCTGTAGCTGTTCTTCATGATCATTCCACTTAAGGTTATTAGCCTCCAAGTAACGATAATATCTCAAGAGATGAAAGCAAGTGGGTTTTAAGTCTTTAGTTCCCTCAACGATACGACGACTTAGGAAGTAAGCATTTGGTTCAAAGACTGGTCTGCCTGTGCTTGTAAAGAGCATCAGAAGCCCTTTGAATGACATTGGCCTATCAACACTAAAGGTACTTCCATCTACAGATACGTCTACGTCACCAATGCCAATATTATCGTTTGTTTCTACGAGGTGGTAAAAATGTTTCATCACTTACTCCAGACCACCCATATAAAATCTAAGTTTTAGTATAGGTTGCAATCTAAGTAAGTCAACATAAAATAATATCTAGTTATAATCTAATTATTACTACTTTATGCGTAAGGTGGGTGTAAAAAAGGACTCTTACGAGCCCTTTTACACTGAGATGATAACAACCGCTTTAGCTGCGGCTTACCGCCTATGAGACTTAGCTACGCAAACCAATTCCGCGCGAAATCAAATAGTAAGCTACTGCCCACAAGCTGACGCAAAAGCCAACCATGATGGCGATAGATAACGGTACACTAAGGTCGGCAAAACCTAAAAATCCGTAGCGGAATACGTTAATCATGTATACCACAGGGTTTAAACCCGATACACCTTGCCAAAAAGGTGGCAATAACGATAACGAGTAAAATACACCGCCTAAGTAGGTGAGTGGCGTAAGAATAAAGGTCGGGATAATACTGATATCGTCAAAGCTTTTGGCAAACACGGCATTAATCAAGCCACCGAGTGAGAATAACACTGAGGTTAAAAACATGGTGATAACGACCAAGCCAACATGATGTAAGGAGATATCAACAAACAACATCGCCACTGTGGTCACAATTAGGCCCACGCATAACCCACGGGCGACACCGCCACCGACATAACCGGCTATCATCACGTAATGCGGTACTGGAGCCACCATGATTTCTTCAATGTTGCGTTGAAACTTGGCGCTGTAAAACGATGAGGCCACATTAGAGTATGAGCTGGTGATCACCGACATCATGATTAAACCAGGAGCAATAAACTCCATGTAGGTCACGCCGCCCATTTCACCGATGCGGCTACCAACTAAGTTACCAAAAATTAAAAAATATAACGTCATGGTAATGGCTGGCGGCACTAGTGTTTGGATCCAAATACGGGTGAAGCGATTAATTTCTTTGGTTAAAATACTTTTAAAAGCCACAAAATACAGACTTTTCATTATTTTGACTCCTTGGCTTTCTCTACCAGCTCTACAAACAATTCTTCTAGACGGTTGGCTTTATTGCGCATCGACAAGACTTCGATATTGGCTGAAGTAAACTGAGTAAATAACTCATTAATGTTATTCGATTTGGCCACATCGACTTCTAAAGTATGTGCATCAGTTAAGCGGCAATTCATATTGGTTAACTGAGGGGCAACATCGAGATCATGACGTAAATCGAAAATAAAGGTTTCAACATCTAGCTTGCTCAATAAAGCCTTCATGGTGGTGCATTCCACCAGCAAACCGGTATCGATAATACCAATGGTGCGACACAGCATTTCGGCTTCTTCAAGGTAGTGTGTGGTTAAAATAATCGTCACACCTTGTTTGTTAATTTGCTTTAAAAACTCCCACATTGAACGACGAAGTTCAATGTCGACGCCAGCTGTTGGCTCATCTAATATTAGCAATTTAGGTTCGTGCATTAACGCACGGGCAATCATTAAACGGCGTTTCATGCCACCAGACAGTTCGCGCGCTTGAGCATGGCGTTTTTGCCATAAATCAAGTTGGGTGAGATACTTTTCAGCACGTTGTAATGCTACGGCTTTTGGCACGCCATAGTAACCCGCTTGGTTAACCACAATTTGTTGCACGGTTTCAAACTGGTTAAAATTAAATTCTTGCGGTACTAACCCGATACATAACTTGGCATGTTCGAGATCTTTATCTATATCGAAACCAAATACCGAAACCGTGCCAGCGGTTTTCTGCACCAATGAGCTGATAATGCCGATGGTGGTAGATTTACCTGCACCATTGGGGCCAAGCAAAGCAAAGAAGTCACCTTGCTTTACCGTCAAACTAATTGACTTAACGGCTTCTACACCGCCTTTATAGGTTTTTTTAAGGTTATCGATCACCAATGCATTGGCGTTATCGGCCATATTGAAATCCTCAACTTACAATGAAAAAAAACTCCCACATCGGCGGGAGTTTATAAATTATGTTTGCTTAATCCAGTGGTACAACTTTAGCGATATAAGGCAAGTTGCGGTATTGCTCTGCGTAGTCGATACCGTAACCGACAATAAACTCGTCAGGAATTGTGATACCAATAAAGTCGACGTGTACATCAACCTCGCGGCGTTCTGGCTTATCTAATAAGGTACAAAGCGCTAAACTTTTTGGTTCGCGCAGTAGTAACATCTCGCGCACTTTATTTAAGGTGTTGCCTGAGTCGATTAAGTCTTCAACAATTAACACGTCACGGCCAGAGATATCAGACTGCACGTCTTTAAGCACTTTAACGTCGCGTGAGCTAGTGGTTGAATTACCATAACTTGATACTGCCATAAAGTCGATTTCAACATGGCCTTTGATACGGCGACATAAATCGGCCATAAACACTACAGAACCTTTTAATAGGCCAACCATTAATAAGCGTTCACTGTCAGCGTAATGAGCATTAATGCGTTCAGCTAACTGGTCTAAAGTTTTATTGATTTCTTGCTCAGAAATCATCATTTCAATGGTGTGCTTCATAAATCTCTCAATTGTCGATGTCGTGTGACTGAGTACGTCCATATCCCCAGCGACTCGTTAAGTCGTGTTCAATACCCAAATGATCAAGTATTCGGGAAACCATGAAGTTTACCAGATCTTGAACCGATTTGGGATTATGATAAAAGCCAGGTGCCGCTGGCATGATGGTCGCACCATTGCGTGTAAGGCTTAACATATGCTCTAAGTGTATGGCACTAAAAGGAGTTTCACGCGGAACAAGGATTAACTGCCCACGCTCTTTTAATACTACGTCTGCTGCTCTTTCGAGCAAATTATTACTCATTCCAGTGGCGACAGCAGCTAATGTGCCGGTTGAACACGGACAAATCACCATTTGTTTTGGTGCCGCACTGCCTGATGCTGGCGGCGAAAACCATTCATCTTTACCTAACACCACTAATTCGCCTTTTAATGGCTCATCAGAATTATGCAGTTGTTCAAGTAATTGAGCCTTGGCTTTATCTGGATTTGCGCTCAGTTGTAACCCATGCTCGGTGGCTAACACCACACGTGCTGCGCTGGATACCATTAAAAAAACTTGGTAATCAGCCGCGAGCAAGCATTCAAGCAACTTAATACCATATGGTGCGCCAGATGCGCCAGTCCAGGCGAGACTAATTGCTTTGGCTTTTTTGGCATAGGCCATGTTGTACCCTCTATCGGCTAAAGCCGTTACGCTAGAGCCTTAATTATTTTCTGGTGAATACCATTGAAGCCACCATTACTCATAATGACCACGGTATCACCTTTATTGGCGGTGGTGGCTACTGTGTTAATAATGTCTTCTATATTGTTAAACACAGTCACAGGAAGTGGCGCATTAGCCATACTGGCATGAATGTCCCAACCAATATTGTCCGCTTGATATAAGTAGCCAACATCAGCCAATACCATCGAATTGGCCAGCGTATCTTTATGTACACCGCTTTTCATGGTGTTCGATCGCGGCTCTAGCACTACAATAATCTTGCCATTGGCATGATCACTGGAAGCCACTTTGGCCCTTAGCCCTTGCAAGGTGGTGGCAATAGCGGTTGGATGATGAGCAAAATCGTCATACACAGACACCCCATTGACGGTAGCCAATAATTCTAAACGACGCTTAGGTGGACTGAACTGTGTCAATGCCTCTATAGCATGGCTTGGTGCTACGCCAACATGACGTGCCGCAGCGATAGCCATAATTGCGTTTTCGATATTGTGCTGACCTATCAATGCCCAGTGTAATATCCCTTGTGACTCGCCCTTAAACAGCACTTCAAACACATGGCCGTCGTCGGCAATAGTACGCGACTGCCAGGCACTTGGTTCACCTTGGCTTGCTAAAGGACTCTCTGAATGATTAGCTATATCTGTGGCTAAGGTTGGCGATTTAGAATAAATTTCTTGTTCGCTCCAACAGCCCATATCAATCACTTGCTGTACAGCTTCAACATCGCTAGGCCAAATAACCTTACCTTCGCCCGGCACAGTGCGGATAACATGATTAAATTGACGTTGAATGGCTGCGAGATCGGCAAAAATATCGGCATGATCAAATTCAAGATTATTGATCACTAACGTGCGTGGATGGTAATGCACAAACTTAGAGCGTTTATCAAAAAAGGCACTGTCGTATTCGTCGGCTTCAACCACAAAAAACACTGAGTTACCTAAACGGGCTGACACGCCAAAGTTTTGCGGCACACCACCAATTAAAAATCCCGGCTCGTAGCCGCAGTATTCTAAAACCCACGCGAGCATGCTGGAGGTAGATGTTTTGCCGTGAGTACCCGCTACCGCCAACACCCAACGGTCTTGCAAAATATGTTCAGACAAAAACTGCGGCCCAGAAGTGTATTTAATACCACGGTTTAATACCGCTTCTACACATGGATTACCGCGACTCATGGCATTACCAATCACCACTAAATCTGGTTGATTATCGCCTTCTTTGCCTAATTGAATGGGATCAAAACCTTGGATTAGCTCAATACCTTGTTGCTCAAGCTGGGTGCTCATCGGCGGGTAAACGTTAGCATCACTGCCGGTTACTTTGTGGCCCATTGCGCGGGCTAGTAGGGCTAAACCGCCCATAAAAGTGCCACAAATACCTAATATGTGTACGTGCATATTCAACTCTAATTGGTCCGTAATATGGCGGTTATTCTAATCTATTGCGCAACAGAATGTCAGTTAACAATGATTGAAATTAATCTAGGGCCAGTTGCTAATACAAAATAAAAAACAGTCCCATACTGAGTACGGTTGTGAGTAAGGTGTTGCGGGTAACGTAAGCCAGCACTGTGGCCACCAGAGCACAAGTTAAATAGGGGTTATATACACTAATAGCAAGTTGGCCTTCGGGCACAAACACAATTGGCGCTAAGATAGCGGTTAATACCGCTGGGGCTGAATAGCTTAAAAACGTTAAGGTATTTTTACTTAAGCGAATAGGCAATTTAGGTTCTAACAACAAGTGTCGACTGATAAACACCACCGCCGCCATGGATAAAATAATCAGCCAGATCATAGCTTGTGATCCTTATTTGCGGTCACTGAAGAAGTAGATTCAGCGGTATTCGAATTAGCGATAGCAGAATCAATGTTACTCGAATCAACTCTAGCTGAAACCACAGCGTCTTCGTTAGTCAATTTGGCGTAAGTCATGCCTGCTGCCATGCCCGATATTGCCGCAATTAATAGCCCGGCTTGAATCGCAAATACTGCGCACACGACAGCTAAGGTAAGCGACACCAGGACACACACTAATATTGATGGCTTTTTTACTGTGGGGACTACGATGGCGATAAAGGTGGCAGCGATGGCAAAGTCGAGTCCGAGTTCGCCTAAGTTGTCGATAGACTGCCCTGCGACAATGCCAAGCAAAGTAGCAATATTCCAACCAAGATAAAAGGTTAAGCCGCCGCCCAAAGCATACCAGCGATCAAACTGATGTTGCGCTGGCGAGTCGCCTTTATGAGCTTGATTTGCGATAGCAAACAGTTCATCTGTGAGTAAAAAACCTAAGCCTAAACGCCATTTAAGGGGTAAAGGGCTTATATGAGTGCGCATCGCCATGGCATACAGCAAATGTCGAGAGGTGATCAGTAAGGTGGTGATCAAAATGCTGCTAATACCAATACCGGCTTTTATCATACCGAGTGCAACCAACTGGGCACTACCCGCAAAGATAATTGCAGACATCGCTTGGCTTTCAACTGGCGTTAGGCCCACTTCCAGTGCAAACGATCCGGCAAGTATCCCCCAAGGGATCACCGCAATCGTCAACGGCATAACGGCAAGCGCACCAGCTAAAAACGATTTAGTTTTGGTGGGGGTAACAGAAGTTAACTCAAGGGTGTCCACGTTATATCCTTATTGACTGATATTGTTATTCCCTCAAATACAGCTTGATAGGAAACAAGAAGATTAGCTTAACGTGAATAAGTTAGTAAAGCCCTTGAAATATGATCATGAATCTTACTAGGGTATCAGTTGATCTATACGTTTTTAGCTGTGATTAATCGCTCAATGAAATATACAAGTATGAGCGTTATTCACTGGTTCAAAACATAGTGTGTAGCATAGGTTTTAAATGCTAAATGCAGCAATACCGAACTCACTAACGCAGGCACTCATGTGCAACCACAAACTTAACCACAATCAAGCAATAAAAAACCTATATTTAAATTAAAATCAATTACTTATAAAAACAAATGACGACAAAAAAAAGATTACTAACAAATTCCCCTGATTGGTGGCAAGTAATTGATGCTTTAATACTGATTTAACCTGTTTTTAAGCGGTAATTATCACACCACTACATTAGCTCAGCCTTAAGTAACGTTTATGATAAAATGACTAATCTCATATTTTTTGCTATAAAAAACATTAAATATAGTATGTAGATTTTTATATTCATCATTTACATTTATCAAATAGTATTAATTGCGACGATATTACCCAAAAACGTTTTGCACTTCTAAGTTGCAAAAAAACATATATTTTATATTAAAATTTAGTATCGAGAAAAACAAACGCCAAATTATACATTTATGCAATTAACTAAAAGTCTCGCATGAACGACTTTTAAACAAGTAAAAAATATACACAAAAAGGAATTACATTAAATGTAATTCCGATACGTATTAAATTCGAGTATATAAATCGAAAAGTGAAAAACACATGTTGGATTAAATAACTAAGAAAGCAACCTAGGCTATCGTGAACAATGTGATTGAAAATATCATCTATTAAAAAATACCAATAACCGCCTACACCAAAGCCAATTTTTACTCAATAAGCATTAAGAAGTAAAACTATCAAGAAAACTCATACTAAGGTCTAGATACAACACCCAAGTTCACATCAAAACATATATTTATAATGCCCATATAACTAAAACAACATCTGTATAGACTTTATTGTTAAACAAGCTCACTGGTTAACTCGCGTATCTGCTGTTTTAACCAAGTAGCATCTTCATTATCTGCATTGGGATGCGTCACCAATACTAACTTTAATGGTTCTACAACGTTAAAAAGACGATTCACTTCGTATTCAGATATCTGACAAGCATGTAAACCTGACTCCTCATCTACCATGTCGTAAACGGCCTTGTAAGGTGTTAATGCCAACGACTTACAATCAGAAAGGTAATCAAATAAAGAAGATACATTTGTAATAGTCATTTCAGTTTCAAGAGGTAGATTGTTGAGTTGACAATACTCTTGAAACGGATTGATTATTGGTGCTTGGGCTCCCATAAGCGTATTGATGTATGGATACTCGGCAATACTTTCTAAAGTGATTTCTTGCTTTAAAATGCGATGATTTTTACAACTTAACAAGTACTGTGACCCCATTTCGGCAAGCACTTCAACGTGTAACTTTTGATCAAAGCAATGAATTTCCTCAGGGCTTTTACAACCACACAAGACAATACTATTAGGATCGTTAGAAACGCTTTCTAGAGCATGTTTATCCCAATTGTTCACATTGATATGAATATCTTTATGATGCTCTTTAATTGAATTCATTAATGCACGTGGGTAAGCATGAGCAATCATTCCTGGCATCACTAATTCAAAATGTCGACTATGTGGCAATGAGGTACTATTCAGCCGATTGAAATTTTTAGCACAGTCCACAATTTCTTTTGCAATAGGGTAGATCCTCCCTGCATAATCGTTCGGTACCAATCCATATTTACGTCTAATAAAAAGCTCATCACCGAATAGCAATCTTGCTGAATGTAAACAACGACTAATCTTTGATGCTGGTACATCCAGTATTCTAGACACATGAGTAGCCGATTTGTTTTCGTACAAACTTACTAATATAGAAAGTGTTAATAAGTCTAATTTATCTAAGTCAATCTTCTTCATCACAGATACTCCCTTAGAGGTATTTAACATATCATATTATCGATTTATATAATATTTCATAACTTTATTTTAAGTATTTGATGATTACTTAATCCAGATCATAAAAATCAGTTATCAAAAACAACTCATTTTACAAAAACACTTTAAAGAGGAAATAGCTTAAGTATGATTACTACCGAGGTGACGATTAAGCTTGCACAAAAATTATAAAGAAAAATGTCAAAATTAGCATTTCAACTTCTGCAATATTCAATTCAGCATTTTAAAAAACTCTATTGTAAACTTAAATATTAATATAGTTAAATAAATACTTTCCTTAATTTAACATGCTAAAAATAACAATAAGATCCAAATCATAACTACAATCAAATAAATAATAATCACCTCATTTAATTGATTACGATCAATTAAAAATGAAAATACAAGGATAGTATTAATCGTACGTCGACGACGTACAGTTAATAAAACAATAAGTGTTTGGAGGTTGGTATGTTTACTTCAGTCTTTTTAAGTTATGTATTTATATACTCAGTTTTATTTATCGTTGTTCCATTTATATTAGTTGTTTTCATTATGACTTGTATAAAGTTCTTCAAAACTAATACAGAGGACCACACAGTAAAATTTAAAAAAATGCTTTTTGATACTCAAAGTTTTGACTTTTTAAAATCACTAAAAACCATGATTGGCGAAAAATATGACGTTTGTTGTAACGTTCCAATCGATACCGTGTTTGAAATGGATTCACAAACTGCTGCCGAAAATCATACACGACTCGATTATGTCGTCATTGACCATGATTCGTCAGAAGTGAAGTTAGTTATCTCTGATTTTAGTAATCAAGATGATGCTAACTCAAAAAGTTTGTTCGAAAAATTCAACATTAAATTAGTTGAAATGGCTCGAGGCAAACCTTGTGACATGCAAATGTTAAAACTATCCCTACCGGTATGAAGACCTTATCGGGTGACGACAAGCTGTTTTCACTCGATATTTTATCTTTTTAAATTCTGATCGCGAGGATTCATTATGTCCGTGAATAAATGGCTATTGCCACTCGGCATAGGATTGCTATCACTGTTTCTTAGCCAAGGCGCTCTCAGCGATGAACTTACTGGCAAAATTAACAATGATTCATGCATGAAATGCCATAAACGAAATGGAGCAATGCAGGGATATCATAGCCATGACTCATTAAAAATGAGTTGTAGCTCTTGCCATGGTGAAAAAGGCAATCATCCTAGAAAACCTAATGATTTGATGATGTTTTCTTCGGACAATGACATCCCTGTCACGGCTAAAAATGCTGTATGCCTTAAATGTCATACGCCAACAAAGTTAGCTGACGCTGAATGGACACATAACGTACATGCGCAAAAAACCAGCTGTACATCTTGTCATCAATTGCATCCTAAATTAGATCCGATGTTGGGGTTAAGTGCCTCAGAGCGCAGCAATAAATGCCAAAATTGTCACTCGGTGCGAGGTAAGTAATCATGGAAAACTCAAGAAGGCATTTTCTTAAAAGCACCTGTGCATTGGTTGCAGGCGTGTCGGTATATCCACTCAGTGGCAAAAATGCCAATGCAGAAATGGAAGCCGATATAAACAACATAAAGTACGCTTTGTTACATGATGAAACCAAATGCATTGGCTGTAATGCCTGTGTTGAAGCATGTCGAGAAGTGAATCATGTCCCCGAAGGCGTTACACGACTAAGCATTGAAAGAACTGGACCATTTGGAGAATACCCAAATCAATTTTATCACTTCTCTCGGCATTCTTGCGAACATTGCGAAGAGGCACCCTGCGTTTCTGTTTGTCCCACCGGTGCCGCCTTTATTAATAAAGAAACCGGTATTGTTGCAGTCAATGCAGATAAATGTGTCGGTTGCCAATACTGTATTGCAGCCTGCCCTTATGAAGTACGCTTTATTAATCCTGTGACTAAAGCTGCCGACAAATGTGATTTTTGCCGCGAAACGAATCTCAAACACGGTAAACAACCTGCCTGTGTAGAAATATGTCCGACAAAAGCATTAGTGTTTGGCAATCTTAAAGATCCCGAGTCCGAACTGGTTGCACTATTGAAGGCTAATCCGACTGAGCGCTTTAAGCAACGTTTAGGTACCCGGCCTAAAATATTTCGCATTAAAGCGAAACTAGGGGAGATTATATTATGAGTGCTTTTCATTTTGATACCTTGGTTTGGCACTGGCCCATTGCAATATACCTCTTTTTAGCGGGGGTATCCGCAGGCGCCATGTTCTTCTCTGTTTTATTGAAACATTTTTGCCTAAAGGATAAAGCACATCAGTCTGGATTTATTATCGCTGCGTGTATTATTGCGGCAATTTCCGTGGTAGCAGGCTTGGGAGTGTTGGTATTAGATTTAACCAAACCTTTGGACTTTTGGAAGATCCTAGTGTTTTACAACCCTACATCGGTAATGTCGATGGGTGTGCTTATATTAATGCTTTATCAAGTATTTATGTATGCCTGGATTGTAATTACATTCAGAAAAATCATTGATGATTTTTGTGAACAACGTTTTCCGATTGTTTGTAAGCTAACACGCATTATCGCGCATTATGAAGCAGGTATAACCGGCTTACTGGTTATCTTCTGTGTATCGTTAGGTGCCTATACCGGTTTTTTATTATCCGCTCAACCTCACTTCCCTATGTGGAATACTGGCGTGTTACCTTTGCTGTTTTTGGTTTCAGGCTTATCTTCAGGTGCTGCGGCAACGTTATTAGGTGGTGTGTTACTCAAAGGCAACCCCAATGGTGCAGAAGTTCGTTTCATTCATAAAATAGAGATCCCACTGATTTTAGGCGAGATACTACTTATGTTCACCTTCTTCCTGGGTTTAGTCTTCAGTGGTGGCCAAAGCAAGGTGGCGGCATTCAATGCTGTCGGAGTAGGTTTTTGGGGCTTTATATTTTGGTTTGGGATTATGGGATTAGGATTATCGGCCCCATTAGCGATGAACTTATTTATGACCGCCACTTCAAAACGCAAGTTTGCCTATGTTGCCGGAACGGCATGCTTAAGTTTATTGGGGGTTATATTGTTGCGTAACTTCATCCTTTACACTGGTCAAATGGTAGTAAACTAGTCGCACTTTTAACGGTGATAGCACGCATTAGCAACCGTACTGTCACCGTATATCTAACAGAGACTAACTCGCTTGGCGTTACACCTATTTCATCACTTGCCATTACCGCCTAACTATTTTCGACCAAGTGAACATCAGCAATCATTAGAACAGAGTGATTAAAACAGCGTCGTTCAAACTCAGTCATATAGCTCAGTCATTTAAGCTTCGCAATACTCCCTACCCCTTAGATCCGATATGAGTATTTTCAATTACAGCTGAGTAAATTGTCTAATTAAATTATGATACACATTATGCAAGTTATCTAATTCAGCACGATCGGTATGTTCAGCTTTAATTAAATTTTGAATGCTTTGATCGAGCTGATACAAGGTTTGACGTAAAGTCACATCGGCAACCATACTTTGCATCCATGTAATGGCTGCAATCCGCTGCCCTCGAGTTACCGCAGTCACTTTATGCAAACTACTCGACGGGTATACTACAGCGTATCCTGCCGGTAATTTAATGTGTTGCTGACCAAATTCGGTGGCTATAACTAACTCACCACCGTCATACTCTTCGGGTTCACTCAAAAATACCGTCATTGATACATCACTGCGGATGACTTCTGCGGTATTAGGGATCCGCATAATGGCTGCATCAACATGATAGCCATACTCTTCGGTTTCGCTATAACGATTAAAGCACGGCGGAAATATCTTGTGCGGTAACGCCGCCGATACAATTTTAGGCGTTTCGCCAATACGCGCCAGTAGCTGATTAGCGAGTTGGCGCACATTAGCATGTTGCGCATCTGCTTGATTGTTATTTTTAACCGACGCCGCCATCCCCATTGCGGTTTTACGACCGTCGCCCCACGGACATTCAGCCAGTTGCAGACGATAAGCGCTGACGTCCTGTTTCGAGAGAATTTGTTCAATAACAATCATGCAAACACCTTTAATTAAAACTCATATGTCATCGATAATTTAGCATTACGGGCATCACCTAAGTACATAAATGAGCCAGAACGATAAGCTGCAGTCCAGTATTCTTCATTGAGTATGTTGCCCACGTTTATACGGAAGGTTAAATCCTCGGAGGCATTGTAACTGGCAAATAAATCAACTACCTGATAGTTAGGTACCACAATGCTGTAACGGCTATTGTCGCTATCATATCCTGCTGCAGTGTCTGGTTGTCCACCATACATTTCACTTTGATAAGTGTAACTACCACCAAATACGAATGACTCTGTTAGCTCATAACGTAGCTGTAAATAAGCGCTTTCGTCTGCAAAGTTACTCAGTACTAAACCAATGTTAGCTGGATTGTAAGACTCTAAAATTTCTGAATCCATTTTAGCTGCCGAGAATTGTATGCTGAGTTTGTCAGTAATATTGCCGACCATACCAAACTCGATACCTTTAACGCGGTTTTTACCTGTATTAAGTGTCCCCAAAGTTGAGTAGCTGTCGCCAACACTTTCCATTACATCACTTTTCGTGATTTGGAAAATCGATGCTGAAAACATCATTTTGTCGTCGAACAACATCCACTTGGTACCAAGCTCCAAGTTTTCAACTAATTCAGCGTCAGCTTCAGTTGCCTGATCTGGCGTACCACAAATACCACCATAACCGCAGTTAGCCCCTAAGTCAGACTCCCCGCCATTGATGTTAGTGGCAGTACTGTAATTAGCGTAAATATTAGCATCTTCAGATAAGTCATAAACTAAGCCAATATTACCGTTGTACATGGTATCTGAATAGGCATAATCCACTTCGCCACCACGACCCGTTGTGTCGTTACTGTAATCAAAGCTGTCTTGTCTAAAACCAAAGAATAAGGCTAGCTGATCGGTTAATTCGACCGTATCCATTACGTATGCCGATACGGTTTCGATGTCGTATACAGCATCTGAGCCACCATCAACATAGCTGCGATTCATTAATTGGCCAATATTATCGACAGCATTTCCGTTACCATCAATAATACAATATGACTCTGATACGCCACCGCGACCATTAGTTAAACAATTACCCTGATTGTTGTTGGTGATGCTATATACGCCGTTGTCGACATTTTCATCTGTATATTCAAGGCCAAATACTAACTTGTGATTAAAACCAAGTGCTTGGGTATTCCAAAATAGATTGAACTGAGTACTGACATAATCAACATCTTGATTACCTTGATGAGTACTCAACGTTAGAGTGCTAGCACCAGGTGCTGTTGGATCGGTAGCTGCACGCGTCGAGCCGCCCATACCTGTTGTAATGTAGCCGTTTTCGGTATGACCAACACGTGTCGCATTGTACAAAGTAATGCTGTCATTTAACTCATATTCGGTACGTAAGGTGAACGTGGATACTTTTGAATTTAAAAAGTCACCATCTTGAGCGTACACAGGAATATCTTTGATCGGTTCACGGGTTTCACGATCAAAATAACTGCCTAAATCTGGTACATCTTTCGCGTCTAGGTAGTAACCGTCGGCAGTAAATGACAATGCATCGGTGGCTTCGTACACACCTGATAACTGCACACCTTGACGTTCACTCGTAATACCTTCGCGACCGGGCTTGTCTTCTTCAGCCGTTAATCCGTTAAGACGCACTGCCACTTTTTCAGATATCGGTAAGTTATAGTCAACCGTTAAACGAGTATGATCGTCAGTGCCAACACCAAGATCGACGCGGCCAAAATCGTAAGCTACTGAGGCTTTTTTAGTCACACTGTTAATGGCACCGCCTGATGAACCACGGCCAGCAAATGTTGAACTAGGACCTTTGGTTATTTCAACACGCTCGGTAGCAAAACTTTCACGAGTGGTCATGCCAGGATCGCGTAGTCCATCAACAAACACGTCACTACGAGCTTCGTGGCCACGAATAATATAGCGATCACCGAACGCATTACCGTTTTCACCGGTACCTAGGGTCACACCGGCTTGGGCTGACAAAATGTCTTTTAAATCAGTATTACCTGACTCTTGAATTTGATCTTGAGTTAACACGGTAATCACTTGCGGCGTATCGACAAGTGCAGCCATCCGACGTTTATCGGCAGAGTTATTAAACATGTAAACCGAGTTTTGCACGCCATGAACACGAATTCGCTCTATAGATTCGTCCGTTTGCGCTGGTTTACATTTCGCCAATATATCCTTATCGCAAGTTTCATTTTTAGTATCTGCAGCATATAGCGCTGGGCTACTGAATACTAATGCTGCAGCTACCGCTTGAGCACCTAATGATAACTTACTGTAATTATTAGACTTCATGTTTAACATCATCCTGTTATTAATAAGCATTAACTAAATTTCATTTATGTGCTGCACTTTACATAAATGAAACAAAGATCGCAAATACAAATCATTATCATTTATGTAAAGATTCATGCGGAGTGCGATTTAATTAACAAAATATAGAAATAAACACACAGGTAGGCGTTATTAGTAACCGTTTGAATACCGCTCAGAAAGAGCGGTCTGGTCGAAATAAGTTAACTGACTTGATAAAGCTCTAACGGAAGTCCATCTGGATCGCTAAAAAAGGTATATTGTTTGCCGGTATATTCGTCAATACGTACAGGCTCAACTGAAATATTATTCTGCTGCAAATGAGTAACTACAACATCGATGTCATCAACTTTGAACGCTAAATGGCGCAAACCTTGAGCCTCTGGATAACTGGGTCTTGGCGGTGCGCCATTGAATGAAAACAGCTCAATTTGACTGCCATCGGGCAAGCTTAAATCGAGTTTGTAAGAATCACGTGCTTGGCGATAATGTTCCGCAATAACTTTTAAGCCTAATATTTGGCTGTAAAACGCTTTTGAGCGTGGGTAATCGGCACAAATAATCGCGACGTGATGAATTCCATTTAGCATGGTTGTCCTTATAAACCTATTCTTTAAAAAACCTTTTAAACTAAACACTTAATAAAATGAATTATCAATAGTATAAAGGTAAAAAAAATCCTGATAGCATAAGTCTATCAGGATTTTTATCTACTTGAAAAGTAGTCAGAAATCAGTCTAAATCTAATCGATTATCTTTAATGATAATCACTCAGACTAGATACCCACTTCACCACCATCGTTTTTACGGATCATCACAGTTGCCGCACGTGGACGCACTGTAATCCCTGCAGGTGTTATCTCGTCAGCCTTGTCTGAATATGGCCAGTTGCCAGGATGCTGAATATTAGCAAATACCGTTTTATAATCTGGCGTAATCGCAAAACCAGTAACCTCACAGCCATTAGGGCCAACAAAGAAACGCTTAAGCTGAGTTTGGTTGTCTGCGGTCAACACTTGTTGTTTACCATCGGCATCAAGCATGCTTGATGGAACAATTGCCAACATTTGATCGTTGGTTTCTTCGGTGACTTCCGAGGCTCCATTATCAGTTTGTACCCACAAAATACCGCGCTGGTCGAACGATAAACCATCTGGGCTAGCAAACTGGTTTAAATCCGTTAAGCCAGATAAGTTGGTCTCGGCATCACCATCAGCTGGTGAACCAAACACAAAGATATCCCAAGTAAACTCTGTTGCAGTCTCACCATCATCCCAACGGATAATATGACCAAAGTTGTTATTTAATCGTGGGTTAGCAGGGTTAGTGCTGTCGGTACGTTTACTATTGTTCGTTAAGGTTAAATATACAGTACCAGTAAATGGATCTACGGTTGTCCACTCTGGACGATCCATTGGTGTTGCGCCCACTAAGTCTGCTGCGCCAGCTGTATTGATGATAATGGCTTCGAGTGAATCAAAGCTGTCTGCAAGAGTTTTGCCGTCAGTCGTCATGCCATCTAATGTCAATGGTAACCATTCACCGATGCCATCTTCACTGAACTTAGCTGCATATAAAGTCCCAGCATTCATGTATTTGTCGCCTACAGTTAGGCGATTAGTGCTATTTGCATCTGCAGGATCCCATGGAGCATCAGAAACAAACTTATACAAATATTCAAAACGTGAATCGTGGCCTGAATAAAATGAGATTGGTTTGCCTTCTTCAAGCTTACCAAACACACAACCTTCATGGCGGAAGCGACCTAATGCAGTGCGCTTAATCGCACGAGAATTGGGATTGTATGGATCAATTTCAACAATATAACCATAACCATTAGCTTCGTTTCGATAATCGTTTGTGGCACTTGAACCTGTTGGCGTTATATCAAAACGAGAAAATTCATCTAAACGTTCCTCGTCATCACCAGCTAAATGGGTCCAACCATAACGAGTATCAGATGTTGAAATACCAATGCGGGTTTGATCTTCCGTTAAGGTGCCGTTATTAACAAAATAACCAGGCCAGTTTTCTTCACACGTTAAGTAAGTTCCCCAAGGCGTATAACCATTACCACAGTTATTTAACGTACCGCGCGTTTGGCTACCATCTGGTGAATAGCGGGTTTCAAGGTATGAGCTGTACGCTAATGGCCCTGCTATATCCATCACAGTTGCAGCTGTAAAACGGCGGTTGTGGCGGTCATTTTCAACCACTTGCCAAATACCGCTAACTAATTTAATTCGTACAACAGAAACACCATGAGCATTGATTTCTTTACGTATTTCATCAATTACTGTGCGTTTGCCATCAGTGCTATACGTCGGACCATTTGGATGCAGAGCATCTTCATCTATGTATTCGTGGTTGATACACAATAAACCATCATCTGCGGCATCGTTAAGCGGGAAGAAATGCATGCCATCATGGTGCATCCCGACTGAGTTTTCTTGATCTACCGCGGTATTGCTGCCATCGGCTTTCCAGGCTGCTGCTTTGGTATTTAACGGCGTTCCCCAAGGTGCTAATACATAAGCTGAATACCCTGCAGGAATTGCTACTGCATCAGTTTTAGAACCCGCAATAGACTCAAAACCTAATACTGCTGAGCTTTTAAGCGGTGGAGTTGGCGTAACTGGTGCGGTAGGCGTTGTTGGCGTTTCTGCTGCAGAATTATTATCAGAACCACAAGCACTTAACCCGAACCCACCAAACGCAGTCATCGCACTAAGGCCTAAACCACGCTTAACAAAATTACGACGCGATAAATGATTTTCCATCACTTCATTGAAAGGTGTATTTTTGCTGTTGTTAAAACGAGTTGGATCAAATGTCGCCTTGCTCATAAATAGTCCTTAGATATGCTCTGAAAATAACTGATTAAATGTAGGTATAATTATTTGTCAGTTAAGATAAGCGTCTAATGTGACAACAAGGTACAAACTGGATGACAAAAATGTGGCAATAAAAAGACAATCACCACACCGCCAAATGTGATGATTTTCAGATACTCATTTTAATATTAAATAGGCGGCTAAATAACACATCACGATTCAGCGAATAAAATAGATTTTTAACGCTTTTTACCGTGAGATGCTGCCAACGCCTTTTTACGCGCTTGTTGTTTTAATGAAGACTTAGTGGTTTTACGGGTTAGCGGAGCGATCACATCAAGATCAGGCTCAAATCCCGCCAACCATTGTTGTGGTAAACGTCGATCTAAAAAAACTTCAAGTTTGATCAATAACGGTTCGTCATCAACACTGAGTAAAGTAATGGCTTGCCCTGGCTTACCGGCCCTGCCTGTTCGGCCGATACGGTGGACATAATCTTCAACTTGAAACGGCAATTCCATATTAACTACATAATTTAATTCGTTAATATCGAGTCCTCTGGCCGCAACATCAGTGGCAACTAATGCGGTGACATCGCCGGCTTTAAAGGCGGCCAATACTTGCTCGCGCACTGCTTGTGATAAGTCTGCGTGAAATGCTTCTGCTGCAACTCCCGCTTGTTTCATTTGCTTTACCAGTGTGTCGGCGCCTTGTTTGGTGCGACAAAATATTAAACTTTGTTGCCAACCTTCTTGGGCAATTAAATGACACAAGATGGCGCACTTTCGTTTGGCATCAACATTAAATACCCGCTCAACAATACTGCTGGCTGTAACATTGCGTTGGGCCACTTCAATCACTTGTGGCGATCGTAATAAACGGCGACTAAAACTGAGCATACGGTCATCTAACGTGGCTGAAAACAACAGAGTTTGCCGGGCACTTGGTAAACGCTTAAGTACTTCGACTATTTCATCTTTAAAACCCATGTCCAACATGCGATCAGCTTCATCAAATACTAAATGAGTTAACTGCGACAGCGACAATGCGCGCTTACGTAATAAGTCCAATAAACGCCCTGGTGTTGCCACTAAAATATCAGTACCTGCGGCTAACTGTTGTATTTGCGCACCAATACTCACCCCGCCATAAACCATCACACAGCCAATATCACTGCCTTTAGCATATTGCTCGATACTCGACTGAACCTGTTGGGCCAGTTCACGCGTTGGTACTAACACTAAACCGCTAATGACGGCCTTGGTATTGGGGGTTTCTGGTGTTGTTGGTACTGTGCGCTTGCTTAAAATGTGGTGCAGTAAAGGCAAAGCAAAAGCGGCCGTTTTTCCCGTACCAGTTTGTGCCCCCGCCATCACATCTTTACCGCTTAAAATAATCGGAATAGCACGTAACTGGATAGGTGTAGGCTGCTGATAATTAAGCTCAACTAAACGATCGATCAAGATGGGATGTAGCGACAAATCTGCAAAAGACATAAAAACTCCAAACAGGTGGATGCGCAGTTTATCACGCTCATTCTGGTGAAAACAAAGGCTCTATGTTTTGATTATATGGATTGTGGTTAATGAAACTAGCCGTTTGATACGATGCTGAACACATCTTCAGTACAATGAACCTATTGTGACAGAAAATACTGAGTGAAATGAATCTGACATATACAGCTGAAGACATTAAAATAATCAGCAGCTTTATTCATTACAACGATGTTTTCACTAAATGTTGCCATGAGCTCGCGAAACGGTGAACTTCTTGCTAATGAGCGGTATTTTCAAGCCTGCCAAGCAAACTGAACTGGTTAACAATGTAGCATCTAAAATCAATGACACTGATGCAACAGAGACTAAAACATCTCAGGCTGAAAATACTGCCAAAAAGCACGTTAATAAGTGGCAGTTGAAGCGGTGGATCAGGTGGTAAGTATTAAACTGCTAGCATATTACACATTACCACGCCTAAATAAACGTAAATTATCTTTGCTAATTAGCTTGGGATATTGAGCGGTGACGTCGAAAAATCCATTTGAATACGCTAGTGCTAGTGACGCTTGGTTTTGCTTATCGATGTAAGCAAATACAGGGGTCGATATAAATTGCTTTAAAAACATTTCTAACGCTTTGGTAGCAATACCTTGGCCCCAATATTCACGGCCAATCCAATAGCCAACTAAACGCATTTGAGGATCAGATTTTGCTGCCGGGTCGGTATTGATCCATGATAGAACATTACCCACTAGCACATCATCTAGCCAAATACCTTGGGCGGTGGCTTTCTCATTGGTCAATATTTTTTGCTGCCAATGTGCATTAAAAGCCTTGCGTTTACGCGCTGGAAAATCAGCCATTTTATTCGCAATAGGGTCGTTCTCAAATTCAAACAATATATCTAAATCTGCTTCAGTAATGGGATGAAGAGAAATATTCATTTCGGGTTCGCCTTTTCTATGTTGTGTCACCAAGATCATTTATATTATAGATAACCTCAACTCTGAATAAGAGATGGGATAAATCGTTAAAAAACGGTTTTATTTCAAGTTTGTAATAACAAACTGGCCGCGTATTGCACTAACAAGGCATATTGACACATCAATAACTTGCCTATTATAAGTCGATACAGGGTAGATAGTGGCTCAAAGGGTAATTTGATAACCGTTTATTATCCAGCGCTGAGGTTATGTTTATTCATCGACGCACTATGACGATGAGTTGTCGTATCAACATGCATTTAAGGAACACAGGATGAACAGCATTAAAACATGGCAATGGTTAGGCTTTGCAGGCCTATTACCTTTTATTATTCTCAGTGTATTGGCATTCAATCATAGCCTATTAGCACCCGAAATGACTATGTTAGGGTTTGTTAGCTATAGTGCTGTAATTTTAAGCTTTGTTGCCGGTACACTTTGGGGCAAGGCAGTCATATTAACCTTAGATGACAATATAGCCAAATTACTGATTATTAGTAACATAATCGCTCTTGGATGCTGGATTGCACTATTAACCCCCTTTGTATTGTCCGCACTTATTCTGCTCGTTAGTGGTTATCTGTACTTACTCTATGTTGAATTTAAAGCTAAACAATTATCAACCACCACCAGCTATATCACATTACGCACAATATTAACCAGTGTCGCGGTAGTATGTCATATTGTGGTGATGCTGAGCCTCTTTAGTGTTTAATGCCATTGAATTAATTAAAAAGCTCATGCTTAGTCGCATGAGCTTTTTTCTAGCTTACTCAAAGACACCTAATAAACCCACTATAAGCCAGTTTGACACTGCTCAGTTTGATTTATCATTGGCGCTAAAATAGGCATCATACCTTTAAGCACTTGTAATGGCAGTGCGGAAGTAAAGCTGAAATCGTCGGCTTTCTCTCCTGGCACAAATGCCGTTAGGGTTCCAAAATGATGATCGCCCAAATAAAACACAAATGTCGCAGTACGGTTTATTGCCGTTGAAGACACTTTACGACCATTACGAATTTCAGTCGCAATACGGTTATCACCGGTCCCGGTTTTACCGCCCATAATCACAGGTTGGCCGTTGTTATCTAGCAAGCTGCCTTTAAGCCTTCTGGCAGTTCCATTTTCAACCACATTAGCCAACGCCCGTTTAAGGGCCCGAGCGACTTCTTGATGCATCACTCTGGATACTGTTTGCTTGTTATTAGCCAATGTCACTTCATAGGGCGTATTTTCTGCAAACTGTAATTGGTCAATTCTCACAGTGGGATAACGATAGCCATCATTTTGAATAATACCCATTAGCTCCGCCAAGGCTGCAGGCCTATCACCGGAACTCCCTAAAGCCGAGCCTAATGATGGCACCATATAATCAAATGGATAACCCATTCTCACCCAGCGCTGATGAATACTTAAAAATGCTTCGACTTCTAGCATCACTTGAATTCGAACATCACGTGCATTTTGATGACGAGTTCTAAACAACCAACGATACACTTCTTGTAATTGTGGCTGCGCGTCATCTAATACTTGGGTCAATTCGGTTTGTGGGTAGTCATTTAAATAACGTAACACCCACAGCTCCAATGGATGAACCCGAGCAATATAACCTTGATCAGCCAGATTAAACTTTTCTTCGCCGTACTTGCTGTATAACAGATTAATTTGTTTATCGGTAAATGTTTTGCTCGGTAAACGCTCAGTTAAAAAGGCTGTTAACTCACGGACCCCGTCATAGGGTTTTAAATAACGATAAACGGCAGTTAGCTTTTGTTCCTGTTGCTGAATACCATCAAAAAACATATCAAGACGCTGTTCTGGCGTTAAGTGACGATACTTACGATAAAAACGTTTTACAAACGAACTGCCTTCCCGTTTAGCAAATGCTTTGAGGTATTCTTCTCGACGAGGATCTTTATCATTACGCAGTAACTGTGACACGCTGCCTTCACTGTTATAACTACTGCTGTAATTAACAATATCTTGCATTAAGCGCACAAAGGGTAAGTTTATCGACTCTTGTAACGCTTGATATAAGGTTGGTACGCGGCTGTCTTCTTTCTTATTAAAATTGTTAAATACATGCAAACCGCCGCCAGTGAAGAATCGTTCTTCTGGTGAGGCCGAATATTCGCGCTGAAGAGCGGCATCTAACATTCGGGTTAAATTACGGTCACGGGTGGTAATTAAATAATCGACCACCCAACGGGTAATTTTGTCTTTGCGCTCCACATCCACTTGGCGTAAATCAACCACTGTCATGGCTGAAAATCGCTGTTGTAACTCTGCAATAATATCTAAATATGTGGCTAGTACTCGCAGTTTCGCTGTCGAACCTAACTCTAATTTACTGCCCTCATTAATATCAAACGGCTGATCAATGCTGTCGGTTTGAATGCGGACGCGATTAGCACTATCGGTGCTTTCATATAAAGTAAAACTGTAGAGCACTTTGTCTAACTGCGGTACCGACAGTAGACGTTCTCCCAATAATCCTATGCGCTGTGCATTTGGCTCAAAAGCTAAGCTGCGTAAGTAATCACTAACTTGCTGCTGTAAGTCGCCATGAAATGTACTCTTAATCGATAAGTCGTAGCGATCAAGATCAAACAAACTTAAGTCGAGCATGCCCGCGGTGCGGATTCTTACTGCATTAACCCCTTTATTGCTAGGCAAGTTAGTGACTGCCAACTTACTATTATTAAATGTTAGTTTTTGCTCAAGAGCAGACACCATCAATTGCGTTTCAATCAAGCCATCGCCACCCAATAAACGCAAATAACTGTCTACAAGCGACTCTAAATCATCATGACCTTGGCGTAAGTAATATGACGGCCGACGTTGGGCTATCATAAGTGCCACAATTTGACGAAACACCTCGCCACGCTGAGCACCATTTTGTGGTGTATGACGGCTCAATAGTAATTGGTTGGCCTGATTAAAATCAGTTTTAAACCAAGCCCATAAACCATCCCCAATACCATGGACTTCACCAAAACCGGGAGCCGATGATAATGGTACTGTGTTGAGATAATCTTGTACTATGCGATGCCGAGCGCCAACGGTGCTCTCGCCTTGCTGATACACTCGTACAATGGCCGAACCAATTTGCAATAATTTGTCTTTAATACTTAAGGTTAAGCCATGATTTGAATGCCTAAATTTTTCAATTTGGGTGGCTAAGGTACTACCACCAGCTTTAGACATATCAGCACCAAAAATATCCGCAACCTGGCTTGCTGCAGCCAACACAAATCGAGGCCAATCAACGACAGGATTATAGTTAGCTTCAGGGCTTAACATTTCTCGATTTTCAATAAACAACAAAGTGTTAACCACTTGATCTGGAATTTTATCTTGATCTCGATAAACACGTTTAGGGTACAAGAAGTCGAATACCGTCATGTCACGACAATCTTTTATACTTAACCCTGATTGGGCTTTTTCATGATACGGCGGGAAAAAACCTTTTTGGGTATAATCCATCAACATCGGCGAAAACGCGACTTGCTGAGTAATTTGGTAATTGCGCTCAATTAATCGAGCAATTTTCTTCGGTAATTGACTGTAACCATGGCGCTCATCAAACGGACCATATTGCGGATAGATGACCGCATCACTGCGATAATCTCGGGTTTTGTAGGTTAACTTACTGGCATATTGGTGCAAAAAATAAGATTGATAATACGATGTTCTTACCTCAAACTCGACCAGATAAGCGGTTGCTAATAATAATACTATCAACAGCCAACCCGCTTTACTGCGACGAACCGGTAGCGGTTTGGCGGGAGACGTTTTAGGCCGATAATTGTCAAACTGACTGTCTGTATTTGGACTAGACACGAACTCTCCATCTAACGCATAAGATCACAATAACGCACCATTTTATTTGTCGTTGATATGTTAAACACATCGCGGATGTATATTGTGTTAATTTTATCAGATGGGTAAAGCCATTAGATATAGACAAAATAACTAAATATTGTTTTTTAAACGTTTATTACCACAATATCGCTGTTTTGGCACAAGAAGCATTTATCAAGTCTAAGGATTGTTTTGGATAACAACATATCGCACACACAGTATCCACCATTGCGACTAGGTTTGGCCATGTGGTCACAAAATCAGTGGCAACAAACTATCTACGGTAATAGCCAAGCTCACCGGCTAGCACGCTATGCAGAAATATTTAATAGTGTCGAAGGCAACACCACTTTTTATGCCATACCATCGTTACAAAACGTGCAAAATTGGTACGCAGCAACCCATGACAATTTTAGTTTTACCTTTAAACTGCCCAAGCAGATTACGCACGAATTACAGCTACAACATACAGGTCCTGCCTTGAAACATTTTTTCAACGTCATGGAACCACTGATTACTCGCACTGGGATATGGAAAATCCAACTTCCCGCCAGCTTTGGGCCGCAATCGTTACCGCAATTAGCACAATTTTTAACTCAAGTTCCTCAAGGGTTAACTTATGGCGTAGAAGTGCGTAACAGTGCTTTTTTTGCTAAAGGAGAAGCGGAACAAGCATTAAACCGTTTGCTTATCACCCATCATTGTAATCGAATTATTATGGACACTCGGCCGGTTTTTGCCGCCGCACCAACTACACCTGCCGTCATTGATGCTCATAAAAAAAAGCCCCGAGTACCTGTACACGCTATTGCTACCGCCAACAATCCAGTGGTGCGCTTTATTGGTCACCCACAAGATGAAGCCAACGTACATTTTTTCCAAAACTGGCTTAAACAGTTACCACTTTGGATAGCTCAAGGTAAGCAGCCTTATTTGTTTGTCCACACTCCAGATAATCATGCGGCACCGCAACTTGCGGTAGATTTATACCGCTTACTCCAACAGCAACTAACACACAGTGCATCGCCGCTGCCAGATATCAATTTATTACCGCAACATCAGCACAGCACAACGCAAATGGGCTTTGATTTGTAACATTCACTTTTATCCAACACCAACAGCATACTAAGCCACAAATAGCGGTGAACAGAATATTGTATTTTATGATATTATTTGCGCCGATCTAGCTTAGCCATACCGCCCGTTTATATTGTTAAAGGAACCACTATGAGTGAATCTGCAACCCGTCTAAATAAGTACATTAGTGAGAGTGGTATTTGCTCACGTCGTGAAGCAGACCGCTATATTGAACAAGGTAATGTATTTATCAATGGTAAGCGTGCCAAAATTGGTGACGGTGTCGAATTCGGCGATAAAGTAAAAGTGAATGGTCATGATATCGCCCCTCGAGATGAAGCAGATTTAGTGTTTATTGCACTCAACAAACCTGTGGGTATTGTGAGCACTACTGAAAACTCCGAGCGTGATAACATTGTCGATTTTGTTAACCACAGCGAACGTGTATTTCCAATTGGTCGTTTAGACAAAGATTCGCAAGGATTAATTTTTCTTACCAGCAATGGTGATTTAGTTAATAAAATCCTCCGAGCCGGTAATAATCACGACAAAGAATATGTGGTCACCGTTAATAAACCTATCACAGAAGCCTTTTTACAAGGAATGCGAGCGGGTGTGCCCATGCTAGGGGTAATCACTAAAAAGTGCAAAGTTGAACAAGTTTCAACATTTGTATTTAAAATTATATTAGTCCAAGGCCTTAATCGTCAGATCCGCAGGATGTGTGAACACTTCAACTTTGAAGTCACTAAACTTGAACGCCAATCGATTATGAACGTGTCGCTTAAAGGGTTGCCAGTGGGAGAATGGCGGGATTTAGATGAGCAAGAGCTCAGTACCTTAATGAAATTAATTGAGCATTCCTCGTCAGAGGTCAAAAACGCCCCAAAAAAAGCCAAGAAAAAGCCCACCCAAAGCTTACGAGATAAAATTGAAGGCCCTGAGCATTTTATGCAAAATAGAGGAGCTAAGCCTAAAAAGCCGACAGCAAACAAAGGTAAAGTTAGCCACTCAAGAAAACCGAAACGCTAAACTCAAGGGCTTACAAAACTCACATTTACTACAGCATAAATGACATATCACTTAAGATATCTTCAGTCTGTAAATTAATCATTTTACAGTATTCAAAGAGGTTGTAATGCTGTAGAATTGAGATTGTACCAAATTTAAAAAAGCCAGTTTTATATAAAAAACAATTAATATAAGCACTTAGTGTTTGATTATGTATTTATAGAGATAAACATTTGATATGCATAATGTTGATCAAAATTAATACAGAATGGTTTTTTTATTTATGTTAGATATGCTAGAATTTTACCCGCTTTATTACGATAAAGACTGATAGATGACAGCAACAGGACGCTGTGTTTTTAAACAAGGAATGTGACATGTTCAACAATAACCTTCTAATTGTAGATTTCCCTGTCCTTCTTCATGGGCAATTTCAGCACCTTGCGAACCTTATCCAATTTAACTTAATTCCGACTAGTGCTAGTGATGCATTATCAGAATTATCCAACGCGTCTAGTCTGGAAAATGACACCAATATTATGGTTCATTATCTTGAAAATCCATTACAAGATATTGGCTATTTATGCGTCGAATTATTTAAAAATGATTTGCATATCGCATTTTGTCCTGCATTAAATGCGGAATTAGAAGTTATTCTTATTTCATCAGGATTTCATGGTGCAATCAGTGTCGATGACGATATAGCCCACCAAATACAAAGTATCAAAAAAGTACAAGATGGAGAAATCAGCTTCCATCCCAAAGCGGTATCCAAATATATCTTGCAAAGAAAGCGTATTCCATCATCAGGTAATCGCGCCAAAATACTTGCGGTCACCACCAAAAAAGAACAACAAGTCTTGTCACTCATACTGCATGGATTAACCAACGAAGAAATGGCCAAAGAGCTCAACATTTCGGTTAACACAGTCAAAATGCACGTCCAAAATATTTATAAAAAGACCAAGATTAAAAACCGCGGCCAATTATTTGCCTTTGCTGCCGGTTAGCTTTTTATAAATACTCAATAATATCAGCCTTATTGTATGACCCCCATAGGTTCCGCTTATGGGGATTATCTATTTAGCCGCGACTCTATCTCGCTTAATCATATTACCTTGTTTATCTTTAATGCTACTAACAGCAATAATGATAAAATCGATAAGTGATCAAACGCAAAAGAATCCACATACAAACATTAGACAATAGATCTACACTCTCAGCTTTACTGCTCATCATCTTCTTCCGCTTGCATACGCTCAACATCTTGCTTGGTGTAACCCATAGCTTCGGTTATGTAACACATCTTCACCAGCTGGAACATTTGTACAAAAGAGCTAACCCGCCCAGCATGCATTTGTACATTTAATAATGCCATGGTGGCACCTGCATCATCGCCGGGTGATACTGTCGCGCTCAATTCAGATAACGACTGGTTATTAGCAGAGAGCTCATCAATGAGGCTATTATATTCTGTGACGTTTTCTGGCGTATAACAGGTAGATGTTTCAGGTAATTGCGATAAAAACTGCTGATACTCTTTGACAAACAACCTAGCTTGCACCAACGTCTGCTCACCGAGTGCTTGTAATTCTTGCACCTTGCCACTTTGGAATACAGCCGACGCATTGCCAGAATCCATAAGCTGATTAAACTCTTGCATCAAGACTAGCTGCTTATCGGATAGCACTTTTGCATCTTGTGCTATGGGCTTCGTTTTAGCTTCAAATGCATCAATAGCAGCTTGGTTACTAGCCAATGCAGCAAAACTCATTGTGGTAATGGCAGTAGTAATAGCCACCAGTAAGCTGGCTTTTTTCATCATATTCATCGATAACATCCTGTTAGTTGTTCGTTAAATAAGCCATTAAAATCGGTCCATTACAGCACTTAAAGTACAACATTAACCTGCTGTGAATGGTATAGCTGTAAGTTATAATTTATCTACCAATCACGGTTCATCGTAATAAAAGCTTTTGACATTAAAGCTGACTAACCCGGTAGCTCATAGAAACCAAATATCAATGCAACGGTGCCAAGTACAAGCAATGGAATGGCCAAAAGCAAAATCGCCGCGTTGAGTTGGTGATACGCTCTGACAATAAATAACCGACATATAAACCTTACATAGTAAACAATTGTAAGTTCCCCCAAAAAGGTAGCCTTGGCTACCTTTTTGCTCTTTGTATTTCTCATCCATTGATAAAATACATTTATAGACATTATTACTCAGCATATTAATACGGTGCAGACGCACGTTAGGAAAGATAATCATATTAAGTAGATATTTTTTTTATTGGTAGATTTGGACTAAAGTAAAACAAGGCAATGCGATTTTGTGCGGAGAAGCAATGGATAGTTTTTTCAGTTTGATGAGCAACGCCGTGTTATTACTGGCTCTTGTGGTTATTTATGATGCAATTACGCTACAAAACATCGTTTCCCCAAAATATAAAGATGTCTTAAGTGGCATTTTTATCGGCATGATTACGGTGAGTTTAATGATCAATCCTTGGGAATTTCGTCAAGGAATTTTTTTTGATGCTCGCTGGATTTTATTGAGTTTAAGTGGTCTGTTTTTTGGTTTTATTCCGACATTGATTGGCTCTTTACTCGCTGCATGGTTTCGTATTTATCAAGGTGGTGCGGGGGTATTTGCTGGTACATTAATTATTTTCATCAGTTCTGCCATTGGCTTAGGTTGGCGATACTGGATTCAATCATCAAACAAGCAGATAAACTGGAAAAACTTACTACTAATGAGCCTGGTAGTAGAATTAGCCGCGTTACTCAATGTATTATTAATACCTGTTGAAGATAAATACGACATCATCCTCACTATCAGCCCTACCATACTTACAGTGTATACCTGTGGCTCCATGTTATTGGGATTACTGTTAAAACAACATCAGCAAAGACAGCAATTAGCACAAGAACTGCAGCATAATAAATCCCTTCTTGAAACCGAAAAAAACCTATTACAAAGTATCATTGATGGCATTCCCGATATTATTTTCTATAAATCGATCGATGGGATCTATTTAGGCTGTAATAAAGCATTTGCTGAACTATTAAAACTAAAACCTGAACAAATTAAATATCATAAAGATAGTGACCTCTTTGATGAGCAACAAACAAATAAGTTTATCGAAGCAGACCGTTTTGTTTTACAGAAAAAACAACCATGGAGAAATGAAGAATGGATTACAACATCTGATGGTATTGCACATATATTTAGCACCCAGAAAACACCTTTTACAGACTCATTAGGACACATTAACGGCATTGTTGGTGTTGGACGAGATCTCGCCTATCGAAAACACATTGAAAAACAATTACGTCGCAGTGAAACAACTTACCGCAACATTATTAGTACTGCCCAAGATGGCTTTTTAATTACCTCACTTGAAGGCAATATCATTGAAGCAAATCAAAGCTTTGTAAATATGACCGGTTACAGCATGAAAGAGCTAATAAACATGCCCATTAACCAAATTGAAACCAGTAACCAACATCAATTTTCTGATGAAAATATCGACAGAGCTAAGCGAAAAAAACGTTTACACTTCACTTCGCTTCATCGACATAAACAAGGCCATTTATTTCATGTTGAGGTGAATATTAGCTTTTGGGATAGTGATGAAGGAATGTTTTTCTGTTTTGTTAGAGACATCTCAGAACGTATTAATGCCGAACAAAAGCTATTACGCAGTGAATCTAAATTCAGACAAATTTTTGAAAAAATCCCCGCAATATCCGTCCAAGGTTATGATAAAGATCGCTCGGTCATTTTTTGGAATCATGCCAGTGAAAAACTGTATGGCTATACCAAAGAACAGGCCATGGGTAAAAAACTAGAAGATCTCATTATTCCTCTGCCATATCGGGAGCATGTGATAAATAATGTTAATGCGTGGATAAATGATGGTATCCCGATCCCAGCGGAAGAGTTACTTCTAAGGCATGCTGATGGCAGCAATGTTGCCGTTTATTCATCTCATGCATTAATGAACAATGCCGACAACGAAGCAGAAATGTACTGCATCGATATCGATTTAAGCGCCCAAAAAAAGGCAGAAGAACAAGCTCTCACTCTGTCACAAGCAATAGAACAAAGCCCCATATCAATGATATTAACTAATATCGACAGCAAAATTGAATATGTTAATAGTGCATTTGAAAGGATTTCAGGCTATAGCGCCAGTGACGTTATTGGTCAGGATGCAAGTATATTGAAGTCAGGATTAACCCCTAAGTCACTTTATAAGGAATTATGGGATACCATTTCTAGAGGGGATGCGTGGCAAGGTGAACTGCAAAATAAAAAGAAAAATGGCGATATTTTTTGGGAACACGCACATATCGCACCTATTTTTGATAACGTTGGCGTCGCTAAACATTATTTAGCTCTAAAACAGGATGTGACTCAATATAAGCTGCAAGAAGAGCGAATTATCCAACAGGCTCACTACGATAGCTTAACAGGCTTGCCCAACAGACTACTCTCACTCGAGAGATTATCGCAAATGCTCAAAGATGCGTTTCAAAGCCAAAATAATGTCGCGGTATTATTTTTAGATTTAGACGATTTTAAAAAAGTGAATGATTCCTTGGGCCACTCTATTGGTGATGAACTATTAGTCCAAGCCGCTGCTCGATTAAAAAACACGATATCAAATAATGATCTCGTAGGTAGGTTAGGCGGCGATGAGTTTATCATTATATTGGGCAATATTAACTCGCCCGCTGAAGTTGAAGTTATTGCCACTAAAATGCTCAAACGATTTTACCAACCTTTTGTGCTCAACAATCGTGAGTTAGTGTCTACCGTCAGTATTGGTATAGCTCTTTATCCGCATAACAGCGAAGATCCTAAAGAGCTACTTAGACAGGCAGATTCTGCCATGTATTATTCAAAGGACCGCGGTAGAAATACCTATAATTTCTATACCCACCAAATGGACCAGGATATAAATCGACGTCTAAGAGTTGAAGAGCAATTACGTAATGCTTTGAAACGAAAAGAATTCGAGGTTTACTTTCAGCCACTTGTAGAAATAAAAAGTCGTAACATTATTGGTGCTGAGGCGCTTTTACGCTGGAAAAATGCATTACTCGGCCAAGTAACACCAGATGAATTCATTCCTATTGCGGAACAAACCGGACTGATCATCCCTATCGGTCAATATGTTATTGATATTGCATTTAATGCCACGAAAAAATGGCAGCAACAGTTTCAGTCTCAATTTAAAATTGCTATCAATGTTTCCCCTAAGCAATTTAGGGAAAATACCTTTATTGATATGCTTAAAATGCAGCTTGAGAAACACCAGATCCACGTCAGTTCTGTAGAACTTGAAATCACCGAAGGGGTATTACTTAATGGTGACCCGATTATCAATAGTAACTTAACCAGCATAAATGATATTGGTGTCAGCATCTCGATGGATGATTTTGGTACTGGATATTCGTCACTCAGTTATCTGCGTAGTTATCCGTTTGACACCTTAAAAGTAGACAAAAGTTTCATTAATGATATTACCGTTGATCCTGGCGATCTGGAACTTGTCGGGGCAGCGATCGCCATGGGACATGGACTTAACTTAAAGGTTGTTGCTGAAGGTATAGAAACTGAAGAACAGTATCATCTGCTACGTTCATTAAAATGTGATTATGGCCAGGGTTACTTATTCAGTAAGCCATTACCTAGAGCTGAATTTGAGGAACTGCTACAAACACAGGTAAAATCAGCTGATCAATAACATGTTTAATCATGCAAAAATCAAAAATGCCTGTCAGCTCGCTGACAGGCATTAATAATTCGATTCGACAATTAAGCTATTTTCACTTAACTACTCACGATAATAAACAGCATGCTGCGTTAATTACCTGGCTAGCTTAGTGATTAAATTACGCAGTTTTCACTTTCCAATTGACCGTTTGACCAGCAAAAAATGGCACGATAGGGCTACCGTTAGGTAAAATAATCTCTTCTGGTACTGTCCATTCTTGTTTGACTAACGTTACGGTACCTGTATTACGTGGCAAACCATAAAAGTCTGCGCCATGTAAGCTGGCAAAACCTTCGAGCTTATCTAAGACACCCAAGTTATCAAATACTTGTGCATATAGCTCTAACGCACTCCAGGCACTGTAACAGCCTGCGCAGCCACAAGCAGACTCTTTGCGGTGTTTTTCATGTGGTGCTGAATCGGTGCCTAAAAAGAACTTACTTGACCCTGACGCTACCGCAGCTTGCAAAGCATGCTGGTGAATGTTGCGTTTTAATACGGGTAAACAAAAGTTATGCGGACGAATACCACCTACTAACATATCGTTACGGTTTAACAATAAATGCTGTGGTGTAATGGTTGCGGCAACATTAGCAGAAGCACCAGCAACAAATTCAGCCGCCTCTTTTGTGGTGATATGCTCAAACACGACTTTAAGGCTAGGAATAGCTTCGACAATACGCGATAAGTAGCGATCGATAAATAACTTTTCACGATCAAAAATATCAATATGCGATTCGGTCACTTCGCCATGCACCAGTAATAACATACCTTGCTGTGCCATCACCTCAAATATTGGGAATAACTCATCTAATGCTTTAACTGCGGCATCGGAGTTGGTTGTCGCCCCAGCAGGGTATAATTTGCAAGCTACAACACCTGCCGCTTTCGCATCAATAATGTCTTGAGCGCTGGTATTATTGGTTAAAAATAGCGTCATTAATGGCTTAAAGTCACTTCCAATTGGACGAGCGGCTAAGATACGCTCCTTATAAGCCATAGCCATAGCAGCTGTCGTCACTGGTGGAACTAAATTCGGCATCACAATGGCGCGTTTAAATAATCTAGCTGTAGCCGGAACCGTCTCACCTAACATGTCCCCATCTCGAAAATGAAGATGCCAATCGTCGGGAGCGGTTAAGGTAATGTGCGTCATGTGGGTTCCTTGGCTTAAATAACATATTGTTAGCTGTTATTGTGCCTGAATTCGGATTTTCTTAATAGATGCATAATTTGAACGCAGACTTTTCTATATCAAAAAATCAGCCTATGTTGACGAATAGATCTAGGAATATGTCGCTATGCTATTATGTTAAAAGGACGTTTTTTATAAAGAGATGACATTGTTAACTAATATCGGATCAAAATTCCTGCTTAATACATGCCTTATTATCGCCAGTATCATGGCGATAATAGCGATTTCTGGCTGCGACAAAATGGTGGTAATGAAAACGCCTGATCATCTGCAGCGGCTGGTTAATGAGACGCTCATTGATGGCGTACTATCAAGCGATGCCAGCATAGCGGTGACATTAAGCAGAAGCCGTACATTATCGATATGGCAAGTTGCGACTGGCAAATTATTGCAGCAATGGTCTGACGATGACTTTGATGAAACCAATTACCTCGTGGCGTTGTCAGCGAATAAACATTACCTTGCGACGGCCAGTAAACACCAAATATCTATCTTTAACCTTAACACAGGAAAATTAGACATACGTTGGTTCGCTCAGGGTTTCAATCCTGATGCCAGTATTTCGAGCCTTGCTCTGAGCCAAACAGGCAGTACTATTTTGGTGGGGATGAATGATGGCTCAATTACTGTGATCCAAAGGAGCAGCATGACAATGTCATTATTTAAACAACATAGCGCTGCCGTTAATCATGTTGAGCTATCCAATTTTGAACAACAAGTACTATCGACTGGGATTGATGGCGATGCACACATTTGGGCCACGTATAGCGGAGAATTAATAAGCAGCTTTTCTCGCCCGCAGCAGATCACTAGCGTGAGTTTTGATGAAGCCAATCGACGCTTGTTCATTGCCGATGCCCTCGACAATAATGTCATTATCGATACTCAAACCACGCAACCCATTAGCCAACTTGATTACCTTGAACGTTACCGCTATTTTCGACAGGCGTTATTCATTAACCATGGTAAAAACCTAATTACCGCAACCTCAAAACAAAGTGTTATCTATTGGGATGTCGACTCAGGAAAAGAGCTTTCTCATTGGGACATTACCGCTTATAACGCTGGTACAACCGTATTTTCAATGGTGCTACAAACCAATGGAAAATTATTAACCCTAAGCTCAGACGGCGCGCTTGAAACTTGGAGTTTATGAGTGAGTATTGACTTGGAATTATCAATAATAAGTAGCAATATTGTTGTTATTTTGGCTAGCACTATGATGCAATAAACCTCGTATAAAATTAAATTTTGCTGGTGAGTTCAAAGATCTGTTTATATGTTAAATCGACATAAACAATAATCTTGCATGTACAAACTAAACTCAGTATATATAGCATATGCTATAAATGAGGTGCTAAATGGCAAGACCCAAAATCCCCCGAACCATATGTGGTCAATTAGCCAATATTTGCTTTAAGCCTAATGGTATTCCTATGGTGCAATTAGAGCAGGTTCCACTTGCAGAAGATGAAATTGAAGCTTTGCGCTTAGTTGACTTGCTAGGCATGCAGCAGCAAGAAGCCGCTAAGTCGATGGGAATATCCCGCCAAACCTTGGCTAACTTAGTGAAAGGAGCTCGATATAAAGTGGTTGATAGCCTTATTTATGGCAAAGCGTTGATGACAAATATATCAACTAAATAGTAAACACTGGTAACACGCATTGGCGTGTTTAGGTAAGTCTAATGCAAGCAGTATTAAAAGACTCTGGCCTCAAAATAACCACACAAAGATGTAAGTTACTTGAGTTTTTAACTCAAGTCGATGAGCAGCATTTCACAGTAGAAAATATCTATCAGGGGTTAAATGCTCGGGGAGAAGCAATTGGCCTTAATTCTGTATATCGAATTATGACCCATTTTGAGCGGGCTGGCCTCGTTGTTAGACGACTATTTGAATCTGAAAGTGCCGTTTATGAACTCAATAATAAGCCCCGCCATGATCATTTACTTTGCTTAACTTGCGGTAAGTTAATTGATTTTATCGATCCCTTGATTGAGCTGCGCTTAGGGTTAGCGGCAGAGCATCACGGTATGAGTATTCATCACCATAGCCTCAATATGTATGGTTATTGCTTTAATTGCCAACATGCACTTGACAAAAAATCAGATAAACAGAAAACCTAATAAATAGTCACTTCATTATTAATCAATTTTTTCTTGGAGACAGCTATGACTAAAATAGTCATTATTGGTGGTGTTGCCGGTGGTGCATCTGCAGCAGCAAGAGCAAGACGGGTATCTGAAACGGCTGAAATCATCATGCTAGAGCGTGGCGAGTTTGTTTCATTTGCCAACTGCGGTTTGCCATACCATATAAGCGGCGAAATCGAATCGCGCGACTCACTATTACTGCAAACACCAGAAAGCTTCAAGTCACGTTTCAATATTGATGTGCGTGTATTTAACGAAGTAATTGCTATCGACAGACAAGCAAAGCAACTTAACGTACGTAACCTTATTACTAATGAAACATATCTAGAGTCTTACGATAAACTATTACTCAGTCCAGGTGCATCCCCGATTAAGCCTCCAATCAGTGGCATTAATCATCATTTTGTTCATAGTCTACGTAATATTCCTGATATGGATAAAGTGTTATCTACCCTTTTACTGCATAAACCTAAACACGCAACTGTGGTGGGTGGAGGTTTTATTGGTTTAGAAATGGTAGAAGCGTTACGCCATCTCGGATTAGAAGTGAGCTTGCTCGAACTTGCTGACCAGGTAATGGGGCCAGTAGATATTGAAATGGCCAATATGATGCATCAAAAGCTTGTCGATAACGGGGTTGATTTACGCTTAAAAACAGGCTTGGCCGCTGTCAATGATTGCCCTATAAAACTCTCTGAAGCCGATAATACTGATAACTACGATAAACCTGTCTCTCCCCATTACCATTTGACATTAGACTTAACAGATAACAATAGCTTAGCAACAGATTTAGTCATTCTCGCCATTGGTGTAAAACCAGAAACTCGCTTGGCCTCTGAGTGCGGTTTAGTATTGGGGCCGCTGGGTGGTATTGCGGTTGATGCTGGGATGCAAACCTCTGATGCTGATATTTATGCTGTTGGTGATGCTATCGAAACAGCTGATTTTGTGACTGGTAAGCCGACACTGATCCCACTTGCAGGGCCAGCAAACCGCCAAGGCAGATTAGCCGCAGATAACATGCTCGGGGGGAAGAAATTATATCGTGCGACTCAAGGCACAGCTATCTGTAAGCTTTTTGATATGGCCATATCCTCTACTGGATTAAATGAAAAAAGTTTACTCAAGCAAGCTATTCCTTATGAAAAAATCTATGTGCACACTGCCAGTCATGCCAGTTATTATCCTGGGGCGCATCCTATTACCTTAAAATTATTATTTTGTCCTGATTCTGGCCGTATTTTAGGCGCTCAGGCCGCGGGAATTGATGGCGTGGATAAGCGTATAGACGTATTGGCCGTGGCACAACGTGCGGGCATGACAGTGTATGATTTAGCCGACCTTGAGCTGACTTACGCGCCTCCTTTTGGTTCTGCACGAGATGTGGTTAACCAAGCAGGCATGGTCGCTGCCAATGTATTATTGGGTGATGAAGCTGTTTGTCATGTTCAAGATCTACATCACTTGACTGCAACACAAATGATTGTCGATGTGCGAAATCCTGGTGAATTAACTGCCGTGGGCGCAATTGAGGGGGCGATTAATATTCCGCTACCAGAACTTCGAGATCGACTCAATGAGCTCCCAAAAGACAAAGAATTACTGGTGTTCTGCCAAGTCGGTTTACGCGGGCACGTTGCCTATTGCATGCTAGTCCAGCATGGTTTTAAAGTGCGCAACCTCAGCGGCGGCTATAAGACCTACCAGATGGTTAATGCGCATTTTTAGTCCATATAAAACGCTTAAATAAATACCTCAGCTAATGTGCTTATTCTGTAAGTGATAAAAAAAAAACCAGCCTGTTGGCTGGTTTTTACTTTTTATTGTTAGGCGACTAACTCGACGGCTAGCCGACAAGTACAATTACGCTTGTGGGCGCATCGCTGGGAATAAAATCACGTCGCGGATAGTATGAGTGTTAGTGAATAGCATCACTAAACGATCGATACCAATACCTTGACCCGCTGTTGGCGGTAAACCGTGCTCAAGTGCGGTGATGTAGTCAGCGTCATAGAACATTGCTTCGTCATCGCCTGCATCTTTAGCATCAACTTGCGCTTTAAAGCGGTTGTCTTGATCTTCAGCATCGTTCAGCTCGCTAAAGCCGTTTGCCACTTCGCGGCCACCAATGAAAAATTCAAAACGGTCGGTGATAAAGTCATTGTTATCATTACGGCGTGCTAAAGGCGAAATATCCGCAGGGTAACCAGTAATGAACGTTGGTTGCATCAGCTTAGTTTCAGCGGTTTCACCGAAAATCTCTTCTAATAACTGACCACAGGTCCAGAATTTCTCTAGCTTGATGCCTAGGCTCGATGCTAAGTCGCGCATAAACTCTACGTCTTTCACTTGCTCGTAAGTCATCGCTTGAATAGTCGCATTGTCAGGGTTGTACTTTTGAATAGCTTCTAACATGCTTAAACGTGCATAAGGGCCACCAAAATCTACTGTGTGCTCGCCGTATGGCATTTGCGCACTACCCGTTAACTCAATGGCGATTGAACTGAGCATTTCTTCAGTTAAGTCCATTAAGTCTTTGTAATCAGCATACGCCATATAGAATTCCATCATAGTGAATTCTGGGTTATGACGTGGTGACAAACCTTCGTTACGGAAGTTACGGTTAATTTCGAATACGCGCTCAAAACCACCGACCACTAAACGCTTAAGGTATAGTTCTGGCGCAATACGTAAGTACATGGCCATGTCTAATGCATTGTGATGAGTCACAAATGGACGTGCAGAAGCACCACCAGGAATAACGTGCATCATTGGGGTTTCAACTTC
Source organism: Shewanella sp. SR43-4 (assembly GCF_014163845.1). Lineage (NCBI taxonomy): Bacteria > Pseudomonadati > Pseudomonadota > Gammaproteobacteria > Alteromonadales > Shewanellaceae > Shewanella > Shewanella sp. SR43-4. Next base: position 52,159 of record NZ_JACJEB010000015.1, on the reverse strand, counting down.
CATGAACTCTTTTTTGATCATGAAGTTACGAATGGCAGAAACCACTTTAGAGCGCATAATGAACGCGTTGCGCGAGTCTTCGTTAACGATCAAGTCAACATAGCGCTGGCGATAGCGAGTTTCTTGGTCGGTTAAACCGTGGAATTTCTCAGGTAACGGACGCAATGCTTTGGTCAGTAATTGATACTCTTCCATATTAACGTACAAGTCGCCCTTGCCAGATAAATGCAGCTGACCTTTAACACCAACAATGTCACCGATGTCTAAACCTTGATAACGCTCTTTTAAATCGCCTTGGACTGGCTTACCAGCATAAGCTTGAATACGACCAGACACGTCTTGAATCACTAAAAATGGACCACGCTTAGCCATAACACGGCCTGCAATGCTGGTTTGAAAAGCGAGTTCTTCTAACGCTTCTTTGGTCTGCTCACCATATTGCGCCTGTAACTCAGCCGCTTTATGGCTACGTTGCCATGTATTTGGATGCGCATTAGCAGGACAACTGGTGCGAATGTGCTCTAATTTAGCGCGACGTTCAGCAATCAGTTTGTTTTCATCTTGTACGTGTTCAGTCATGTTATATTCTCGCGTTTACTCGCCACACTTACATGGCGGAAAAAGTTAATTTAATTAAAGTCCTGATTTTAGGCTGGCTTCAATAAACTTATCTAAATCACCATCCAGCACTGATTGAGTGTTGCGGTTCTCAATCCCTGTACGTAAATCTTTAATGCGGGCGTCGTCTAATACATACGAACGAATTTGACTGCCCCAACCGATATCTGATTTTGCATCTTCAGCAGCTTGCTTATCGGCATTTTGTTTATGCATTTCTAACTCATACAACTTCGCCTTTAACTGTTTAAAGGCAGAATCGCGGTTTTTATGTTGCGAGCGATCGTTTTGACATTGCACCACAGTGTTGGTTGGCAAATGCGTAATACGTATCGCAGAATCTGTTTTGTTGACGTGTTGACCACCCGCGCCTGATGCACGATAAGTGTCGATACGTAAATCGGATGGATTAATATCGATCTCAATATCATCATCAATTTCTGGATAAACGAAAACAGAGCAAAAAGAAGTATGGCGTTTGCCAGATGAATCAAAAGGTGATTTACGCACTAAACGGTGGACACCCGTTTCAGTTCGCATCCATCCAAAAGCATACTCACCAGTGAACTTAATCGTAGCACCTTTAATACCGGCTACATCACCGTCGGTGACTTCCATTAACTCGGGGCTAAAACCATGTGCATCGCCCCAGCGTAAGTACATGCGCAGCACCATGTTGGCCCAGTCTTGCGCTTCAGTGCCGCCCGAACCAGATTGAATATCCAAGTAACAGTTTGACGCATCACTCTTACCAGAAAACATGCGGCGAAATTCGAGATCGGCTAGACGAGTGTCTAACACCTCAAGTTCTGCAGCAGCATCGTTAAAGGTTTCTTCGTCATCTTCTTCAATGGCAAGTTCAAGTAACCCTTCGATATCTTCAAGACCTGAGTCCATATCATCAATGGTTTTGACCACGACAACCAACGCAGCGCGCTCTTTACCTAATGCTTGCGCACGTTCAGGCTCATTCCACACTTCTGGGCTTTCTAGCTCGCGACTGACTTCTTCTAAGCGCTCACTTTTGGCAGCGTAGTCAAAGATACCCCCGAAGTAGCTCAGTACGTTCAGCGAGCTCTTTAATTTTGAATTTTACCGGATTAACTTCAAACATGAATATTCAACTTAAATTTAGCAGTTAACAAAAGGTGCAACGGCGCATTTTACCTCATGATAGGCGCTAAACCTAGACCGGAAGGATGATTATTAATAAACAAATGACGAATATATTTCACTGAATCAATATCAGAAAAACCATAACCGTGAGTGTAACGACTAAATGTACGCCATATTGTTGTATAACAACTTCCACAAAAGATTGAATAAGGATTCGGTTAAGAATTAAGCCTAGGAATGGCTGACTGATAATGCCAAAAAATACCCATAATAGTGAAAAAACACTTCAGATTATGATGAAAAAAAATGAACCCTTAAGGTTCATTTTCCAACCCAATAACAGTCACTATTATATTTTAAATTGACCGACTAACTTAGAAAGCGTAGAGCCTTCATTGGCCACCGTTTTGCTCATATCAGAAGCATCTTGACTGGCCGCTAATAGCGTATTCACAATCTCTTGCACTGAATTAATATTACGATTAATTTCTTCGGTTACTGAGCTTTGTTCGGTAGCTGCTGTAGCTATTTGAGTACTCATGTCATTAATGCTGGTCACTGATGAGGTAACAGCGCCTAAACTTTCAGAAATGGCCCTAGAAGACTCAACTGAACTTAAACAACTGGCTTGGCTCTGTTCCATGGCTTGTACCGCTTTGGTGACTAACTTATGCAGTTCAGACAGCATTTCATTAATTTCGACGGTACTGGTTTGAGTGCGACTGGCTAAATTTCTGACTTCATCAGCAACCACAGCAAAGCCTCGACCTTGCTCGCCAGCTCGGGCAGCTTCAATGGCCGCATTAAGTGCCAGTAAATTGGTTTGCTCTGCAATTCCACCGATCACACTCAGCACTGAGTTAATCTTTTTCGACTGCTCACTTAATGACTTCACATTGGCGGCGGCATTGTCAATTTGGGTCATCAAATTAGACACTTCAGTTAATGATGTATCGACACAGTCTTGCGCTTTTCCGACGTTATCAGAAGCCGCATGTGTTGCTTCAGCAACCATATTAGTATTATGAGCCACATCATGAGCGGTCGCAGACATTTCAGTAATCGCGGTCACAACCTGATCAATTTCATTGTTATGATTATAAAGCTGCTCAGTCATTGACACTGTTTGACCACTAATGCTTTGCGCTGCATGTTTAACCCTATCAGTCGCCCCCGCTACATCACCAATAATATTCTGTAACTTGTCAATGAACAGGTTAAAAGCACTGCCTAACTGGCCGATCTCATCAATGCTTGTTATCTCAAGACGTTTAGTTAAATCACCCTCACCTTTGGCGATATCATTTAATGAGCTAGCCATATTTTGGATAGGCACCACCATTCTATGGGCCATAATGACTACAGCAAAAGCAGTTATCCCTGTTAAACCCAAAGCAATTAATAAAAATAAGAATGCTTTTTGATTCATCTCTTCAGTTTTATAGGTTTCATAAGCCGCAATAGACTCTTCAATATCATCAATGTAAGCGCCAGAGCCTAACATCCAATGGGTATTGGGGACCATTACCGCGAAACCGAGTTTTTCAACTAACTGTTCTCTACCAGGCTTTTTGTAATAATAAGAAAAATTACCGCTCCCGGATTTAGCGGCATCTAATAGCCCAACAATAATTTTAGTGCCATTGGGATCGGCCATGTCAATTTTGTTTTGGCCTTCAAGTTCAGGCATAGTCGGATGAAAAATATTCATCCCCGCATCATCATAGATAAAAAAATACCCTGCTGTGCCAAAACGTAAGTCTCGTAATGCCGCATTAACATTACCTTTATCACCCAAAGAGAGTTCATATTCAACGACTCCCTGGGCAATCTGAACAGATTCTTTAAGTTGATTTTTGCGTTCTGAAATTAATTCACTGCGAAAATTATCAATATCTCTTTTCAGCGATGCACCTTCGTTAACGTAAAAAATGCTCAGTAATACTGTGAGGATCAACGTTAGCGGAATTAACGATAACCCCAATAGTTTATTGCGTAATGAAGATCTCAGCATAGTGGTAGCCTTTTGAAGGTCTTTTAAGATAATAGTCTACAAATATAATAGTCTATTTATTATAAATGGTTACATTAACAAACTATGACTACTCAAAAAAGTGCGGCCTATCGCAAAACGTACAATATAATAACCGTTTTACAACATAGACAACCCACTACCCATTGCTGCAAATCCTATGACTAACCATACAAGGCTTGGCTTAAAGACTTTTAATACACTAAAACCAATAATCACTAATGCCATGTCCTGCGGCAAGATTACCGCACTTGTGAATACTGGCTGATAAAGTGCTGCCAGCAATAATCCCACAACGGCAGCATTGACACCTGCTAACGCCCCCGCAATTGCAGGACGTTGGCTAATGCTATGCCAGCTTTTTAACCCCACCAGCATCAGTAAAAATCCAGGAAGAAAAATAGCCAGCGTGGCAACTATCGCCCCTAAAATAGGTGACTCTAACCATAAATCAGCGCCTAAAAAAGTAGCTAGAGTAAACATTGGCCCAGGGATGGCTTGTGCAAGCGCATAACCGCTGAGAAAACGATCGGCAGTAATGTATTCGCCAACACTAGTTTCAAGTAAGGGTAAAACCACATGTCCGCCACCAAAGACTAAACTTCCAACTTGGAAGAATTGTGCAAAAATTTGTCCTAGGCTATCTGGTTGATTAATAAAATATAAAGATGCCACTATTACTGTAATAAATAGCCCTAACCAAACATAATTAAGCTCTATCGGAGGGTTGTCTGGCGTAATACTGTCGCCTCGAGTCATCAACATGACTCCAACAATCGCTGCCACAATTAACACCCCAATTTGCATTAATAATGACGGCATTAAAATGATGGCAACAGCTGTTGCTGCCATAAGTATTTTAGCGGTTTTTCGTTGACAGAATTGGGTGAACATTGACAAAGTTGCTTCAGCAACAACCACGACAGCGAGTAGTTTTAAACCATGGATGGCACCCGCAACAGCAGTCAACTCGAGCCATTGTGCACTGGTAACGGCAAATAAAAACATCAATAAAAAAGACGGTAAGGTAAAACCTAAAAAGGCAGCAAGACCACCTAATAGACCACCACGATGATAACCAATTGCAAAACCAACCTGACTGGAACCTGGCCCCGGCATAAACTGACTTAGGGCAACAAAGCTTGAGTACTGTTTACTGTCTAACCATTGCTGATCGTCAACAAAAACTTTTCTGAAGTAGCCTATATGCGCTGCAGGGCCGCCAAAACTGATTAGACCTAATGCTAAAAAGCGAGTAAATATTTGCCACATTGTCCGAATACCTTTTTATAGTGATTAACAATGCTATGACAATGAGATGGCATTTTTATGACAATAAAAAAATGCCCCCATCACCATACATAATACTAATATTTATCAGCAACTTATATTTTCTCGTTAGGTAGAGTCATCGTGTAGTGCCACAAAGCTTAGTTGGAGAAAATAAACATTTATCAAATAATCCATTATTCGGCTAAATCGTATTACCTCAACTTGTCAGCAATAAAAACCACCAGCTTGCGATGAAATGCCTCAAATATTCTGAGCGTGGCTTACATGCTTTATATCAACTCAACGTTGAGATTAACTCGGCCTATTGCAGCAGCTCTAACATAACCAATACCTCAAAATGATCCGTATGAGGAAACATATCAAACATTTGTACTTTGGTAATTTCATAACCCGTAATACAGGCTAAATCTGTCATTAAGGTGTGTGGATTACAGCTAGAATACACAATGGCTTTGGGCGCAAACTCGCTCAATGAATCGCATAAGGTTTTACCTAATCCTCGCCGCGGTGGGTTAACAATAATAAGATCGGGTTTGACTTCAGCTGATTGCCCTTGTGCAAAATGGGTTGAATCAAGAGCACTAAAATCAACTTGTGTCAGCCCAAGTTTGCTGGCTGACAAGATGGCACATTCTATTGCTTCTGATTCAATCTCTATACCCGTTAAGCGAATTTGATGATCAGCACAATGCAACCCAAAACCGCCGACACCACAGAATAAGTCCCAAATATAGTTAGGTTTAAACTCAGTAACCCACTCCCTTGCAATCTGATACAACTGCGCCGCAACGTCATGATTTGTTTGAAAAAAGCTTTTTGGCCGAATAAATAACGGCACATGATTCAGTTGTTCTTCTAAGCGCGTAGTTTCGGTTAAAAAGATTTCTCTTTCACCTTCTAAAATAGCCATATGAATCGGCTGAATATTAGCCGACACTAAGGTAATTTGAGGAAATTCTTGCAGTAACTGCGGTAATTCTCGTTCAATTCGCGCGATCGCGTTATCGCTACGCAAAACAAAACGCAGCATAAACTGGCCACTACTTTGACTACGAGTCAGCAAAATAAATTTGAGCTCACCTTTGGCCTTATCGACTCGATAAGGAGGCACACCCGCTTGCTGCACAAATCGCTCTAAACGGTGTAATAACAATTGCATATCTTTAGGGTATAACGAACAATCACATAAACTGATCGGCTCCCCTTGTGGATTAACCAATCCTAAAATAGGCTCATGAGCGGCACCTAATACCACCATTTTGGCTTTATTACGAAAGCCAGATTCTGCACTTAATATCGGTGAAAACCATTGTTTAACCGACATGTCACGAAACAAATCCGTTAATTTTTGCTGTTTTACATTTACTTGCTCAACCATTGGCAGTTGAATATTGCGGCATGACAAACAATCGCCACGCTCAAAATAGTCACATTTCACAGCTGTTTGCCTCTCCAGAATTTAACATCATAAAAGCGTGATCACACAGTTGTTTGAGTTGCTGTAAGTCCTCAATAGTGCCACCCACTTTACAGCGCATTTGCTCAGGAATACTCAAGGCTTGTTGATATAATTGTTGGCCTTGCTCGGTAACATGCAGCACTCGCACCCGTTCATCTAATTCACTGCGACCACGGCTCACTAAACCTTTGCTTTCTAGGCGTTTTAACAAGGGCGTTAAGGTTCCAGAATCAAGGTGTAATTTTTCACCTAAGGTTTTGACACTAATTCCTGGCTCTTTCCACAACACCATCATCACTAAATATTGCGGATAAGTTAGTGATAACTCATCTAACAATGGCCGATAGGCGCGGATCATTGCATTAGTCGCACTATACAACGAAAAACACACTTGGTTTTCAAGTGCTAGCGGGTTTTGCACTGAAGGTAATTGAGATTCATTAAGCACTTTGCTAGACATAGGTCAAACTCCACTAACCACTAATATGGGTTAATCATAACATTGGTTGTGCACAACCTATAATCAAAAAAAGCATCTCGCGTTATTTTTGATAAAAAATAATCAAGTCTTTGGGTTTTCGGCCGTTATACTTATACCATTGGTTTTTTATATTAAGGTTAATCATGTCACTTAGCATTAACTCACCTTCTTCAATGCCTACAACGATTGATTCAGGCAACAGCTTAAAAGTTGCCGTTATGGCTAAAGATCAGCAAAAAGCTGAAGGACAAATGGCATTGCAACTCATCGAAGCTGCACTAGCACCAGCGCCGCAACCCGTAGGCAACAGTGGCCATAATATTAATACAACTGCATAAGTTATTTGTAGCGTCCTAAAACCCTAGTGAATATTTTTTATATTCCTAGGGCTTTTTTACGAACAACACACTGCACAAGAAGCTCATCAATAGTCGCGACTAAAGATTGGCTTATACCTGCTATGCGAATTTAGTAACGCAGCCATTTCAATGCGTCATCTTCATCTTCGAAATATTTAATCTCGCCCGCGATAAACCAACTACCGATTTTGGCCGCCCATTCTTGCCAATTTTTATTGCCCCAAATAGCCACTCTTTCAAACTCAGATTTGTGCTTTAATCCCAGTGATAAATCATCCCAAGCAGCGCGTAAATCCCAGCCCTCAAGTTCAGTGGCGTCGAGAAACAAACTCACTTTAGGTTGATTAACTTGGCTTAAAGCCCCTTCTAACATAGGGGTAATGACGAGATAGTCTTCGTGGGTTAGTGTGCCCGTTGCTTTTAATGTCACAAAAAACACATTTTCAATTCGGTTTATGCCTATTGATAAACCATGTTTCTTCATATCCATATCGTGGCTCCTTTAACATGCGATTACACATTTAACTGCACACGCCTATCAACAACGCTTATGCATGCTTACATTTTAAGCAATTATAAAATTAAGTATGTGCAGGGCTGCACAAAAAACAAACAGAGTGATGGTAATTAATGTCAAACAGCATCATGTATAGAGCATGATTTGGGTGACAAAACCACGTTATAAATAACAAATTCAATGCGAATCACAGGACGATTTAATTAAACAACAATAGATTGAAAATAAAGATTTTTATCAGAAAATGGCAAGATGATGTACCATTATGAATCGCTTATCAAACGGCCATCATCTTTAGATAACTGCGAAAAAATCACGGCGGCTAGCATAGTCATCACGCCGACTGTCACAAAAGTGAGCTGGAACGCCCCAAGTACTGTCGCGGCGTTATCGCTACCAATATTGGCACTAAAACCACCGAGTAAAGCACCGGCACAGGCAACTCCCAAACTTAATGATAATTGCCCGACTACCGACAATAGGCTGTTACCGCTACTGGCACTAGCATCATCAAGATCGATTAAAGTCACGGCATTCATTGCGGTAAACTGCAATGAGTTAATCGCGCCCATGAAGGCCAACACGCCCAGTAACAACCAATAAGGGGTGTGCTCGTTAACTAAGCCTATGCTCGCCAGCATCAATCCCAGAGCCAGTGTATTAGCGGTTAATACAAATCGATAACCTAAAAGTTCAATAATGGGACGAGCCACTGATTTGGCCATTATTGCCGCAGCAGCCAATGGCAGCATACTCATTCCCGCCTGAGATGGTGAATAACCCAAAGCGACTTGCAGCAACAATGGCACCAAAAAAGGCAATGCACCACTGCCCAAACGAGCAAACAGATTACCAAACAGACCTATAGCAAATGTTCTGGTTTGGAACAATAATGGGGAAAACAGTGGCTGATCAATTCGCCCTGCTCGAAGCCAATAGGCAATTAAGCATGCCATACCACCAAACAACAGCAACATCACTCGCAAGTGTGGCAGATGCAGTTCACCTAATCCTTCCATAGCAACGGTAATCAACAACATCGCCGCACCAAACAACAAAAAGCCTAGGGTATCGAAACGCGACCTTTCCTTACCACGAAGGTCAGGAATAAACCTCCAAACCGCATAACACCCCACAATGCCGACAGGTAAGTTAATCAAAAAGATCCAATGCCAAGTGAGATATTGCACCATCCAACCGCCCATCACTGGACCAATTAAAGGACCGAGTAAACCGGGGATGGTGATAAAGCCCATGATCCGCACCAACTCAGAACGCGGGTACGCCCGCAGCACAACTAGCCGACCAACGGGCAGCATTAACGCACCACCCAAGCCCTGAATGACTCTAGCGCCAATTAACATGTCCAACGAATGCGACAATGCACAAAGCAATGAACCAAAACTAAACAATAGGATGGCACCAAAGAAGATTTTCTTAGTACCAAAGCGATCTGCAATCCAACCGGAAGCGGGGATCAACAGAGCAACCGTGAGCATGTAAGCGATAATGACGCCTTGCATGCGCAGCGGATCTTCGTTTAAGTCATTGGCCATTGCGGGTAAAGCGGTATTGAGGATTGTCCCGTCAAGCGACTGCATAAAAAAAGCAATGGCAACCACCCAAGGTAATCCTCGAGCAGTTTGTGCATCAAGCAGTCGTCTATCGGGCATTGAACCTCCATTTACCACATGAGTGTCGCGACACCAAGCAGTGCAAATAGCACGGCACAACCGCGATGAATAAGCTTCATTGGTAGTTTGTTCGCACTAAAATGACCTGCTAATACTACAGGGACATTAGCAATGAGCATACCCAATGTGGTGCCGATAACAACCCAGGTTAATGATTGATATTTTGCCGCTAAGACGACAGTAGCGATTTGTGTTTTGTCACCAATTTCGGCGATAAAAAACAAAATAAACGTCGCAGTAAAAGCACCTAATTTATAAAAACGGTTATCATCGTCATCCATTTTATCGGGTATGAGCACCCATAAAGCAATGGCAAAAAATGAACCGGCTACCAAATAGGTGGCCCATTGAGGATCAATCCAAGCAATGGCCCATTGACCAATCCATGCAGCAAGAAAATGGTTTAATAACGTGGCAAGTAGAATGCCTAATATGATAGCCGTTTTATTGCTGAATCTTACAGCGAGTAGTAAAGCCAATAATTGAGTTTTGTCGCCGATTTCAGCAATAGCAACAGTAAAGGTTGAGGCAAATAAAGCTTCCAATGTGATAATCCTAGGGGTAAATGACGACTAAGCACAGACCGCCGCATACCCCTTGATGCAGTGACAGTGCTTAGGTCTTGCATGGCGAAATCATTAACATCAATAATTTTGCCGTAAGTACCATGGCATGAGGCCAAGTATGTTGACACTTACTCCTAATCATATCGTGTCGATATGCTTAGGTTAGCTACTCCCCTAAAACGATGGGCATTATAGCTTATGATTAGATTTAATCAACGCATTGATACAGTAAAGAGCTTAACGCAGTACTGTCGTAATGATACGCTATTGCAAAATCATAGTGTAAAACCGTTTAGCTAAATGTTGAGTAATTGTTTATAAACGCAGCTGTTAGCCTATAACCATCAAAGATCCTTGCCTGCTCTGTCACCCTTCTGCTAATGTCCGACACAAATAAAATAATAATTAGACAGGACGTTTTCGGTGAATTTTAAAACTTTAGGCTCTATTTCGATTGTAGCAGGGACTGCAATTGGGGGTGGCATGCTTGCGCTGCCATTAGCAACAGCGGCATTAGGCATAATCCCAGCATTAATTTTACTCGTGGTCATTTGGGGCCTATCCGCTTATACCTCATTATTGATGCTAGAAATTAATCTTCACTCTGGTATCGGCGATAATGTTCATGCCATTACCGGTAAAACCCTGGGTAAAGTCGGCCAGCTAATCCAAGGAGGTTCTTTTCTCAGCTTATTGTTCGCTCTGACTATGGTGTATTTGATGGGAGGGTCGTCGCTATTAGAAACCCGTTTACAGCCCATTGGCATAAACATGAGCAACCAAGTGGCAGTCATACTGTTTACGGTTATTTTTGGCGGATTAATTGCCATTGGCGTAAAATGGATTGATAAAGTATCACGTATTTTGTTTACTTCTATGGTGGTGTTACTGGTCATTGTGGTGGCATTTCTATTACCCGACGTTAACCTAATCAGTGCATTAAACAATTATTCAACCGAAGTCGCTTCAGGCACTGCGCTGCAGCAATTATGGTTAGCGGCTATTCCTGTGGTGTTCACCTCATTTGGTTTCCATGTGTGTATTGCTACCATTGTGCGCTACTTAGAAGGTAATGCCGTTTCTCTTAGAAAAGTGCTCTTAATTGGCTCAACCATTCCGCTGATTTGTTACATTCTATGGTTATTAGTGACCTTAGGCTCTTTAGGTGGTGAAACAGTACATAGCTTTGGAGGTTCATTACCTAAACTTGTTACCGCCTTACAAAGCTTAGCCCAATCACAAATTATAAGCCAAGCTATTGATTTATTTGCTAACCTCGCATTAATTACTTCATTTTTAGGTGTCACCATGAGCTTGTTCGATTACATAGCCGAGCTCACGCGAGCCAACGACGATGCTGCTGGACGTGCAAAAACCTGGTTAATGACCTTTATACCACCTCTATTGTGCGCGCTTTATTACCCCGACGGCTTTTTTAAAGTCCTTGGTTTTGCTGCTATCCCATTGGTAGTGATGATCATCTTCTTGCCCATTGCAATGGCATTAAAACAACGCTCACAGCAATTGGGCGGTTATCAAGTATCTGGTGGTACTTTAGGGCTTGTTGTCGCAGGTTTACTCGGTATATTAATTGTTATTGCTCAGTTAATAGTGGCATTAACCTAAATGAACTAACTGATTAACCGGATTTGTAAGCGAGTTTTTCAAACGCTTTTAAGATGGTTAAACATTTGTTAAAGTCAGGCTTAGCCTGACTTTTTTGTTTTATGGACTACCAACATTAGCCATGATGAAACAAGAATTAAGCAAAAAATTAGAGACAACAGCAATAATATTCATCGCACGCTAAACCCTAAACGGAATTATATAATGAAAAAATGGTTATTAACTGTCGCTATTGCAGCCAGCTTTGGCGCGTCGGCAGATGAAGGTATGTGGCAGCCACATCAACTTCCCGCAATGGCTGATGAGCTTAAAGCAAAAGGCTTAGAGATCAGCGCTGATTCAATTTCTAAATTGACTGAGTTTCCAATGAATGCCGTGATCAGCCTTGGTGGTTGTACCGCTTCATTCGTATCGCCTAAGGGCTTAGTGGTCACCAACCACCACTGTGCTTATGGCGCAATTCAGTACAATTCAACCCCTGAAAAAAACTTGCTTAAAGATGGCTTCTTAGCAAAGACCTATGCCGAAGAATTACCTGCAACACCGGGGTCTCGTATTTTCGTTACCGAAGCCGTAACTAAGGTAACCGATAAAATTACCGCTGGCCAAATGGATAAAGTAGGCAATGACTTTTATAAAGGTATTGAGCTACAAGAAAAAACCTTAGTTGCTGAATGTGAAAAAGAAGATGGTTACCGTTGCCAAGTTTATAGTTTCCATGGTGGCCTAGAATATTATTTGGTTAAACAGTTAGAAATACGCGATGTGCGTTTAGCCTACAACCCAGCCGCTAGCGTGGGTAAATACGGTGGCGATATCGATAACTGGATGTGGCCACGTCATACCGGTGACTTTTCGTTTTATCGTGCTTACGTATCAAAAGATGGTAAGCCTGCTGATTTCAGTAAAGATAACGTTCCCTATGAGCCAAAAAGCTTTTTAAAAGTATCAGCTAAAGGCGTTAGTGATGGCGATTTCGTCATGGTTGCGGGCTACCCTGGCCGTACAAATCGATATCGCACTGCAGATGAAGTTAAAAATCAATTTGGCTGGGCTTATCCGCAGGGTAAAGAGCTGCAAGAAAGCATGATTGATATCATCAAACAGACTGCAGCAGAGGGCAGCGATGAGCGTATTAAATACGAAAGCTTAATTGCTGGCTTAGCCAATTATGCTAAAAACTTTACCTCTATGATTGAGTTTTATGGTAAATCATCCATGCTTGCTGAGCGCGTAAAAGTTGAAACTGATTTAGCTAACTGGATTAACCAAGACAAAAAACGCCAGCAACAATATGGCAAAACCTTATCAAGCTTAGAAAAACTGGTCGCTAAGAGCCAACAAGATCAGCAGCGTGATATGTTGCTAGGCTATATTGGTTACACCACTATGGTGACCACTGCGCGTAATTTATATCGCTTAGCCCATGAAAAAACCTTAGCGGATATGGAACGTGAACCAGGTTATCAAGACCGCGACATGACTAACTTTACCTCAAGCATGGAGCGAATTGATCGCCGTTATGCAGCCAGTGTAGATAAAGCACTTCTCGCAGACTTACTTACCCGCTATGCGGCATTACCTGCAAAACAACGTTTAGCATCGTTAGACAAAGCCTTTGGTATTAGCGATAAGTTTGACGCTAAAGCATTGGCCAAAACACTCGACAATATGTATGCCAATACCAAGCTAAATGACAAAGCGACTCGCTTAGCATGGATGAATAAATCGGTTGCAGACTTTACCGCCTCAAATGATCCATTCATTCAGTATGCAGTACAAACCTTTGACGCCGATATGGCGCGAGAAAAACAGCAAAAGCAGTTAGAAGGTGAATTAATGAAAGTGCGTCCACAGTATATGGATGCGATCATTGCCTATAACCGCGAGCAAGGTAAACCTGTGTATGCTGATGCGAACTCAAGTCTACGTGTGACTGTCGGCAATGTGAAAGGTTACTCGCCACAGGATGGATTAGTTGCGGTGCCGTTTACGCGTTTAGAAGGTATTTTGGCTAAAGACACGGGTATAGATCCATTTGATGCGCCAGCTAAAGAGCTTGAGCTAATTAAGCAAAAACAATACGGCGACTATTATGTTAAAGCGATTGACTCTGTGCCGGTTAATTTCTTGTCAACCTTAGACACTACTGGCGGTAATTCAGGTTCTCCGACCTTAAATGGCCGCGCCGAATTGGTCGGTTTACTGTTTGACGGCGTGTACGAGAGTATCATTGGTGACTGGGGATATGATCCACAAACCAACCGTTCAATCCAAGTAGATAGTCGTTATATGCTTTGGGTCATGCAGTATTTAGATAATGCTGACAACTTATTAGCTGAAATGGACATTGTTAAATAATGACCATTTAACCCTATGCTCAGTTTACTGAGCGTTGAAGACTCAATAACTCTGCGGCCGTTAATGGCCGCATTGTTTTTTCTGCTAGATCATCAAGACACACATCCAGTAACTGGGTGCGAATTAAATCTACTACCTTATAGCCTAGTGCCTGACACATACGGCGTATTTGTCGATTTAACCCTTGGGTTAAGACTATGTTAAATCTGTCTTCATCCGCCGCAGGGCTCAATGCTCTAATATCACAAGGTCGTGTGTGCACATCGCCATATTGCACACCTTGAGCCATCATCAGTAAAAATTCTGGCTTAATAGGTTTATTCACTTGAACAACATAGGTCTTCGGATGATAAAAATCAGGATGCATTAATGCTTGAGTTAATTGACCATCATTGGTGAGTAATAATAATCCGCGAGAATCTTTATCCAAACGCCCAGCGGGATATAACCTTGGCGATTCGGGCAACACATGCAGTAAGCTATGGGGATCATCGGCTAATAAGCGGCAATCAATCCCAACAGGTTTATGATAGATAAAATACTGTTTGGGTTGCACCGGCAAAATCGGTTGACCATCAACCAAAACCGTTACCGCTTCAGACAGTTTTACTCGATCGCTATGCTGGGCTAATTGATGATTAACGCTCACTCGGCCACTGTCAATCAGTCGTGCGGCTTGGCGTCTTGAAGCCACACCACACACAGCTAAATAGTGGCTTAGTCGCATTGATGTCATAAACGATGCTCAAGTAATAATACACAGTAACAAACGGGATTAGATTAATTTATACAGGTTATTTTGTTGCGTTCTAATGGTTTTTAGCAAGCTTAATCCTAAGCAAACACACCATAAAATATTTGCCTGGGTTAATGACCACATGGATAAGGACACCACACAATATTGAGGAAAATCGGCTGAACACTCGCTAAAATCAAGCTGACTCCAATCAAGCAGCATCAGCAATACAAAGCCGCTACATAAGGAAATAATGCTCAAGGTAAGCATTCGTTTGGTCATCGTGCTGCCTGGTTTGAAATAATCCACTAAGCAAATACTGTGCAATACCAGAGAGCTGAGTAAATAAAGCGTCGACACTTTGCGATGTAACTCTAAAAAGTTAATCGGAAATACACCCATTAATACAATACTGATCCCCACCACACCACCAAGAACAGCGATATAACGGCTGATTAAATCAGGGAAAATATTAAACACAGCGACCATCGCCAGTAAGAAACATGAACCACTGGCTAGCAGTGATAAATTAAACACCACAGCAAACGATGAATTCATATAGTTTCCAAGGGCGTCAGGGCGGATCATTAACATCTCTACGCTGATACTGTCCACTTTAGCAATGAGCGCACTTGCGACACCAAAAGAGCCAATAACTGCCGCCGCCAATGACATAAATACAATCACTAGATGTAAATCATAATTACGGACTCTACTCGTCACTGTTCGATACTTATACAAAAAATGGGTGCGGGATATTAACGCGTAAAGTACAAAAGTAAAAGCCGATAATCAATAGCCCCATAAAACAATGCCCAATCGTTTAAGATTGGGCATTGTCGACTCCATAGCTGACGTTTACTTGCTTGAGCCAATGAAACCAGTGGATTATTGAGCGTATAGCCGATTAGACTCGTTTACGAAAAATCACGATAATCACAGCAATAACGGCCAAAATCATACAGTACCAAGCATTAGATACTGCCACTAATGGACTAATGGTAAACACCGAGGCAATTAATAATGCTTGGGCACCATGGGGGATTAATCCCTGAATGATACAAGCAAAAATATCTAAAATACTCGCCGCGCGTTTTGGCGAAACGCCATGTTTTTCAGCAAGCTCTTTAGCAATATCACCCGTTACCACAATCGACACGGTATTGTTAGCCACGCAAGTGTTCGTCGCGGCAACAATAGCGGCCATTCCTAGCTCTGCCGCTCGGCTTGATGCTTCACCATTAGCTTTAGAAAAACGACGGATTAAGGCTTCAATTTGGTTACTGACAAAGATTAATCCACCTTGTTTCTGCATTAATGCCGCTAAGCCACCCACTAGCATCGACAGAATAAAAATTTCCTGCATATTAGTAAAGCCAGTGTAAATATCATTACCAAATTGGATAACACTATAATCAGAGCTCAGCACGCCTGTCACACCGGCTAATACTATTCCGAGGGACAAGACAACAAATACGTTTAACCCGGCCACAGCCAACACCAGAATGGTTAAATACGGTAATACTTTTAAGATTTCGATGTCCTGAGCTGCAATATCTGCTTGGCCCTGACCAACAAACGAAAAAGCAATCAAGGTGAGGATCGACGCAGGGATCGAAAACACTAAATTCTCACGGAACTTGTCTTTCATTTCGCAACCTTGAGTACGCGTTGCCGCAATCGTAGTATCAGAAATAATCGATAAATTGTCACCAAATAATGCGCCCGACATGACTGCCCCCGCCATTAAGGCATAATCAATTTGCGCTTGATCAGCCACGCCTAATGCCACAGGAGCTACCGCAGCAATCGTGCCCATCGATGTGCCCATCGAGGTTGCAATAAAAGCGGCAATAACGAAAAAGCCCGGTAGCAATAGATTAGATGGAATAAACGATAAGCCAAGTGCAACAGTAGCATCAACACCACCAGTGGCTTTAGCCACTGCAGCAAAAGCTCCCGCTAATAAATAAATTAAACACATAGCAATAATATTGCTGTGGCCAATCCCTTCAATAAAGGTTTCTATCGCATTATTGATGCGCTGTTTTGATAACAATATTGCCAATACAATGGCAGGTAAAATAGCAATCACACTGGGTAATTGGTAGAAGGCATAATCAATACCCTGACTTTGAAAATATAAGCCAGCGCCAATGAATAATCCTAAAAACAAAAATAATGGTAATAATGCCACAAACGATGCGGGGCTATTTGGCTCCGTGGTGGCTGATGAAGTAGCTTTAGTCAAAGTGATCTCTCTTTATCTTAACGAATTGGGATTGTCGGATGAGAAAAGCGAGTACGACTCAATCTCGGTCATCGGTGATTATTTAACAACACAGTGAATGCTGCTAAATATTGCAGTCGCATCATAACAAGTTGTGCCAAGAATAAGAGAACTCTTCACCACTGTCAATCTAGACGTCTAGACTTCTTTGCTTCCAGAGCGTTTTTTATTCTAAACCTCAAAAAATGCTACAAATATTTTACATAAACATAATCAATTTATCGATTAATCGCTATTTTTACAGCAAAAAATTGATTTACGTTAATATTGCCCTTTGGCTGATTTGTTATTGTGAAAGTTCTCACTGAACGATTAATTGACCTATTCCATGACTGTAAATCATCAAGTTACCGGCTAGCGATAACAGCCGCGACTTCATCATCATAGGTGAAATATGCAGCACAAACCCGATAGGATCAGCGCGATGAAGCAACTCATTGCCCAAGTAAAACAGACTTTTCCATTAGATTCAGCTGATATCTTTCGCTGTGGTCCAGCCAATACCTGTGTTGGTTGCCCAAAAAAACTATTGGAGCTTGTTGATGCGGAACTCACCTACTGGGAATCAGCGATTAACCAAGGCATAACGCCTTCATTTGGTGATATCAGTCGCTTTGGTAAATTGTGTAGCAATGTCAGTCGTGGTTTAAAACGCAATAACATTCCAATCCAAAAGTAAATAACCGCAAACAAGTTAACAAAACCCGAGGCGGCATAATAACAAAAAGCCCACGAGAAGTGGGCTTAGTCAACTTGAGTAACTCACTCCGTTATTCGTCTGTATCACCTAATGATAATAACGTCGCATTGCCGCCAATTGCGGTAATGTTATTGGTACGAGTTTTTTCAGTTACAAAACGGGTTAAGTAATGTGGACCACCGGCTTTAGGGCCTGTACCCGATAATCCTTGACCACCAAATGGCTGCACACCAACAACGGCGCCAATTTGGTTGCGGTTAATATACACATTACCCACATTGACTTTATCAGCAAGGTTTAACGCATGGCCTTCGTTACGGCTATGGATCCCCAAAGTTAAGCCAAATCCAGTACTATTAATTTCATCAATCACTTTGCCTAAATCAGCCGCTTTATAACGGATAACATGCAAAATCGGTCCAAAATGCTCTTTTTCAAGCATTTTTATCGAATTGATTTCAACCGCTGTCGGCGCAACAAAATGGCCCTTTTCAGTACCAGCAGGTAACTCAAGTTTATTTATCAACTTACCTACTTGGCTAATATGATCAATATGAGCATCCAAGTTAGCTTTGGCAGTTGCGTCAATCACTGGGCCTACGTCTGTTTTCACAGAACTTGGGTTGCCAATGACTAACTGCTCCATCGCACCTTTCATCACTTCAATGACGCGATCGGCAATATCTTCTTGCAAAAACAATACTCGTAATGCCGAACAACGCTGACCTGCACTGGTAAATGATGATGATACAACATCATTTACCACTTGCTCTGGTTGTGAGGTTGAATCAACTACCATGGCATTTTGACCGCCAGTTTCAGCGATCAATGGAATAATTGCACCATCGCGATTAGCCAAGGTACGGTTAATCAATTTAGCCGTGCCAGTGGAACCAGTAAAACACACACCGCCAATACGTTCATCAGCAGTGATTGCAGAACCAACCACAGCGCCAGTTCCTGGAAGGAATTGCAACACATCGGTAGGAATACCGGCTTGATGTGCCAGTTGCACAGCGCGATAACCGATTAAACAGGTTTGCTCTGCAGGCTTGGCAATAACCGTATTACCTGCAGCAAGGGCTGCAGAGACTTGGCCTAAGAAAATAGCGAGTGGGAAGTTCCATGGGCTGATACACACAAAAATCCCGCGACCTTGTAAAAACAGTTCGTTTAACTCACCTGTTGGGCCTGGAAGCAATTCTGGCTGGGCCATCATTTTCTTAGCTTGAACGGCGTAGTAACGACAAAAATCGACTGCTTCGCGAACTTCATCAATGCCGTCTTGAATGCTCTTACCCGCTTCACGAGTACATAACACAATCAGTTCTTCACGATTCTCTTCGAGTAAATCGGCCAACTTTTGCAGTGCATTGGCACGCGTTTCAACCGCAGTACGAGCCCAACCACCAAAAGCAGCATCAGCACTCGCAATGGCTTGTTCAATGGCATTAGCATCAGCAAAAGCAACAGTACCTACCGTTAATGAGGTGTCGTATGGACTGACCACAGTTTGCACTTCGCCGGTTAAGGTTTTGCCATTGACCAGCGGGCCTGCGGTCCACTGGGTATCGCTAAATGTGTCTAGTGCAGCAAAAAATGGCTCTGACTCAGAAATAATATTCATGTTTAATCCTTTAGAGTTTTTACGTTCTGCACCAAAAATATCAGCTGGTTGAACAATTTTACGATTCGCTAAGCTCTTGTAGCCCAATAATGTCACCAGTGGATGAACCACTAAACTCTCAATTGGCGTATTAGGGTCAACAAGTTTATGCACAAATGAGGTATTGGCACCATTTTCCAGTAAGCGACGGACTAAATACGGCAGTAAATCTTTATGAGCGCCAATAGGGGCATAAATACGCACAGCCTTAGCACCGCTTTCAGCTAACATAGTGTCGTATAGCTCTTGGCCCATACCGTGTAAACGTTGAAATTCGTATAAGCGATCGCCCGCCATAGCATCAATGCTCGCGACGGTTTGCGCATTATGGGTGGCAAATTGTGGATAAATAGCACCGCGAGTGGCATCAGACAATAAATAGCGTGCACAGGCTAAATAAGACACATCAGTGCCCGCTTTACGGGTATACAGAGGGTAACCTGCTTCGCCAGCTTGTTGGGCCCATTTAAGCTCGCTATCCCAGTAAGCACCTTTAACCAAGCGAAGTGGAATTTCATCACCTTGATCTTTAGCAAGACGTGTTAACCAACACAACACAGGTAAACAACGCTTAGAATACGCTTGAACCACAATGCCCAGTAACCCCCAACCTTTAGCTGCTTCTGACTGATAAAGTTGCTTAAACAACTTTAACGACAGCTCAAGGCGGTCAACTTCTTCTGCATCAATAGAAATACCGATATTCAAGGCGCGGGCTTGAACAATTAATTTAACTACCGAGTCGTATAGTTCTGTTAATACGCGGTCTTCATTAGCGACTTCATAACGAGGATGCAATGCTGACAATTTAATAGAAATTGTCGGTCTTGGAGCGTTGCCAACGTCATATTGCTGTGCACCTAAATCATCAATAGCGTTGCTATAATCCATAAAGTACTTGAGCGCATCAGTGGCCGTTAACGCAGCTTCACCAAGCATGTCATAACTGTGGGTATAACCTAACTTACGTTTAGCTTCGCTGTTTTTAAGGGCTTCTTTAACATCGCGCCCTAACACAAACTGCTTACCCATGATCTTCATCGCCGCTAACATAGCTTGACGGATCATTGGCTCACCAACACGATTAACGAGACGTTTGAGTATGTGACTTGGCGAACCATCAGTATTGCGATCTAACTTAACCAGTTTACCGGTTAACATTAAGCCCCATGTTGAAGCGTTAACCAATAACGAATCACTTCGATTAAGATGTTCATCCCACTTGGCACCAGATAACTTGTCTTGAATAAGCGCATCAGCAGTTTCTGCATCAGGAATACGCAGCAAGGCTTCTGCCAAGCACATTAAGATAATGCCTTCTTTCGTTTCTAAGCTGTATTGCTGCAAAAATGCATCAATACCAACCATAAGGCCTTTCTTCTCAAACTGACGAACTTTACTGACGAGTTCATGGGCACGGCGTGTGACTTGTTCAATATCTTGTTCAGACGAAGGCACAAGCTTAATTAATTCAGACAGGTATTGCTCTTCATCGACAATATAGTTGTTGGTCACTGCAGTAAACAGTTCCTCAAGAGTGGCATTGTCATAGCAACCGCCCAGTACTTCACTCGCTTTGAACATAGTATTCGCTTCCATCTAGGTCAGGTTAAGGATGGTTATTATCGTTATTGAATGGACACTGTATTCACGAATTATTTATTTTGTATACAATGTACGATCTAATTTTCGGCGATTATACATTCAAAATGTGAACTTGGACACTCTAGTTAAATACTTGCTAATGATTGTTTGATTACGCTCACTGAAATGAATGAAAAAAATGTGTTATAGAAACAACAAAAACCAACTAAGTATTTGTTAAACAATCACTAAATAAAAATAAACCTAACTAAATATGAATAAATTTTATCAACAAAAAACACCATAAAAAAAGGCCAACGTTTGAATCGTTGGCCTTTTTTAGCAATAAGATTTATCACACAAGTGTTGTCATCTTATCCATGACAATCTGATGATTGTTGGAGACATTACATCCAGCGACTTTTTTGACGGCGCTGCGGACGAGGCAAATATACCAATACAATACCGATTAAAGCCCCGATACCTGCTATTAATCCACCTTGTTGCCACATGTAGTAACGTTGATTATCAGCTACTTGCTTTACTTCTGACTTAGCGACATCCCGTTCTTCAATCGCTTTGGCTAACTCAGCGCTTAACTCAGTCACCTTTGCGTTCGCCAGCGTTAAATACTCTTCGGTACTTTCAGTATTTTGCGTAATATTATTTAATTGCTCATTAGCTTGTTTTAGTTGCGCTTCCATCTCTGGAAAACGTTCACGAAAACTAGGCTGATCGGTTACTAAACTGGTTAATACCCAACCTTCACGACCTTTATGGTCGATAATTTGAGTGAAGTCACCTTGGGTATCACCTAATAAAGTAATAGGTTGACCCGCTTCAACACTGCCGATAATACGAAATTCAGTACCCGGTCCACCGTGGATATAGGTAAACACATCATCAGAAATGAAGCGCGTTGGCCCTTGGGCTGCAAATACGCCATTTGGCGCCAGTAAAAATATAAGAATTGAAAGTACTCTTAACACGGTATTTATCCAAACTCAGAAAACTTATCGTCATGCTATTTATTAAATGCTCTGAATGCAAGAAGGAAGTCATACGACTTCCTTCTTAAATACATTCAGCATTCACATTTTTGCTAATACTGCATGGCGTCTTCGTTATATTAACTAAAGATATTTTTAATAATAAAGAAGAACACAATAGACAGTGCTGCACCTGCTGGCAGGGTAATAACCCAAGACACCACGATGTTACGCACCACACCAATATTGATTGCTGCGATACCACGAGCCATACCCACACCCAACACGGCACCCACTAAAGTTTGCGTTGTTGAAATAGGTAAACCAGTACCAGAAGCAATCACAACCGTCGATGCTGCCGCTAATTCAGCAGCAAAACCACGACTTGGAGTTAAATGAGTAATATTTTTACCTATGGTTTGCATTACACGTTGACCAAAAATCGCCAAGCCCATAACAATACCAACAGCACCCAGTGGTAAAATCCACCATGCTAGAACGGCTTTAGCACCAATAACGCCGCCACTTTCAACCACAGAAACAACCGCAGCTAAAGGACCAATCGCATTGGCAACATCGTTAGAACCATGAGCAAATGCCATACAACATGCAGTCACTACCATTAAAATAGCGAACACTTTTTCAACATTACCATACTGGGTTTTTAGGTCAGCTTTGTCGCTCATTTTTAAACGACTAATCGCCATTTTACCTAGAAAACCCACTAATGCAGCAACAGCTGTTGCTAGCACATACGCTTCAATTGTTGAAAAGTTTATCCCTACATGCGACAAGCCTTTAGTGATAGTCACAAGTGACATCACAAAACCTGCAAGGGCCATGTAAAAAGGCACATAACGCTTAGCACTCGCTAACGGATCATCGGTGTTAAAAATCAGCTTTTGTACACTTTGGAAAATAATAAAAGCAATAAAACCCGAAATGGCCGGTGTCACAACCCAAGAGCCAACGATACCGACAACTTTACCCCATTCAACAGCATCAGCACTGACGCCTACCGCGGCGAAACCGACAATAGCACCAATAATTGAGTGAGTTGTCGATACAGGCCAGCCTAACGCTGACGCTACGACTAACCAAATACCCGCAGCAAGTAATGAGGCAATCATGCCGTATACCAATAATTCAGGTACATCAGTAAAATAACTTGCGTCGATAATACCTTTTCGAATTGTACTCGTGACTTCACCACCGGCTAAAAAAGCACCGGCGAACTCAAAGATCATTGCAATAATGATCGCTTGTTTAATAGTAATGGCATTAGAACCTACAGAGGTTCCCATTGCATTGGCTACGTCGTTTGCACCAATACCCCATGCCATCAAAAATCCAAATGCCGCCGCTATCATAATAAGCATAGGGCCGTTGGTGACTAATACATCAACCATGTTGTTTCCTTGATAACCTTTGTGATTAGTTACGAGCTAGCATTAGCTCTAGGCGGGAACCGACACGCTCAGCAATATCTGCTAAACCTCCTACCCATTCGATAATTTTATACATGAACATCACATCGATAGGATTCAATTCAGATTCTAATGCATATAACTGACGACGCACTTGAATTTGTAAATCATCTGAATCTTCTTCGATAAGATCTAATTCATTAATCATTTTGGCAACTAACTCAACTTCACGACCACGGAAACCGGTTTCGAGTAAGTCATCGAGCTCGTTAATAGCACGTTTTGCAAGCGATACTGCATCTAAACAACGCTTTAGATAAGCGCCAAAGGCAGCTTGCATTGGCTGAGGAAGGACTAATTCACGACCGATAATACGGCCAGAGATATCTTTTGCTTTGTTAGCGATTTTGTCCTGTTGAGTTAATAACTCAAGCAAGTCGGTACGCTCAACAGGCATGAACAATCCACCAGGAAGTGTTAGGCGAATTTCACGTTTAAGTGAGTCAGCATCTTTTTCCAACAAACTAATTTGTTTGCGTATCTTTACCGCTTCATCCCAGTCACCTGAGTTGGTTGCGTCAAAGAAAGGAACAAGAAGTGATGCACACTCATGTACTTTGTCGATATGCTGTTCTAAAGGCTTAAGAGGTGATTTTGCAAACACACCTAAAATAGAGTTTACTGGCATTGCCGTTTACCTATTTAATAAATTCCAGTTTGGAAAAAGCGGGCGCATGTTAACCCAAGCGTCCACATAATGAAACTGTGTTTTTTAATTTCGTACAACAGTTTCTCTGTTATCGTTGCTTAGTATATATGATGCGAGCAACGCTATCCTAAGAGATTTTTATTACAGCAATGTGACATTATGAAGATAACATGACGCATTAGTGAATATTTAATGACAAGGCAAATATAAAGTCAATGGACGCAGAAATAGAGTTAAAACTATTCATTCAATCACAACACCATGATTTTTTGAAAAAAATATTGAATGAATATCCAAATTCAACCCCACAAGGGCAGAAGAAACTCACCAACGGATATTTTGATACCGACGATTTACAACTGCGTCGTTGGGATATGGGCTTACGAGTAAGAGGGTTTGACAACCAACTCGAACAGACTATAAAAACAGCAGGCAGAGTGGTAGGAGGGATCCATTCTCGTCCTGAATATAATGTCAGCATAAATCAAAAAATGCCGGTTCTGTCACTTTTTCCAACAGAAATATGGCCAGTAGGAAATGATCTCGACAGTGTATCAAGATCACTAAAATGCATTTTTGAAACTAATTTTGAACGCCAAACTTGGCATATCTATCTCAATGACAGTTTGATTGAAGTTGCTTTAGATGTGGGTGAGATTATTGCGCAACATAAAATTGACCCCATTTGCGAACTCGAATTCGAATTACTTGCTGGTGATACTTCAGCCTTAATCCAATTGGCACGTGAAGTGGCTAAGTCAGTTCCGTTTCGTCTTGGCAAAGCCAGTAAAGCTCAGCGTGGCTATCAACTCGCGGGTAAGTCAAAACCTTTCTCAATCGAATCGATTGATCACGTCTGTTTGCCAAAAAACAATAATGTCCCCCAAGCCTTAAGCGCTATATTAGAAACAGCCCTAGAGCGCTGGCAACTTATTGAAAATATATTAGTAACTGTCACTAATGATGTGGAGCGACAGTCGGTATTATGGGGGGAATTACGCCGCTGCGTACGCTTACTCAGACTCACCTTAAATCAATTTGGATTACTGGATCAGCACATTAGTCCATTATTTGATCACCTTGAACGTGCGCTAGAATTTGTGGGTCCATTGCAAAGCTGTTGTTTATTGCTGCAAGATGATGCCAATATGCTTGCCAATATCAGCAATAAAGCTGTTGTTTGCCAGCAACTCGAAAACCATATTAACGCAATGTCATTTTCAACCCAGCTAGCCTCGATATGGCAACATGCCGAGTATGGCCAATTACAATTAGCGCTAGTCGATTTGTTATTAACCACTGAAAATGGTCAACATCAATTCAGTCAAGAGCCAGAATTAGACCTATTTGCCAACAAATTGCAGCAAGCCTCATGGAAACGTATTGGCAAATTAATGCCTATAACATCAGCAATGAGCAGCGAAGACTATCAAGATGTGGCAGATGCTCTTGATGAAAGCATCTTAGTGGGATTTGCTTATGGCGAAATATACCCAGCGAAAAAACGCGAAGCATTTCGCTTGCCTTGGCAAGACTTAGCATTAGGAATTAGTACTCTGTCTGCATACAAAATATTAAGGCTGCTTAGTGAGCTGCATCAACTTGATATTGACACCTGGCTAGACAATAAAGAAACCAGTTTATTGTTTGCAATGGAGCAGTCACGTAAAAGCGCCTTAAAAGTACCTATCTACTGGTAAGCTAAGACCTTATAACAACGGCTAACATCAATCATCGATTAAGCATTATTGATGATTGAAGATTGATGATTGATGATTGATGAAATAAGCCAAAATTCAAGTCAGAACCCATTCAACAAAAAAGACAAAATATTCATTTTGGCTTTAGTAGTAAACAGATTAATGACCCTCATGAGGTTAACTAAATGAGGTTAACTATTCAGCCGGAGGTGTCGGCTCGCGATATAACTTAAGCAAATAATATGCATCAATGAGTACAATAAAAAAGTTCACTAACGCCACTGGAATTGCGTCTATCGCTAAACCATAAGCCACAAATAGACCAGCACCAATCAAGTTCCACCAGCGGAGTTTTTTAATGTTGGCCATCATCAGCGAAATCGCCACAACGACCGAGGCTAAGTAACCGACCCATTCCCAGATATTGATACTGTCCATGGATTTTCCTTATGGTAATATTCTGCATTACCTCATATGACCACTAACACGCTTAAGCAACAAAATAGATCCGATTTTAGCGCAGTGAATTATGCGGGATCGCTTAATATTTAACTCAATATCTCATAAGCGCAACTCGGGATCATCAAGGCTAATCAAATAATCATCTTTAACCTATTATAGTCTATCGCTCGACCACAGCAGCTGTCATTCTTGAAATACAGCACAGTTGACCCGCGCTATTGTGGATCAATATTTCCCATACAGAACTGCGCTTGCCTATGTGTATTGGTTTTGTTGTTGCGGTTAACTCACCATTGCGTGATGCTTTTAAATGATTAGCGTTAATTTCTTGGCCAACACAATAGTAACGGGTAAAGTCGACCACAAAATTAGCTGCATAGCTGGCAACCGTTTCTGCTAACGCTACATTCGCGCCACCATGAACAATGCCTAATGGATTATGCACTGCTGGATTAGCGGGCATAGTCGCAACCATGTAATCATCGCCAATCTCAGTAATTTTAATGCCTAATGTTTGCATTAAGGTGCCCTTTTCATGCATCCCAGCATCTAAACGAGCACAATCTTCTAAAGTAACAGCCTTAAACCAAATACTCATTGTTAACATCCATTATTATTGTTATCAGAAAACCCAGTGTACTTATTAGCGTAAGCTTTTAAAAGATAACACTATCGATAAACCTGACAGATAAAATAGGAGCCTAAGCTCCTATTTTAATCACTCTATGAATCCATCAGCATATTAGCTGACTAATTCACTATGACTTTGATAGGTTTGTGCCCAACGTAATAATTCAACTCGGTTGCGAGATTCTGTTTTACGGAAAATAGACGAAATATGTGCTTTAACGGTATGTTCACTAATACACAACCGCTGGGCGATTTCTTTATTGCGAGCACCACTGGAAACAAGCTGAATAATGGTTCTTTCTCGATTGGTTAATCTTTGTAGAATGGCAACGGTATCGGAAGGGATTTCAGCACTGGTATCAAGTTTCTGAACTAAACGTCTAAAGATTTTACTGATCAATGGTCGGTCATACCATAATTCATCTGCCACCATTTTACGTAAACCCGTCAGCATTAAATCCATGCGCTGGTCACTGTACAATAAACCACGAACGCCGAGGAGTAATGCCGCTTCTTGATCGAGCGAGCCACGTTCAACTTGATATAATGCAACAGGAACATGCTCCACTAAACGCGACACTAACAAAGGAATACCTTTGCTGTCTAATGCGGCACCTTTTTGTGAAACAAGATAAAATTTATTGGATTTTTTTTCTAACTCAAGCTCAGCGGCATGTTTGACTATTCGAGTTTTCAACCCGATCGACTCAGCCAAAATAGCTAAATGGCAAGGTGCTGCGATTTGGTGTAAAAACACCAATTCATCGATATTTGAACTCATCACTCTTCTCCCTGAAAAGTATGTTATTGCCCAACGTACCTTGAGCACATCCTGAGATTATATACTATACGTAAATGAAGCTGGTTTACTAGCCTTAAGTACTAGGCAAAGCCTATTGTTTACTTTTATTTCACTCTATTAGCACATTTTTATAAGTGACTATTTATTGAATTTAAAGTGCAAAACTGCTCACTTAACACGGCACCAATCACGGTTAATCGCTTATTGTTAATCAAAGATTACTCTCATCAAAGACCTGTTATATGGCAAGGATAGTCAGTATTTTCTCGTATTTATGGCCATGGCGTAAGTCTAAGGTATGAATAATTAATTTGCCTGATGCTGTATCGCTTTGAACACTGATGTAACCCGGATAAGCAGATACGTTATATTGGCTTAACATCTGGAATTACCCCTAAGCACAGCGAACTAATCGACTTATTGCAATCACTGCACTTAGGTACCTAAATCAGCTAACTCACTTATATCGACTTATTATTAAGGGCCATTTTGGCGGCTATTTGTTTATTATGAAGCGGTGAAAGCAGTAAGACACCACAAATACCACCAATTAAGGCTAAGAACATATCTGATTGGGTATCCCAGACATACCCTTGAGTACCTAAAAAGGCTTCAGCATTTTCACCTGAAGCTGCGGCGACCCACCACTCGATTAGCTCGTAAAATGCCGAAAAAGCCAATACAAAACAAACGGCCAAAAACTGACACCATGCGCCTATTTGCATGACCTGCTTGCGGATAAATATTTCTCGCGCCAATATCACAGGAATAAAACCTTGGGCAAAATGGCCAACTTTATCGTAGTTATTGCGTTCGCTATCCATAATTTGGGCTAACCAGTCAAATAATGGCACTTCGGCATAGGTATAACGCGCACCCACAAATAATACACAGCAATGCACTAAAATAAGGGCATAAGCTAACGTGGTCAGCGGAAAGCTCTTACGACTAAAAAATAAAATAGGTAAGGCAATTAATGCGGGGATAGCCTCTAGCCACCAAGTGAACATATCCTTGGGATTACTGACAGACCAAAACAATACCAATAGGTAGATTGCCATCCAAATCACGCGTTTTTGCATCCTCAATTCCTCATCTGCGATATTGTTCTCAATTAAAGATATTACTTCAGCCATCTAGCCCTCCACAAGCCTTAAAAAAAGTGCTACTTTGGCATTGCGTCGGAAGTCCGCATTTATAGCATAACTATTGGCTAATTCATTAGCATAAGCATCATTTAATGATAAGAGGGTACCCATATCATGGCGAAACACTCGCTTGACAAGGATAAGATCAAAATCCTGCTGTTGGAAGGCGTCCACCAAACTGCGGTTGATGTTCTAGAACGAGCAGGTTATTCCAACATTGAATACCATAAAGCGTCGCTCGGCGAAGAGGCTTTACTTGAATCGATCAAAGATGCTCACTTTGTTGGATTACGTTCCCGCACTCAGCTTACCGCTGAAGTATTGCACCATGCAGAAAAGCTGGTTGCGATTGGCTGTTTTTGTATTGGCACCAATCAAGTCGATTTAGCCGCCGCCGAAAAATTGGGTATCCCGGTATTCAACGCCCCATTCTCTAACACTCGTAGTGTTGCTGAACTGGTCATTGGCGAAATCATCATGCTCATGCGCGGCATTCCACAGCGCAATGCTATGTCGCATCGTGGCGGTTGGTTAAAGAGTGCTAATGGTAGTGTTGAAGTCCGAGGCAAAACCTTAGGTGTGATTGGTTACGGTCATATTGGTACTCAGCTAGGTATTTTGGCTGAAACCCTTGGCATGAGAGTAATTTTCTTTGATATTGAAGACAAATTACCACTGGGTAATGCCTCACAAGTTCACTCTATGGAACAGTTATTGGCCCAAGCTGATGTTGTCAGCCTGCATGTACCTGAAACGCCGCAAACCAAAGACATGTTCGCTAAAGCTGAATTTGCCCAAATGCGTCAAGGCAGTTTCTTTATTAACGCCTCACGCGGTACCGTGGTTGATATTGATGATTTAGCCCAAGCGCTAAAATCGGAGCAGATTGCAGGTGCAGCAATTGACGTGTTCCCGGTAGAGCCAAAATCAAATGATGATGAGTTTGTGTCACCGTTACGTGGTTTAGACAACGTATTACTGACACCACACATTGGCGGCAGTACCGCTGAAGCACAAGAGAATATTGGTATTGAAGTGGCTGGTAAGTTAGTGAAATACTCAGATAACGGTTCGACCTTATCGGCAGTTAACTTCCCTGAAGTATCTTTGGCACAGCATAGCGGTACTTCACGCTTATTGCACATTCACCAAAATCGTCCTGGCGTGTTGATCAAAATCAACCAAGCCTTTTCTGAAAAAGGCATTAACATTGCCGCACAGTACTTACAAACCACTGCTGAAATCGGCTATGTGGTAATGGAAGTCGATTCAGATCAAGCTGAAGAAGCATTAGTAGAACTTAAATCAATTGAAGGCACTATTCGTGCTCGAGTATTGTTTTAACCTTACTTAGAAAGCGATTAGCTTAGGTTAATGAGCTTCTAAAAAGCTATCTTGGCAACAAGGTAGCTTTTTTTATTGGTTTTTAAAACCTTGCCCCCTGTTGAGCATTGTATTATTCCGTTACACTCCAACCATACCGTCTTATTCTCAGCTTAGGGATAGTTATGACCATTTCAGTAAATCAACCCGATTGGGATTTCATCGCCACTTCTCCTGCATTAATGCTATCAAGTTTGACTCACATGGGATTAATCGAAATCACTGGCGAGCAAGGGCGCAGCTTTATTCACGGCCAAGTCACTACTGACATCACTTCACTAGGTGAAAATGAATGGAAATGGGGCGCACATTGTGACCCTAAAGGCAAAATGCTTGCTAGCTTCCGTACGTTTGCAATAGCCGACAGCTTGTTTATGTTGCTGCCAAAAAGCGCACTATTGTTAGATTTACCCCACTTACAAAAATACGCGGTATTCAGTAAAGCTGAGTTGGCTAATGTGAGCGATGATTACCACATAATCGGTATTGCTGGCGCAGAAGCACAAGCCTTTGTTACGCAATATTTTGGTGAGGCGTCGCAAGCGCTTAATCTCGTCGACCAAGGGGCGATCATTCGTGATGGCGAACGTTTTATTGCCATTATAAAACGCGCTACCGCAGAGGCTATCATTAGCCAATCAGGCCAAACATTATTTGATGCCACTGCATGGCAAGCATTAGAGATAAAAGCCGGTTACCCCAACATAGATGCCGCCCACTCAGGCCAGTACGTAGCACAAATGTGTAATCTACAAGCCATCAATGGCATCAGCTTTACCAAAGGCTGTTACATGGGCCAAGAAACCATTGCCAGAATGAAATACCGCGGTGGTAATAAGCGTGCGTTGTATATTCTATCTGGCACTAGTAGCCTAAACATCACTACTGACACCCAATTAGAAATCGCCCTTGAAGACGGTTTTCGCCGGGGAGGCAATATCATTGAATGTGTCCAATATGGCGACAAAGTACTTCTGACGGCTGTACTGCCCAATGATACTGAAAACAACGCTCAACTGCGTATTGCTAACGATGAAAGCTCACAGTTATCCATTATTGAATTACCATATTCATTAGTCGATGCTTAACTAATTCAATGTTTTATTGTCACTAAGCGAGCCATTGGCTCGCTTTTTTTATGTTTAGACATAAACAGATTTTATCGCGTATATTGGTCATCATATGACACAGTCAATGCATTACGTTTATCAAAGCTAATTCGTTATGGAGCAATTATGACAAGCATCGTTACCTTAGAAAATATTAGTAAAGGGTTTCGCGATGGCGAGTCATTTCATCCCGTATTGCAGCAAGTGAGCCTGACACTGCAACAAGGTCAAACAATTGCACTAACAGGCCCTAGTGGTAGCGGCAAAAGTACTTTACTGAACATCATTGGTGGCTTTGAAACTATCGACAATGGCGACATGTTAATTCGTCAAGGCGATAACATGCTCTCAGTAACACAATGGCAAGATAAGCAATGGAGCCAGTATCGACGTCGGTCGCTTGGAGTGATATTTCAACATTTTAACTTACTGACACCATTAAATGTCCGTGACAATATTCAATTCTCACTGGCGCTCAACCAATTAACTTGGAGCCCTTGGTGTGATGAGTTATGCCATCAACTCGGCTTAACCCCATTACTGGAGCGTAATATTGAAAATCTCTCTGGTGGGCAACAACAACGGGTCGCCATTGCGAGAGCATTAGCTCACAAACCACAATTGATTTTAGCTGATGAGCCGACAGGTAACCTAGATCAACACGCTGGAATGCAGGTAATGCAACTACTCACTGAATTAGCTCAACAAGCAAACTGCTGCATTTTGATGGTTACCCACAGCGAGGAGTGTGCAGCGTTTATGCAACACCGTTGGCACGTTGAAAATCAGCAAATAGTAGTTAACCCTACAAATAAAAAGCTGCAGGGATAGACAATGATGACCGACTCCTCATCAATTAGTCGCTTAAGATTATGTTTGCGCTTATTTGTTAGTCATTATCGTCATGCGCCACTGCAAGCAAGTGCCATTTTACTGGGCATTATGCTGGCAGTGACTTTGCTTATTGGGGTTTATGCCACCAATGAAAATGCTAAACAAAGCTACGGCAATGTCTCCGAGCTACTCAGCCAACAAGCACGCTTATCCATTAGCCACCGTACAGAAAGCAGCATTGATGAGTCGGTATACTTTGCATTGGCTAATGGCGGATTCAACACCATCGCGAGTATTGAAGGTATAGCAACAGATGAACAAGGCCGGCTTTGGCGCGTCAACAGTAGCGATATTATTGCGGCAATCAGCAGCCGCAAACAGCAAAATACAGACTCTCACTCCTCTGCCGCGATAACGTCAACCAATATTCCCCTTGCCGAGTTGCTCAGCGGCCAAGCCAAGGTATTAATGTCGCTAAGCCAGCGTGATCGCCTTGACAATCTCAGCCGCACAACTGACCGCTTAGTACTGAATAAGGTCCCTGTTGAGATCATCGCCATTGATGATAACTGGGGACTTGGAACCGCTATTCTTGCCGATATATCTTTAGCCCAACCGTTACTGAATATGCAAGGAAAGCTCAGTTATATTGCGGTATTTGACTCAAAGCCAGCAGCCCCTAATGCAACAGCGCCTGAGTCAGATGAGCAACTCATCGCTCGGTTAACCGACACCCTAACTCAAGCAGGTATTGACACCAGTAAGCTAACTTTCACCACTCGAACCAGTGAAGGTGAATCGCTTACCGCCCTCACGGCGAGCTTTCACCTTAATCTTGATGCCATGAGCATGCTAGCATTTGTGGTCGGATTATTTATTGCTTACAACGGCGTGCGCTACAGTTTAATGAAGCGTCAAAAACTGCTGGTGCAAATCATGCAGCAAGGTATAGATAGGCGTACTGTGATGTTTGCCTTAAGCCTTGAAATAATATGTTTAGTGTTTGTCGGCTGTATATTAGGCTTTATTGGTGGCTTACAGTTGTCGCAGTGGTTGCAACCTATGGTTGCGATAACGCTTGAACAGCTTTATGGCGCAAAGTTATTACCCGGAATTTGGCAATGGCAATGGTTTGTACAAGCATTGATACTAACCTTGTCTGCGGCATTTGCAGCCTGTATCCCAATGCTAATTAGCCTTATCAAAACACCACTAGCCCAAGGGGCCCAAAAACAGCCACAAAACCAACAATTCAATATTATTCATTGGCGCCAATTTGTCATCGCAGTGTTGCTGTTACTCATTTGTACTGTCGGATTTGCCTTTACCGAGCAGTATCGCCATAGCTTGGTATTATTGGGTATTATCTCAGTAGCTATTCCATTGCTATTACCACAATGCCTGCATTGGGCGGTTAACTTACTCAGCCCATTTATGCCTAAAGGACTTTGGCAATATGTGATTGCAGAAACCAAAGAGATAATTGCCCCGCTTGCCTTGGCCATGATGGCTATGTTGTTAGCACTATGCGCCAACATTGCCATGAACACTTTAGTCGGTAGCTTTGAAATCACCCTAAAAAAATGGCTCGATGCCCGCTTACATGCCGACTTATACATAAGACCAAACCCAAATCAGATAGATGCTTTAATCTTATTATTAAATAACGATCCCAAAGTTGAAGCCATTTATGATCAATGGACTATCGATAGCAATCTTAATCGGATTGAAACACCACAAACACAAGTGCCTATCGATCTAGTCAGTCGCGATCATCTGTCGTTGACAGAAACAACCGTGTTTAAAATCACTGCGGATGACTTTTGGCCTGAGTTCACCAAAGGCCATTATGTGATGATCAGTGAACCCTTATCGATAAAATATCAACTCGATATCGGCGATAAAATTCAGTTATCACAACTTAATCAGCACACATTAACCGTTGGTGGAATTTATTACGATTATGGTAATCCTCAAGGCGAAGCGATTATTACCCAGTCTTTATGGCAACAATCTCAATTACCAGCTAAACCGATTAGCCTAGCAGTATCGTACCAAGGCGATATTACTCCACTACAAGATAGCATTAGCCAGAAAATCAATCTGTCTTCCGCTTATATGTACAGCCAGCAGCGGATAAAAACCGAAGCAATTACCATATTCAATAAAACATTCTCTATTACTGTGGTACTGAATAGTTTGACCTTACTGGTGGCGGCTATCGGCTTATTCAGTGCCTGCATGATGCTAACACAAGCAAGGCAAGCCCCCTTAGCACGCTTGTATGCCCTAGGTGTTAGCCGCAATCAATTACGTATAATGGTATTAGTGCAAATGTTATTCATTGTGCTATTGACCTGCTTGGTTGCATTACCCACTGGCGCATTACTGGGTTATTTGTTAATTCACAAGGTGACCTTGCAAGCATTTGGCTGGAGTATTGCTATGGTATGGGATTGGGCGGCTTATTTTCAAGTGGTGGTCATTGCGATAGTGAGTTGTTTATTCGCCGTATGTTTACCCTTGTATTGGCAGACTCGAAGACCACTCATATCGAGCCTACAACAGGAAGCATTATGATCTCTTTCATATCAACTATAGTGCCCAAAGCAGCCTTTAAAATGCCACAGAGTAAGGCTATATTAACGTTTTTTGTAATCGGCCTAGCGTTAACGGCTTGTTCACCAGCACAAGACACCGCAGTAAAAGAGTCAACCATTAGCAGCATGTCATCAACATCTGCTGAAGGGTATAGCGACGTTGTTCAAGGTAAAGTATTACAATTTCCACAAGACCATTTAGCTCACAATGACTTTAAAATTGAGTGGTGGTATTTAACCGCTAACCTCACTACCACAACCGGTGAAGACATTGGCGTACAGTGGACTCAATTTCGCATCGGCCTGAGACCACAGACAAGTACGATTACACTTAAAGAAAATGACTGGATAACTAATCAGCTTTACATGGCCCATGCCGCAGTGACCACCAAAAGTGAACACTTAATCGCCGAAAAATGGTCTCGCGGCCATCCTCAACTTGCAGGTGTGGAGCCACAACCATTTGAGGTTCATTTGCAAAACTGGCAATGGTTAAGTCAATCAGAACAACTATTGCCAGCTACATTAACCGTCGCAGGTGAGCAATTTAAGTATCAATTACAACTCAGTAGTCAACAACCGCTGCAATTACAAGGTGAGCAAGGTTATAGCAGTAAAAGCGCCGATAAAAGTGTGGCATCTTACTACTATAGTCAGCCTTTTATTGACGTCACTGGAGAGATAACCCGCCATGGAGTGACTGAGCAAGTAACTGGTAAAGCCTGGCTTGATCGAGAGTGGAGTTCGCAATTTCTAACTAAGGCTCAGCAAGGTTGGGACTGGTTTTCACTGCGTTTAGATGATGACTCAACGCTAATGATGTTTAGGCTTCGCGGGCAAGATGATACGGATCACTTCTACAGTGGCAGAAGAATGTTTGCCGATGGCAGTGGGCGTAATATCAACAGCCAAGATAATCCCGGTGACATCTCAATGGAGCCAACGCAGTGGCAACAAACTGCATTAGGCAAACACCCTATTGCTTGGCATCTTCGGATTGACAGTGAGGGCATTGATGTCACCACTGACGCATTAAATCCTAACAGTGACATGCTGGTATCAACCTCATATTGGGAAGGACCCATCACCATTAGCGGCAGTCACAAGGGTAAAGGCTATATGGAGTTGACCGGCTATCGCTAATACTGTGAGCATTTATAGCAAAAATAATGTCACTACTATCTGCATAAGTTGTATATCAGTTATCTTGCCATTTGGTTAGCTGCATGGGTCATAAAACCGTAACTGACAATATTGACTAACAATATAGAGCTAGTTAAAACAGTAATATTCACATCTGATAGAGTAATACTCTAATCCCTGGTTAAAAAATAAACCCAGCTTAAGCTGGGATTATTGGTTGAGATCTTTGCTGAACAACTTGCTCGTTGTTTACGGCTGTTGCTTTTGATGTCTTCGATGATTCAATCTCATCATGCTCTACTGGCATCGCTGCTTGCCATAATGCGCTAACCCATAAACTTGAAGTAGATTTCATTGTTATTCCTCCGTTTTTGCTAAGGAGTTCAAAGTAATCCTTTAAGGTTCATAGGTAAAATGAATAATTACCATGAAGTGGATTCCATTTAAGCATGAACATCCCAATCAAGAGCTTACAGATTTTTCTCACCATAGTTGAAACTGAAAACTTTACCCGTGCGGCACAAAAGTGCTTTATGACCCAACCGACACTGACCAAAACCATTCAACGTTTAGAGGAAAATATTGGTGAGCAGTTGCTTATAAGAAATAATCAAACAGTAGAATTAACCCAAGCAGGACAATTGTTTGAACAAAGTGCGCGGGAGATTTTAGGTCACTGGCATCGACTTCAAGAAGGGATTAGCAACCTTAGCGGCTTAAAGTCTGGACGATTACGACTTGGAGTCTGCCCGATGATGAGCAGTTTAATCACGCCTTTGTTGACCGAGTATCGACAAAAATACCCCGGAATCGAATTACAAATGAACGAGTATGGCGGATTTGGTTGTGAGCAAGCACTGCTGAACAACAGTCTAGATATTGCCTTCACGGCGCTGCCTACAACGCATAAGATAGAGTTAGCGAACCAAGCGCTAACTAAATACCCTTTACTTGCCTGCTTACCAGAAGGGCATCCTCTGGATAGCAAAGCGGAAATACGCTGGCAAGACTTTGAATCTTACCCCTTCATTCTTTACAACGAAGATTTTTCATTAGCCAAGTTAATTAATCGTTTAAGCCGTAAAGTTGGTGTACAACTTAATATTGCTTTTAGAACGGGTCAGTGGGATTTTTTAGCGGCAATGGTTGAAGCTAACTTGGGCGTCGCAATTTTACCCGAACCCATTTGCCAACGGCTAACCAGTAGCAAACTGATATTTAAACCAATGCAACCTGCCATGACCTGGGATTTAGCCTTGATATGGCGAGAGAACCTGCCATTAACTCCGCCGGCTCAAGCACTCTTAACCCTCAGTAGAGATGGCCATCAATAATGTGGTAAATGCTGTCAGGGTTTTTATGTGCTGTTAACAGCATAAAACAAGCATAAAAAAACCGCTGCCTAGGCAACGGTTTTTATGGGCAAATCGAAACTAGAATTACTTCTTAGCTTCAGCAGCCTTACGCTCTTTAACTTGAGCAACAACTTTCTCAGAAACACTGTTTGGACACGGGCTGTAATGAGCAAATTCCATAGAGAATTGACCACGGCCTGAAGTCATTGTACGTAGTGAACCGATATAACCGAACATTTCTGATAACGGTACTTCAGCTTTAATACGAACACCTGTAACACCAGCGTTTTGATCTTTGATCATACCGCGACGACGGTTAAGGTCACCAATTACGTCACCAACGTTGTCATCTGGGCTGAATACGTCAACGTTCATGATAGGCTCAAGAAGTTGTGCACCGGCTTTAGGCATAGATTGACGGAATGCGCCTTTAGCAGCGATTTCGAACGCGATAGCTGACGAGTCAACTGCGTGGAAAGCACCGTCTTGAAGCACAAGTTCAACGTCTAACACAGGGAAACCTGCGATAGTACCTGTGTTCATCATGCTCTTGAAACCTTTCTCAACAGCAGGCCAGAATTCTTTAGGTACGTTACCACCAACCACTTTAGAAGTGAAAGTGAAACCAGTGTTTTGCTCGCCAGGGCGAATAGTGTAATCAATTTTACCAAACTGACCAGAACCACCAGACTGTTTCTTGTGCGTGTAGCTATCTTCAATTTCTTTAGTGATAGTTTCACGGTAAGCAACTTGAGGCTCGCCTACAATTAGGTCAACGCCGTAAGTACGCTTAAGAATATCAACCTTAATGTCTAAGTGAAGTTCACCCATACCTTTAAGGATGGTTTCACCAGAATCAATGTCAGTCTCTACACGGAAAGATGGATCTTCTGCAATCATTTTACCGATAGCGATACCCATTTTCTCGCTGCCGCCTTTATCTTTTGGCGTTACAGAGATAGAGATAACTGGCTCAGGGAATACCATGGCTTCTAGTGTACAAGGGTGCTTAGGATCACATAAAGTGTGACCAGTTTGCACGTTCTTCATACCAACGATAGCGATAATATCACCGGCTTGGGCTGATTCAATTTCGATACGTTCGTTAGCATACATTTCAACCATGCGGCCAACACGCTCAGATTTACCAGTGAATGAGTTAAGGATGGTGTCACCCTTTTTCAAACGGCCAGAATAAACACGTACGAATGTTAATGCACCAAAACGGTCATCCATAATCTTGAACGCTAATGCTTTAAACGGAGCATCAACATCAACGATTGCGAATTCGCCATTTTCGTTACCTTCTTCGTCAGTTAGCGGTTGTGGATCAACTTCAACTGGATCTGGTAAGAAATCAACAACGGCATCAAGTAATAACTGCATACCTTTGTTTTTGAATGCGCTACCACAATATGTTGGGAACACAGCCATTGTACGAGTACCCGCACGGATACAACGCTTAACGTCTTCTATAGATGGTTGAACACCTTCCATATAAGCTTCTAGTAGGTCATCGTCTTGCTCAAGAGCAGTTTCGATTAGCATTTCACGGTATTCTTCAACTAAGTCAACCATGTCAGCTGGCACATCAGTAATTTCGAAGTTTTCTGGTAAACCAGAATCATCCCAAATGTGCGCTTTACGAGTTAGTAGGTCAACAACACCACAGAATTCGTCTTCAATACCGATTGGTAAAACCATTACCAATGGGTTAGCTGCTAAAACGTCTTTAGTTTGCTTAACAACACGTAAGAAGTCAGCACCCATACGGTCTAACTTGTTTACGAAGATGATACGCGCAACTTCAGAATCGTTAGCATAACGCCAGTTTGTTTCTGACTGAGGCTCTACACCGCCTGAACCACAGAATACACCGATACCGCCGTCAAGTACTTTAAGCGAACGATATACTTCAACAGTGAAGTCAACGTGGCCTGGAGTATCAATAACGTTGAAACGGTGATCATTCCAGAAACAGCTTACTGCTGCTGACTGAATGGTAATACCGCGCTCAGCTTCCTGTTCCATGAAGTCAGTGGTTGATTCACCATCATGTACTTCACCGATCTTGTGGATCTTACCGGTTAGCTTAAGGATACGCTCGGTGGTCGTGGTTTTACCCGCGTCAACGTGAGCGAAGATACCAATGTTTCTGTATTTGGATAATTCGGTCATGATTCAACTTTAATGATTAGTTTAAGAAGTAGACGGAGCATGCGAAAAAAAACCGACACACCGCACATCAGGTTATTAAGGCGCATATTGTAAATTGGAACCTTGCTGGGCGCAAATAGCTGTTGCAATATTTATTTACTTTTAGCAAAAAAAACCGCATTAAAAGCCATTAATACCATATAAAACAAAAGACTAAAAAATAATAGTTTATTTTTTAGTCTTTAGGCTTATTTCACCTTAAAATGTTAAATTTTAGCTTAAATGGGTAAATTAGCCTTTTTAGCCCCCAATAATGTCGCTATTGAACATTGTGCCATATCGAGCAAGCATTTATTAATCTACATAATGAATTGGTTTAGAGGCGTAAACATCAATCAAGATGAGGTTTTTATCTACGCACTACAATATTGATTACGTCCTGACTGTTTAGCTTTGAACAACGCAGCATCGGCACGTTCAAAGCACGCCTCTATGGGTTCACCCTCACCCAGCAGAGCAATCCCGTAGCTGCAAGTCACTTTGATATCGTTGTAAAAATGAAAATGAGTGAGTTCATCGGTAATTCTTTGGCATAGCTCTTGGGCATTGATCAACTGCACATGCTGGCAAACGATGACAAACTCTTCACCGCCCCATCTGGCGACAACGTCACGCTCTCTCACTGAAGTTTGCAGCACTTGGGCAACCTGGACCAATATTTTGTCACCAATAGCGTGTCCATGCTTGTCGTTTATTGCTTTGAAAAAGTCGATATCTATAATGATTAAGCCAATATTATTATGGTGATTTTGCTCAGTAGGAGCTTGTCTAGTATCGAGAAATGTTTGGTTGAAGTATTGACGATTATACAATTTTGTTAGTGGATCGTGTTGAGCCAAAAAGTCTAAATCACTATTTTTTTGCTCAAGTTGTAATTGTAATTGCTGTAACTGTTTATTGTTTGCCTCTAAATGAACATTGTACTTACCGATTGATATTGTGCGGTACAGGAGAAATAAAATAAATGTCCCTAATGCCGTTAGCACAGGGATCACTAGGCTATAATCAATGTCTTCGATCACGGTAATATTGTGCCATTTCTTATAAATTGCAATATGATCGGCTTGGGTGATTTTTGCCAATCCTGCATTAATCTGTGGCAATAAATCTTGCTTTGCGTGAATAACCCCCATGCGTAATTCATCTTCAGGCCCTCCCCAACCCGCTATTTTAAGCGAGGTTAAACCCTGTTGTTGAATATATGCATTAACAGAAAACATTGATCCAACAAATACATCAGCCTCACCATTCGCGACTTTTTCCAACCCTTGGCGCTCACTATTAGTCAATATAGTATTGATATTGGGGTAATACTGTTGGATGTACTCGACTAAGCGATAATCTTTGGGGATGGCCAATAAGCGGTCGCCTATATTTTCAAAACCTTGTAGAAAGGGTTGCGACTTCAACGACACCAGTACATTTGGCGATTTAAAAAAGACCTCACTAAAGTAGAGATATTGGTCGCGCTTTGGCGTTTGATTTAAAATAGGGGTTAACTCACATCGACCTTGTTTGAGTAATTCTAAACTCTGCCTCCAAGAGGCTGTCGGGACTAACATAAAAGTTAAACCGGTATACTTTGTTAATAAGGCTAAATAGTCAGAGGAAACACCAGTATGACGACCATCGACGATAGCTTCGTAAGGTAACCAATCGGGATCAACACAATAGCGGACGATATTACGGCTTTGTGAGTCGATTAAAGGCTGCACTTCGAGCACAGAAGCGCTGGCATGCTTAGTGTTGAACAGATTAATCAATATCAACAGCATGACCAATAACACGCTAGATATTTCAGGCAAACTCAACCTTCTCAATAGTATGCTCCACCCATTATGACTCAAGAAAATGGTCGAAAAAGAAGTGTATACGCTATTGAGTGTATGACAACATACCCAAATATGACAAAAAAATACCCGCCAAATGGCGGGTATTTCATTTACTGATCAATTATAGGTATTAAGCTTCGACTGGTGATATCACAAATAGTAAGTCGCCTTGTGAAACTTGCTGGCCATTGCTATTGAGAATACGTTCAATGCGATACTGTTGGTCTTCAGGATATAACACACCCGTTTGACGATTAAAGCCCGCTAACGTCAGTTGCGAGAACATCTTCATTGCTTCCATCAATGCCAATGTCTGTTCAACAGTAACAATGTCACCTTCTTTTACAAAGTCAGCTTCACCCGGTGCTGGAGAGGTATAGAAAATACCAGCCCCCTGAGCCATAACCTTCAGCTCGTTACTTTCACCAACACGTAATGATTCAGTATCAACCTCAATCGCTTCTGCTGCCGCTTCCATTTCTGCAATCAGTGCAGGTATATCTAACTCAGCCATTAAACGTGGCAAGTAGTTAGTGTCATATACCCCTTCGTTGAAGGTTGGATCTTTAAGGATAAGCTTTAACAATGGAATGTTAGTCGCAATACCTTTAATCACTACGCTATCGAGGTACGCATACATTTTAGATACAACGTCGGCACGGTCAGTACCACGTATAATGATCTGGGCGATCAAACTATCATAGTATGGCGATACTTCTTTGCCAGCAGCGGCAATCGAAATAATTTCAACATCATCACGCTGAGGCAATACACATTCAGTGATTTTACCTGGATTCGGAATAAGCTGCAGAATACCATGGCTATCAAGCGCTGCTTTTTCCGCCGTTACGCGCACTTCCATGGCGTAACCTTGGTCAACAGGCTCAAGCTTCTCAATTGATCGGCCAGCAGCAATATCAAACTGCGCGCTAACAATATCGATACCTGATGTTGCTTCTGTCACCGGATGCTCAACTTGCAGACGTGTATTCATTTCCATGAAGTACACTTCGTTAGCATCTAGGTTATAGATAAACTCAACAGTCCCTGCACCCATATAATCGGTTACTTCGCCTAACGCACGTGTATATTCCATCACACGTTGCTTCAGCTCTTCAGGCAACATAGTTGAACCTGATTCTTCGATTACTTTTTGGTTATTGCGCTGTACTGAACAGTCACGAATACCCAATACTTTGGTATTACCAAACTTGTCACGCAGTAACTGCACTTCAATATGACGTAATGAGGTAACGTATTTTTCTAAATACAAATCACCATTGCCAAATGCAGCAGCAGCTTCGGTGGCGGTTTTTTGGAACAAACCAATCATGTCTTCAGGACGTTTCACAACCTGAATACCTTTACCACCACCACCTTGTACCGCTTTTAGCAGCACAGGATAACCAATCTCAGATGCTACGTTTACGGCTTGCTCTGCGTTAGTCAAAATACCATGACTACCAGGCACAACTGGCACATTTTGCGATTGAGAAGTATGGATAGCATTAGACTTGTTACCCATTGTGGTCATTGAATGCACACTAGGACCAACAAAGTTAACCCCATTGTTGACACACAATGCTGCAAACTGCGGACTTTCTGATAAGAAACCGATACCAGGATGTAACGCGTCAACATTTTCATATTCAGCGACTTTCAAGACTGAGTAGGCATTAAGGTAACTTTCATCTGAAGTATTACCACCAATACATACAAGCTTATCTGTATCTTTCAGCATATCTGCTGGAACAGATGTCATGTCAGGATCTGAAGCCACCAACACCACATTAATATTGTTGTCGTGAGCTTTACGGATCAATTTAACAGCCGTACAACCACGAGCATGTACCAACACTTTATGAATAGGCTTCATCAGTGCACGAGGATCATTTTGGACAATGACGTCCTCTAACTCAATCACTTCAGGCACTAGCGTCGACAATGCTTTACTGATCACGTCTTCGATCTTCATTGTCGGTAATGGCATGAGTGGATCGATACCCGACAACTGAGTGTCTAAGGTGTCACTAAATGGATTATGAACTAATCCGGTCATGGCACCTGGCACTTTAGACAAATAGTTAGACAGTGTTGCTGTTGATGGTAAGTACGCAGGTACCACCATTTGGCCAGCAAACGGCATGTTGGTGCCAGATAAATAGTAAGTCTGTACTAACGGATGAGTCACGAAACTGGCTTGAGCACCACCCGTACAATCACCAAAACCAAACATTAATACCGGTAATTCGTTATCACGAATAAAGCGTGTAATACGGTCATTCACAACCGCCATTGAAAACAATGCCGCCGCGCCTTCTTTGGTTTGCATGCCACCAGAACTGATGAAACAAATAACCGGAAGTTTGCGCTTAGCACATTCGATGAGTAGCGAACTGAATTTTTCAGCACTGGCCATATCAAATGCACCGGCTTGGAATGCGGTATTTGAAACCGCAACACCAACACGTAACTTACTGCCGTTATTATTAAAATCAGCTAGACCAGTAATTAAACCGCAAGGACGGATCTTTTTATCAATAGCGTCTTCAATCGATAAACGGAAACCTGGGAAGTTAAGCATGTTAGCTGACATTTTGTCGGCATCAATTTCATCAAACTTATTAAAGAATTGTTTGATGATATTTTCCCATGCCATCTTGCCTTGTTTTTTCTCTTCACGAAGCACTTTTAGGATCAGTAAGTCTTGGTAACCCATGGTTAAGCGGTTCCAGAAATCCTTACGACGGCCAATACGCACAGGGTTAATGGTGCCGGTATATTTGTCATGATCGTCTTCACTGTCGAAATATTCAGGCAATAAACGTTCGAAGAAGTACGTCAAAATAACAAATAAAGAATCGTTTAACTGAGGGAAACCGACACTCTTCCATTGCTCTACACGCGTTAACAATTCTGCACGATTCGATTGATCCATGAAGTATTTTAACCACTTATAGAACTTACTCTTGTCGTTAGCTTTGTCACTTGTCGATAATGCGTTATCAATAGATTTGTGCAGTAACTTATCCACCGACTCGCGAGATAAGCTTTTTGACATCATGGCTTCTTTCGAAATTGACGCCAAGCTACCTACAACATTGTCATATAACGCATTAAAAATAAGCACGTTATGACACTGCCAAATAAAGTCTGCGCGTAATTCGTCATTAACTACGATATCCAACACAGTAAGTTGGCTAAGCTCAGGCCACGGCGCTTGTGTTGTAGACTTAGGCAATGACTCTAAATGTTTAATTAAGCCATTGAAGTTGTTAGCAGCATTACTTTTCCAACGATGGTATAACGACCAACCAATGTTAAATAATAACGCTTTACGCGCTTTTTTATAGT
Organism: Shewanella sp. SR43-4; assembly: GCF_014163845.1. Classification (NCBI taxonomy): domain Bacteria; kingdom Pseudomonadati; phylum Pseudomonadota; class Gammaproteobacteria; order Alteromonadales; family Shewanellaceae; genus Shewanella; species Shewanella sp. SR43-4. Next base: position 7,367 of record NZ_JACJEB010000015.1, on the reverse strand, counting down.
TCTCTTTTGGTTCACCCAAAATAAAACGAGTAATGACGTTACGCTCGGCAGAAATATCTTTACGTTTAGCGCTAAAGGTACCCCAAAGCTTATTCAGTTCTTCATCATAAACTAACTTATCTGGGTTGGTTAACCACGCTTGGAACACGCGTTCCTGCTCTTGCTTAATGCGCGCTAACAAGTCACCTTCTGGCACGCTCACTTTTGATAAGCGACCATACTGCTCTTGTGAGATTGAATGAATACGGCTACGCAAGGTCAAATAACGTAAATAACGATATGCACTACCAAAAATATTGTGGTACATGGTCGGGTTATTGGCGACAGACAAGCGAGTATTATTTTCAAGCGTCAGTAAATTAGCCGACGGCGCTAAAAAACGCTGCAAACTACGATCGTAATGATCTTTCAAATCGGTAGATTCACGCACAAAATTCATTGCTGCACGTTCAACTGCTTCAATAGCACTGATAATCGCACGACGGAAATTATGCTGACGCTCATCTTTATCTGATGGAGTGAAATCGATAATGCCGTCAATACAGCCTGCGGTATATAACTCTTCTGGAGAAACGCCAACAGACTTAGCACATTCCTGCCATGACAAGTTGTACTTACGCGCAATGCTTTGCAAACCTTGTGGCTGGATAGTGTTAAAAATGCCGTCTCGTACAGACAATAAAATATTAGCTGCCGCTAATGGAATAGCACCACCTGAGTAACCTGCACCAATCACAATACCGACTGTCGGCACATCAACATTGGCACTTTCAGCAATCGCTTTAGAAATGGTATGCGCTTGGTTTTGACTATTGGCAATTTCGCCAGCATCAGCACCAGGAGTATCAATAAGATATACAATAGGCATAGACAATTCGGCGAAATGGCGAATCGCTTTACAGGCTGCAAGATGATGCTCTGGCATCCATGCGCCATTGGCGGTAGTTCGTTCCTGCGCGATAAAACCAATACGGCGAGTACGGGTGCCAAAGTTAAGTTCCACTTCAGCACGATAAAACGGTCCGATGTGACTTTCGGCAATAATCTTGCCTTTCAAGTCAGCGATCATACGCTTCGCACCTGGGCGGGTTTTATCCAAGGTTGGTTGGATAACTTTATTGACGTAACCGTCAACGTCTAGAGATGCCAAACTTTTCAAGTTTGATTGAATCGCATCTTCTGTTAATAGCCCTTTCACTTCTTCAGATAAACTCTGCTTGTTATGAGCAGGAAATAATGAAAAGTCTTTAGCCAAGTGTTCAGCTTGTAAAAAAAGTGGGTCAGCCGATAGTGCTTGAGTCTTGTTAGCGGGCTGCTTTTTGCTGGTCATCCTTAGATCCTCTGCTTATATAGCCTCTGAAAATTTTTTTTAGCTTGTAAATATAACTTTGTTAATAGGTAAATTACCATATAAACTAGCTTGGACGCTTTGTTCCATAAATGAGACAGTGAGGTTTGAATGCCCGATTTGAACGGTATGATGCTGTTTGCAGCCGTTGTTAGAGCAAAAGGATTCTCTCAGGCAGCACGAGAGATCGGACAACCTAAATCAACCATTAGTCGTAAAGTTGCCCAATTAGAAGAACAACTCGGAGTGCGGTTACTGCAACGAGACACCCGAAATTTAAGCCTGACTCAAGTTGGAGCATTATTTTTTCAGCACTGTGATTCTATTAGTCATGAAATTGAAGCGGCTAAAGCAACAATAGAAAACACCCATAATGATATTTCGGGAGCATTACGCATCGCCATTCCGGTGTCATTTTCACAAGATGTCATTGGTCATTTATGCTCAAGTTTTATGCGACTTTATCCTAATATAGAACTGGATATTCAATTCACCGACAACGATGTTGGCCTAGTCGGTGAAGGTTACGATATCGCCATAAAATATGGGCCGCTGCAGTCATCAGATCTTGTGGCCAGGTTATTATTTGAACGCCAGCCTATTTTGGTCGCAAGTCCGGGTTACATTAAAAAATTCAGTAGCCCTGCCACGCCACAAGAATTAACTCAGCACAATGGTATTTTACTCGGCACCACCTTGTCGGCACCGATTTGGGCTTTAGGAAAAGGCAGCCGTAAGATAATGGCGACCTTTAAACGTAAAGTGCGAGTGAACAGCGCCAGCATGGTAAAACGTTTAGCGTTAGATGATTATGGTATTGCTATGCTGTCGAACACGAGTTGTAAACAAGAGCTTGCAACCGGAAGCTTAGTGCCAATTTTACAAGAATGGCCAATGGAACCCTTTAAAGTCTATGGGGTCTATTCAAGTCGCCGTCAGCTAGCCAGTAACATTAGTGCTTTTTTAGACTTCTTCACCAAACGATATACCAGCCAAGAATCATTACATTCAATGATGAGTTAAAGTTATATATTTAAAAATATGTCGCCAGCAACTCTTGATTATTATTGATATAATTTAACCTCAACACCAGTGCGATTAACTGAATAAATAACCTCAAATGGCCTAAACTAGCCGTTTGAGGTTATCTCGTTTTAGAGACGCATAATGCGAAACTTTGTGACTAACACTAAAATCGATAAGGGAATCGCAAACTAATTTGATAGTCTGGTGAGTCTTCTGTTAATCCGCTACCAATTGATGTCACCATCGACAAATTAGGTGATAAGGCTAACGTAGCCCCAATGCCCAAGCTTGCAGTATTGGTGTCAGTACGAGGTATTTTCTCCCATTCTCCACCTTCTGGTCTTTGTTTTGTTTTACTGTAGAAGCGCTGATTAAAGCTCATACTCAAACTCATGCGTTCAGAAACAGCAAAAGCCAATCCCACGCTATAATCCAGATAATTACCTAAATCAATTTCACCAGGGCTTAATCCTGGCGAACCAGATAGGTCATCAAACGCCTCTGTAAAGCTAACACCGTAATTTAAATTGAAAAATACAATCGCTGGATCAAAGGTTTTTGCTAAACTAAACCCTGTAGATGCTCCCCAAACACCAGAGCCCGTTGCCATTTCAGTCGGATACGTCAAATTACCGGTATCAGATGTTTCGAGTGGGATCCCAAAAGGATCTTTTCCCGTTGGCGCGCGAACTCTGACATTCCACACCCAGTCAGGCCAATCAACTGATTCTGCATTTATTCGGTAATAAACCGCGCCACTGACATCACCAATTTGACCACCACTAATGTCGGCAGTTTCATATCGTTGACTAGAGTTGCCTTCACCCACCGAATCATACTGAGTCCAACGATACAGATACGGCAAACTGAGCTCGAATTGCCAGTTGTCATTTAGCGTATAGCGAGTGGTGAGATCCAATCGTGTTGTATTAGTGCGAATACGGTCTAGGTTTAAGTTACCCAAAAAAATAGCATCAAGGGCTAAAAAACCTCTAAGAATAAGATCTTTTCGACTGTAGTAACTATAGGTAAATGAGGGCTCTACGGTAAATTTCCGAGAAAAGACATTATGTGCTTCTTGCAATACATCGTCAGTACTTCTTGCTCTGTCTGGCGCTTTTTTTCGCTCTGCAGCGTCACTGGCGATTGCAGCTTGCTGGCTTGATTGAGCTTTTTGTCGCTCGACTGATGGTGGTGAAGATGACGGTGTTGATGCAGAGACTGGTTGCTGTGTTGAGGTAACATCTTTCGTGCTGGCTTGTCTATTTAAAGCCTCTTGTTTGAGCACCTGTTGAGCCATCTGATTAATGGTCTGTTGTTGTAATTTAATTTGTTGATTCAACTGAATCAGTTTTTGTTTAAGTACTGCAATATCTTGTTCAGATAAGGTTGATTCTAAGGCTGGTTGAGGATCTGTATCTGCAGAATACGCAGGTACTGCCAATATTCCTGGCAGTATCACTGCAACAGCTGAGGTCCATTTATTATTCATAAATACATCCTTGGCTTGTACAAAATGAATTAAAATCCTAGTGTGGTTAAATCACTGATTTGCCTACCAAGTATATTTGACTCAATTGGTCCAACAGGCATACCCTCATATCTTAGTGTAGACTGGTTTATTACTCCATGACTAAGCCCATCAATAAAAATGCTCTGAACTAACTGTCCATTGCCATTTTGATAGCTAATTCCTTGACTTGCTCTGCCCGAAGCCAGTTCGACCTGATAGCCAACTGTGTTACCATTAGCTGAAAACGTGGTATTGCCATTGTTGCTTACAAGCGTTGTACCGACGGTAACATTAATTCCTTGCACTAGCGGTGTTAATCGCCCCTGAGCCATATCCAATTCATTTATCGCTAAATTTTCACTCCCAGCGATTTGAATTCGTTGTTGTAATCCTGCTGTTTGCCCTAAAGCATCCAACTGAAACCCATTATTACTACTAATGGCATTAGGATCACTGATCGTAATATTAACAGAAGGCTGATTGTTGACTTGAGTAAACTCAATTTGCATTCCCACTTGCTGTTGGACGCCATTATCTTGAATAAACTGTGTTTGCATCTGCAAGCCAAAGTAATAATCCTGTCCGTTATTAGTGTATTTACCTTTCATTGATTCCAATTCAAAGTCTGTCAGAACTTGGCTGTGCTGAAATACCGTCAATGAAGGCGAGCTGGCCATCACAGGTGCTGCGATAGCCAGTAATAGCATCATGCTTAGTTTCATATCTTCCTCCTTAAAGCATATCTGAATATGAAAAACCAAATTCAAGTAACTCAGCATCCGTCATAGGTGAGAGCGGATCGAGTGTCTTAAACGTTAGTTTTGCTCTTGGATGCAGTAATGGATTATCGCGTCGATAATCTTGCCCAATAACCACAAATACAACCCCATTCCACTTTTGAGTAAATTCAGCCATTGTCATAATCCGATTACCTAATGCTGGATCGCCTAAATAGACGTTTCCACCATCCTGGCGACGAAACACCACAAAATGGCTATAACCACCATCATTGAGTAACACAATGGCAGGTATTTTGAGCAAGGATATTTCAGCTTCACCGATTTTATATCCCCGCCCTCTTAATTCTTGAGATTGCAGATACCGTTTCATATTAAGCAGTGAAAATCCTTGCTCTTGAACCAGAGTCAAATCAGCATGCTCTAACATGCCAATCAACACTTTTTGTTCACTAATATCTTGACGGTCATAAGCATATTTCAACAGACTAGCTAAACTAGCCGCACCGCACGAAAAGTCGGTTTTTTGCTCTATAACATGTTCAAATTTTCGCTCACGTATACTCTGAATAGATTTTGTATAAGTTCCCATGCCAGGCACAACACCCGTTAATGGGATCTCGGCGGCATAATTGTAGTGAGTAAAGCTGAAAATGATCAATACAGAGATAATCAATTGGCTAATGTTGCGCATAAGATGAATCAGGGGGGCTTACCCCCCTGCCTTATTCATAATGATCAATTTAGTTTTATTCACCAGAGATAATTTCTGCTGCTCCGGTAATACTGGTCAAGGCTAAATTGTTTGACTGTAAGTTACCTGTGCCACTTGCCAAGTTAACCCCAATATTACCCGAGGCATTTTGGAAGGCTGTTCCAGCTAATAATGAAGAGTTATTAGACTTCTGCAGTACAGTTTGCACGAAGAAAGGTAATTGACCACTCACAGTACCATTAAGCGCTAAATCACCTTCTTCATCAAAGGTCATCACTTCGGCACCAGTTGGATTCTCAGTATCAAAGTCAATGTGTCCCACAACGGTTCCAGGTGGGACATCGTGAGAACCATTACCTTCAAGAATAACTTCTGGATAGTAAGCATCATTAAGTGCTGATGTACCTTCATATCCGCCATTGGCGTTTAACGCTAGATTAACATCAACATATTCAACGTTATCCTGAACAACCCCAATATTCATCGTGCCGTTATGTCCAGTATTTTGCACATTAGACACGCTTGCTTCACCTAGACGACCATTGTATGAAGACGCGGCCATATTATTCGCCTGAATATTATTGTTACCAGCAGCAACGTTGACACCAATATTACCCGTGGCATTCATGAATGACGCGCCATTAATGGTTGATGTGTTAGTTGATGCTTCATTCCACACACCATTGAAGCCACCCACCTGAGTACTAAAGATTTCAGCATCACCAGAACCAAAAGCAAAACCGGCATCAATAGAGGCTAACGCAGCAGAATTACTTTGAGCATTAAAATCACCTGCTGCTTGGTTAACACCAATGTTACCACTGGCATTTTCAAATGCACTGCCGGATATCTTAGCGTCATTATCGTGATAGTAATTTTCAACCATATTCGCGCTAGTTTCCTGCACGTTTTCAACTACAGCCATGCCTAATCCATTAGCAGTTATAGTGCCTTCAATGGCCACTTTACCTTTATATTCAAGGTCTTTAGATACATCTACTTTTTTAGTTAATTCAACACTACTGTCTGAATCATTCATTCCATTTCCATTTCCTGGTCCATTTCCTGGTCCATTTGCATATGCAGAACTACTCATTATTGCTGCAATACTTAGCACTAGAGTGAGTTTTTTCATCTTCCATTCCTCCGATCGATGATTATTAATTCCCGCTTGGTAACTGCAACGAGAACTGGTTAATGGCAACATTATTGTCACCAGAAATCTGATTTACCTGCATCACGCCCTGCGCATCCAAAAAACTGTCTGGCGCGATGTCGGCTTGATAGTATGATAATTGATAAGATGACGGTGCCATTTGGCTCGTCACTTGAGTTAACGCTTCATCATTCAATCCCTGACCCACTATGGTTGCTAGGCTCGAATCGATGGCAATGCTGCCGATGTTAGCTTGTATGTTTTGCTCACCGCTGACTTGATTAATACTTGCTAAGCCTTGAAACTGAGCGAAAGCTTGGCTGTCTATTCTTGCAGTAAGTTGTTTATTGGATTCTGATAATGATGTTGGTTGGGGTAATAAACTGTAATTAATCGTTTGGATCGATGTACGCTGGCCTAATGCATGACTGTTAGACTGAATATTAAAATCGCCAGCCGCTTGATTGATACTTGCTCGACCAGCACCTTGCATCACATGCGAACCAATAACACTGGAATCATCAGCGTAAGAGGGGGCAACCAGCAATAATACACTGAGCTGTATTCCTCGTATTAATGACAATTGCAATATGTCGTAATGTGATTTGCTAATGATATCCATAAGATGTTCCTTCCATACCTGATATAAGGATATAGCAACCCTTATGCCAAATTTGAAAGTTAATAATTTTCAAATAGATAGTGTTTTTTTAATGCAGAGATATTCTTAAAGTTAAGAATGAAAATAGCTAGGTTATTGATATAAGAATTAATTATATTTTTAGACTTAATCTTAATGTTAAGACTCGATAAGCAAACTATATGGATGGCTAAATTAAACCAAATTAAACCAAATTAAACCAAATTAAACC
>NZ_JACJEB010000014.1:0-116259 GCF_014163845.1 Shewanella sp. SR43-4 | reverse complement strand
AACTGAATATGCTTAAAGTGGTGCCGAATGAGTTTAAAGTGGATGTTCATCATTGGTTTATTCTTCACGGACGGTACACTTGCTTAGCCAGAAAACCCCGTTGCGGCTCCTGTATTATCGAAGACCTGTGTGAATTTAAGGATAAAACAGAGTAGTGAGATCCTTGGATTCTTTTTCTGCGGCTTTTAAGTTTTTGTTGCCCTAAAATTAAGGTATAGATTTTCGGTAATAGATAAATTCAAGCCTCTTTTCCTTTATTTTCTTCATTACATTGGCACTCAAACGAGTAACTATAATAATTAGCACTCGTTTGAGCACCATTATGTGACTATTTAATGTATAAAATTTTCGCTTAGCTTATTAATATCACTGAACATACACTCTATATTCCCAAGGTTTCAATTTAAAGCTTGTCTGTTGAGTAAGTTTACCTTTTTGCTTACTCAATAACGCTGTATATTCTCCAGATGTTTGTGGTCAAAAATCATCTGATTTAGCAATAAAAAATTTGGCTACAGTAAGCCAAGATTTATAGTTACTGCTTATATTTGTAATAAAACTATTATAAAAACACATAAATAAAATCTAATCAGCTGTTATACTCTAATGACTCAGAGAGGGTCTTATTCTAGTATGGTTACAATTAAGCAAGTGGCTGTCCACGCAGGTGTCTCATTCAAAACAGTATCGCGAGTGGTCAATAATGATCCAACAGTCAAAAAGATTAACCGCGAGAAGGTTCTTAAAGCAATAAAAGAATTAGATTATCGCCCTAATCGTGCGGCAAGCTTAACGCGACGTAAAAAATCAAACATTTACGCAATTATTGCTGATGAACTGCTTAGTGTTCCTTATACTTTCGATATTATTCGTGGTGCCCAAGAAATTGCTTGGCAGAAAAATAAAGAACTGTTGATCCTCAATGTTAACGAAACCCAAGCGAGTATAGACAGAGCTATCGAAAGCCTTTTAGAGTATCGCGTAGAGGGTGTTATCTATTCTGCAATGTATCATCGCCAAGTTGTAATCGCTGATGAACTAAAAAAAATCCCAACTATTTTAGCTAACTGCTTCCCTGCTTCAAATAACTTTCCTTGCGTAGTACCTGATGAGCAACAAGCCGGTGAAGATATTACCGATGCATTAATACGTAAAGGCTATCGCCGAATTGCTTTCTTAAACTTAAATGAGCATATAATTGCTGCCAAAGGTCGCAAACAAGGCGTTATAAATTCATTTAAAAAGCACGGCTTACCGCTCGATGATTTACTCATTGAATCGGTTATTTTTTGTCAAGCCGATGGTAGTGATATTTCTACCTCGAGAGAATCTGCAGCGCGAGTGATAGACGAGTTTAAACCTGATGCTATTATTTGCGGGCAAGATCCCATGGCGCTGGAAATTTATTTTGTTGTGCATGATAAAGGAATGGTAGTTGGTAAGGACATTGGTATTGCAAGTTTTGATGATTGGGGCAGTATTCCAGAATTATTACAACCGAATTTAACTACGATGGCACTACCACATCATGCGATGGGACGTTGGGCAATGGAGTATCTTATAGAGCAGCGCACTGATATTGTTCACCACCACTTACCGTTTAAATTGATTGCTCGCAATTCGTTTTAATAACATCTGTTTTTAATGCAAAAAACGATAATACGATAAACACACAGATAACCAAACCCAAATATTGATAGGCTAACGCAAAGCCTACATGATCATATACAACGCCTACCCCGACGGCTAACATTGATGCCACCAATTGCGTAGTAAATTGAAAGCCAATTATATAGATCATCGCTGAATAGCGAGCGTCAAAATGCATATTTATATATTTAAATAACGCAATCAGCATCAGCGGTAATTCAATTGCGTGTAACAATTTCAATAAACTAATGCTGATAGGATCACTAACAACCCCCGAGCAATATATTCGTATCGCCATCAATACACCACTTAACAGCAACGAATTTTTAACGCCCAAATAATTCACCCATTTTACAGCTAAATACAAAATAACCGCTTCAAGGATAACTTGCGCTGAAGTTAAATAGCCAAAAATTTCTCGACCTTGCTCTGGGGTGTCAAAAAAAGAGGTGTAATAAATAGCAAATTGCTGATCAAATACCGCATAAATACAACTAACACCGATCACAAACACACTTAACCGCCACAGTCCTGCGATTTTAAAAAAGGCTTTAAGCTGTTTTACAGGAGTAAAAGTTCGAGAAGGCGCTATTTCACTCTGATTTTGTGCGACCTTAACAAAGGCTAAAAAACCTATTAAGCAAACCGCCGCAATGCTTGATAACCAATAATTTAAACTAGGGGATAAATTAAACGAAAGACCTGCAAAGTAGCTTGCCATGGCCCAACCTAGTGACCCCCACATTCGAGCTTTACCAAATTCAAAGTTCGTCGAGCGACTTTGTTTATCAATATAACTTTCAAGCGTCCCTACTCCAGCTAAAAATGCACATGAAAAAACGGCACCGCCTAAAATAGCAGCCAGATAAAACTGCGTTTGTAGTAGTGGCGCGTATACATAACTAACAAACGGGCCAATCAACATAATGAAAAATGCAATGAAGTAAAGCAGTGTTTTTTGTAAACCGAGTTTATCTTGCAAAATGCCGTAGCAAGGCATCACGAGTAAAGCCATGATGGAATTAATACTAAAGATAATCCCGACTTTAGCACTATTGAGGCCTACTTCTTGACTAAGCCAAATAGGAAATAATGAAAAAGAAAAAGACCATGCCATAAAATAAACAAACAAAATGACACTTAAGAGTCGATAGTTGCTACTCATATATCGCATAGCCTTGGAGAAAGATTAATGACTCTATAATAATATAGAGTCATTTTGGAAGTTATTTTTCTATTGCTATATTATTTAACTTAACGTCACTAAGCGACAAAAGCTGCTCAGCACTTACTTGTATTTTATTGTAAGGAGAGGTTGGAAAAACAATCGAGGTCATAGAGCTAACCCCTTTATTTACAAACACTTCTACCGACGCTTTATCTACCCATATCTCAACATCGTAATACTCAAGGCCCTTTTGTAATGGGGCTGTTTGTAAAGATGCAAAACCATCTTCAAAGTCTTTTAAACCTGATTGTCTGCGATCAAGTACAAGTTGCCCTTGAGCTGGGTTTAGCTGCAGCTTAGTGTATTCACCCGTATCAGAGCTAAGCACGATATCAGTAACTTGCTCAGCGTTTGATAAACTAAAGCTCACCTTAAATTGCCCAGGTTCAACAGTAAAAAGCTCATCTAACTCATAGCTATTTGCGCCAGTTAGGCTTGCCTTTTGTTGTGTGTTACTCAATAAACTATCGAGTTCTTTAATAGGCTGAGATGCTAAACGCACGCCACTTGCTGTTTGCAATAAGGTTAATTCTCTGGGAATCGTCATTGCACTGCGCCATACTTCAGTGGGTACTTGGTTTGCGTATTGCCAGTTACTCATCCACCCCATAAATAAGTGTCTACCGTCTTTGACATCAGAAAAAGTGACACCTGCATAATTATCTGTGCCGTAGTCTAACCATATTGAAGGTTCGTATCTTTCATTTGCTGCATTATCAGAAAATACGATATCAGCGATTTTTATATGCCCCCAATCACCTCGTTCATTGTCGACCACTTTAATATAAGCTTGCTGGCCTTTTAATTGACTCACGTTCCATGAACGCTCTGTCATAGTACCGGTATTATTTCCGCTTGCGGTTTTAACAATCTCGCCATTAACTAACAACTGTATTGCGGTACTATTGTGATGCTTTCCGCCTGCAATCTTAAAGTTAATGAAATCATGATCGATCGCAAATGATGTTGAGGTTAATGTGCCAATTGCCTTATAAGAACCTTTAAAAGAACTGGCAATCGTATTTGCTGGTTGATCATTAACTATATGGAATGCATCACCAGATACTTGCCAATTTTTTAAACCACTCTTGAAATTAGAAAAATCAAGTCCTTGGGGGAAAACGGCTGGCGTTGCAGTAAGCATTTTTTGATAATCACTATCAAGTACAAATTTTTCACCGTCGAAATCGCCGACAAAGTATTGTGTACCAGAGCCGCCATTTGGGGCGCCTGGGTTGATGCTCACTAATAAAACATATTTATATTCATCTGTGCCTTCAATACGCACGCGAATAAGGTCTGGACACTCCCATACACCTGCGTGACTACCCCAATCGGCGCCAAAGTTACTTTCAAAATGCCATGTTTTTAAATCTTTTGAGCTGTAAAAGCCAATATGATCATCTTGAGCCAATACCATAACCCACTGCTGGGTATCCTCATGCCAACTTACTTTAGGATCACGAAAATCGCGGATCCCAGGGTTTTTTAATACCGGATTATTAGCGTATTTTTTCCATGTACGGCCTTTATCGGTGCTATATGCTATACCTTGGGTTTGAAAATCAATCGCCCCCAGTGCAGCCTTTTTATCATCGTGATATGTAAATATAGCCACTAATGGTGGATTTTCTTTAGTGCCAAAGCCGCTACTATTTTGCCAATCAACCACCGCACTACCGGAGAAGATAGTACCGTGCTCATCAGGAAACAGCTTAATGTCTTGATGCTGCCAATGAACCATATCTTTACTAATTGCATGTCCCCAATGCATTGGCCCCCATACAGATGAATCAGGATTATGCTGGTAAAACAGATGATATTCACCTTGGTAATAAACCATACCGTTAGGATCATTCATCCAATGCTTTTTAGGGGTAAAATGAAAAGCGGGACGAAACACCTCTTTGCTAGGTTTATCTACACCCTCAAGGGCAGTTTTTTCAGTTTGATTTGTCATGCTACATGCTGCCAAAAATGATGAAATTAACACTAAATTAACGGTTCGCATCTAATGCTCCATGCTTATTATTGGTATCTAATGAAATTGCTTCTAAAGACCGTCCTTTTGTTTCTGGCATAAACCACGCAACAAAAATTAACTGCCCTAACATCATTAACGTAAAGAAAGTGAATACTTCAGTGGCACTAAAGCGCTCTAAGAAAAATGGCATAAGTAAAGTGATTGCTGCGGCAAAAAACCAATGCGTACCGGAGCCCAAAGACTGACCTTTTGAACGTACTTTATTAGGAAATATTTCTGCAATGAAGACCCAAATAACGGTACCTTGGCCTATTGCATGAGCAGCAATAAACACAAATACAAATGCTACGACCGTTAAGCCGCCAGAATCCGTACTAAACGCCCACGCCACCACCGAAAGAGAAATAACATAGCCAATTGAGCCTATATACATCAGCGCACGGCGACCATACTTATCAATCAAGGATAAACCTAGCATGGTAAAACATAAGTTAACCACACCGATCCCAGCGCCTGAAAGTAATGATTGATTTACATCCAAACCAGCAAGTTCAAATACACGCGGGGCATAATAAATAATAAAGTTAATACCAGATAATTGATTAAATGCGGCAAATAAAAATGCAAATAATATGGCCTTATTGTAACTACCACCAAATAGCTTTGATTGACTGTTGTGTAACTTGTCGCGCTCAATTTCATTTAATACTTGGTCTGGATCTTCTTCACCTAAGGTAACTAAAATGGAACGCGCTTTGGTTCTCTGATTTTTCTTTTGCACTAACCAACGTGGGCTTTCAGGTGCCTTAATGATCATTAACAAATAAGCTAAGGCAGGTATTGCCTCCACACCTAACATTAAACGCCAATCAATTGAGGATGTACCTGCAATTAAAAAATTAGAAACAAACGCGACTAAGATACCAAATACAATTTGGAACTGATAAAGCGCAACCAAACGGCCACGGAACTTAGCTGGAGCAATCTCAGAAATATAGGCAGGTACAACAATTGAAGAAATCCCCACTCCCACACCGCCAATAAATCGCAATAAAGCAAAGCTGTAAACTTCAGGAGCCATGGCGGAGCCAAGTGCCGAAATAAAAAATAACACCCCGACTAAAATCAATGTCGGTTTTCTCCCCCACTTATCGCATGGGTAATTACCGGTTAATGCACCCAGTAGTGTTCCCCATAAAGCCGAAGACATAATAAAAAGACCATGAAATAACGAACTCGTATTCCATAATGCTTGAATAGGTTTATCAGCACCGGATATAACCGCAGTATCAAAACCGAATAAAAATCCAGCAACTGCAACAGTCGCTGACCAGTAAATAATTTTTTTCATAATCACTCTTAACACGTTAAATTTAAAAGGTGGGCCGAAACCCACCATTAATTAGTAACCTGAGTTTTGTGTATAAAACTCGCTATTAATCACCTGAGTTTGTGTATACAAGCAACCGCTATTAATAACCTGGGTTTTGTGTATACAACCCACCACTTAAAATCATTTGCTGATTCGGAATAGGTAAATACTCATCACGACCTTTAGTGAAAACAGCATCGGCCAAATAAGGTTTGCGTAACGCTTCAATTGCTAAATAACTATCAATCGTTTCTTTCGCTATTCCCCAACGCACTAAGTCAAAAAAGCGATGTCCTTCAAGCCCTAATTCTAAACGTCGCTCAAAGCGCAATGCCTCTCTTGCTTGCTCTTTAGAAACAAAACTTGTATATGAGCCAATATTATAAATACTGGCGTTGTGTAATTTACCGGTGCTATTTTTAGCGCGCTCACGAATGCGATTAATGATTGGCAATGCTTCGTCATACCTATCTAACTCAATTAACGCTTCTGCTTTCCAAAGTAATACATCAGCGTAACGAATGAGCGGTGTATTTAATGAAAAGATAGGAAATGGTCCATTCTGACCACGACAACTACAATCTGGGTGTTCAAGATCCTTCATCGCTGTAAAGTTGCCATATATCCCCGGAGCTCGAGCCCAACTATCACCGCCGTGGATCAAATTCTCGTCATATTTAAATGGTTTACCTTCCATCGCCACAGTGTGATCTAGGCGAGGATCAACTGCATCGGTCACCTTGTCGTAGTTAAAGTCGTTAAAAGTGTCAAATAACGGTAAGCCTTGTTGATCTGTTTTAAACGCATTGACAAAATTTTCTGTTGGTACATGGAAACCACAGCAACCAAAGCCTCCAGCCAATGGGGCATTTAATGCACTAGGCCAGCTTCCACGTCCATCTGGCGAACCGTCATTTAAAGAACGCTGAATAGCGAATACTGATTCTTTGCCATTTTCACTTTCAAACAAAAAGTTATTCGCGTAATCATCAAATAAGCCATATACGCCCGCCTGTTCAATTTCATTAACAAGAGCGACCACTTTTACAAGTTTATCTTTATTAATATTGATAACTTGATGTAACTCATTCTGCTCATAAGCCTGGTAGAGCAATGTTTTAGCTAAATATGCCTTAGCTGATAACGCTGAAGCGCGCCCGACATCTTTTTGAGTTTGTGGTAAATGATTGGCAGCAAACTCAAAATCAGCAGCAATTTTATCCCATAACTCCTGATCGCTCAGATCACTATTAGTCGTGAGAAGTATCTGATCTTGTGTCATTGTTTCATCAATCCACGGGATATGTTTATGATGTATTTTTAAATCAAAGTAGAAAATACTGCGAATAAACCGCAGTTCGGATTGTTTTGCAGCACTGTCTTCAATTGCATCTGGCGCATTTGCGATTACCGCTAATGCTGAGTTGACTCTTGAAATACCGGTGTAATTACGTACCCATTTTTTGTTGTTCAAATCAATCAAATCTGGCGGGAATGACTCCATATCAGGCACTACTGGCTGATATAAAGACAAAGCATGATAAGCAAAAATATCACCAGGTCCATTACCGCCTTTATGGGCGTCTCCTGCGCGTAAATTCCCCGTCGGCCATAAAAAGTTAGGCGCGGTATAATGATCGTTACCTAGATATGAGTAGGCTGCGATGATCAACGCATCTACATTTTTACTGTTAGAAACTTGTTCTTCGGTCAATACCCCTGAAGGTGCAACATCAAGATCAGAACCACCACACGAAGCTAAAAAAAGAGCAAATGTAGTTGCTGAAAATAGCGTTTTTATTTTATTCATAATAAGTGCTCGTATCGTTTTTGTTTTAATAAATCAAAAAGTGAGGTTCACGCCTAACGTGAAACGTTTAGGATTTGGGAAGGTTCCGTTTGGAGTTTCAGGATCCTGAGTTAACGTCCCTGATGGCGTAATGGTCAATAAGTTACTTCCCTGAAAATAAATTCGTGCAGAACTTATACCGTAGTGACTTAACCACTGTTCATCGGGGGTATACCCTATAGATAAATTGCGCAATTTAAGATAGGTACCCTCTTCCCAAAATAAGCTTGATTGACGACCTTCACCATTGTTATCAATTGCAGTTAACGCAGGAACATCGGTATCAGTATTGCTGCTTGACCAAGCATTAAGAACACGATCGCCATAGTTAGAACCTATGTTGAGTGATGTAAAGTCTGTGAATCCACGCCAACCATTTCGAATTTGACCGCCTTTAACACCTTGCCAGAACATAGTGAAATCCCAGCTTTTGTATTTGAAGTTCATATTCATGCCATAGATAAAATCAGGATCTGTATCG
The DNA here is from genome assembly GCF_014163845.1 of Shewanella sp. SR43-4. NCBI lineage: Bacteria > Pseudomonadati > Pseudomonadota > Gammaproteobacteria > Alteromonadales > Shewanellaceae > Shewanella > Shewanella sp. SR43-4. The sequence goes on along the minus strand of NZ_JACJEB010000014.1, from coordinate 107,695 downwards.
GCAAAAAATGTTTGGTCGTTTTCATTAATAACACCATTGCCATCAAGATCCTGCCAACGAACTCTTCCTAAGCCAGCACCTGATTGAACAGCGTGAGCATCGATTTCACCTTGATCTTGAAATAAACCGTCGGCAACGTAGCCATAAACTGAATTAATAGAATGGCCAACAATTGTCTTATCAGCGCCATTGCCGCCAAAGGAGTTAACAACATCTTTTGGAAGGGAAACAACTTTATTTTTAGCGGAAGAAACATTGAAGCTTATATCAACATCAATATCATCATCTAGGCTATCGAATGAAAGGTAATCTGCGTAGCCAATTATAAATTCGAAACCTGAGTTTTCTATTGTGCCACCATTAACCCACTGCTGAGCGCCTTCACCTAGCGTCGCAATAGGGTTGGTAAGAGTTAAGATATCTTCAGTGGTTTTTTCAAACCAATCAATGCTGCCGTAAATCGTGTCGTAATGCATACCAAAATCAATGCCGATATTTTTTTGCGTTGAAGTTTCCCACTTTAGATCATCATTACCTGTTTGAGCTTTGACAAAACCTGAAGGTAAGGTGCCGCCATTAGCGCCGCCGATATCATAAGCGGTGCCTTCATCTTGCTGATCAGTGAATAAAGACTGTGTTGCATAACGACTTAAATACGTTGTATATGTTGCATCTGTAGGAATTTCTTGGTTACCCGTTTTACCCCAACTAGCTCGTACTTTTAAGGTGCTTAAAAACTCGAAGTCATAAAATGATTCGTTGCTAATGACCCATCCCGCTGAAGCAGCTGGAAAATTACCGTAACTATTATTACTACCAAACCGAGATGAACCATCGCGACGAATAGTGAGCCCAGCGAGGTAGCGATCATCAAAGTTATAATCCATACGAGCAAAGTAAGAATCGAGTGTCCACTTATCGCCATCACCTTCAACACGTACGTCTCCAGTTGCTTGTGATAAATGAGCATAATCACGATCATCAGAGGCAAAACCTGAACCAAAACCAACAGCCCCTTCATACTCATAATCTATTTGTTCTGTACCGGCTAAAAAGGTAAAACTGTGATTATCACCAACATCTAATTTATACTCTGCAGTGTTTGTCCAACTAAAACTACTATTCCAGTTTTCAGTAACTGAAAGTTGATCTCCGTAGTTTAATGAGCCAGCTTGAAAAGCACGAGTATAGTTTCTGAAGTAGTATTGTCCGTAATCAAGTCCAACAGTACTTTTTAGCGTTAACCCATCAATTAATTCATATTCAAAAAAGATATTACCCATTAGTTTATTAAACCGACTGACATTATCGCGGTTCATTTCGATTATTCTAACTGGATTATCGCGGTCCGTGACACCAGGAACAGGGCCACCCCAGCCGCCTTCATCATTGTAAACGGGCACAATAGATTGTTGCTCTATTGCCAGCCCTAGAATTTCACTAGCTCTCGCATTGATGAGATTTGACTCTTGATTAGTAACAGTGAAGTTTTCGCCTATTTTTAATTTGTCGGTTAATTGGTAATCAGAATTAACTCGAAAACTAATTCGTTCAAATTCCGAACCATCAACAACACCTTCAGAATTGAAATAGCCTAAAGAAGTATAAATAGAGGCATTTTCTGAACCTCCTGATAAAGAAATGTTAAGGTCACTAACTTTAGCTGTACGGGTTACCTCATCAAACCAATTAGTGTCTGCAGGACGCTGCACTTGTTGAGGATCGGTATAAGTAGGTAAGATCACCGCGTTTAATTGGGGGTTACTGAAGTCACCATTCCAATCATAACGATATAGCGAACTGGCTGAATTTGGATTTGAACCATCATTAACAGCAGCTTGCCATACAGCTTGTCCACGTTGTTGGGTATTAAGCGGATTTAGATCATAGCTATAGTCATCTTGAGATTGGTTAGCAGAGAAATTAAAATCAAGTCCCTCATGACCTTTTTTCGTTGTAATGACTATCACGCCATTACCAGAACGTGCACCAAATATACTAGCAGCGGCTGCGTCTCGTAAAACCTGAATATCAGCAATATCATGGCTATTAAGTTCATGCATTCCTGACTTAGTAGGAATACCATCAATAACATATAGAGGGTCATTATTGCCTAATGGCCCTAAACCTTGGCCACGTATCCTTACCGTTGCAGTAGACTCCGGTGAACCATTAGTTGAAATTTGTAAGCCAGGTACTCTCCCCTGCAAGTTTTGCATTATATTACCCGAAGGCATATCAACTACATCGTCTAACTTAACAGAACTTACAGCACCTGTTAGGTCCTTTTTTTTAACACTGCCATATCCATAAGACACTTCGATAACTTCTATATCGTCATCCTCAGGAGGCTCTTGTACTTGTTCTTGTTGAGCTGCTAAAGAACTGTATGGCAAGAGCAAGCCTATTAATACAGCACTTACGCTCGCAGTAAGTGGCTTTTTACGAAACCTTTGCATTATGTGTGTCCCCAATTGATCAAATTAATTAATGTTGATATTACTCACTACAAATTAACAACGTTGTCTTTTTTTGTTTTTAGGCTAGTTATCAAAGTCTACATATTAGAATATTTATTCAAATTCGAAGTAGCTTTTGCTGATTTAAACAACGTTGTCTTTTTAACATCAAAGAAACTAAGTTTCAACATATATTGCAAACTTTATGTATAATTCTATTTATTTTATTACCAAGATAGTCAATCTGTGCGGTTAGATAAACTCATTAATCTGCTGATGAGATAACGTTGAAGTTGCTCCGTGACATTGAGCTCACATAGCCCCAACCGCACATGCAAAATCAATCCCTTGCTGTGGTGATTTATTAAGACAAAGTTGATAACCAAGCGCCAATAAGAAGTAATATAGAGCAAAAACAGTGTTATAGACGTTTGTGGAATAACCTAAATTATAGTAATGCTTACCCTTAACCGGCAATAAATCGCCATGGCGCCGTTTAGTAACACATAAATAGTCTGTGTCTGTTTGGCTATAAATGCTCAGTTTTGTTCGAGTGATTGATATTGACTACCCCTTGATTGGTACAGGATCTTATAGCGACTTTGTTTTCGTGATCCTGGAGTATTTTTCAATAAACAAACTAATAACTATTGAATATTGTTAACAAGTCGGTATGACGCAGATGCAGTAATTGCCCTATATACGGCTAATAAACCACTTAACTTTGAAGTACCTGATTGGGTAAGATTTGAAAATGGACAAGCAATTATTTATTCCGACCAAAACGATAATAAACCAGATGTAAAATATTGAGCAAAAAGTGAAAATACATGGTTCTCTGGCCAATACCCTGCGCAAGAAGGTGAATTTTTATGCAGGTAGGACTGCTAGCCCGCCGACGTAAACTCTCATGTTTGGTTGGGCAGCTCATAAGAATACACGCTCTAATATAGGCAATGCTGATTTTGGTGGTGACTTAGCAATATATAAAGCCTCAATGACTACGTTTCACTTTATCAATACATTTATTACGTTAAATACTATGAGAGCCTAGCGACTTACCGTAACTGCGACACTTAAACACATCAATACCAGATAATATGCCAACAAACTTTTGTGAGTCTTTAGTGGCGCCGCGCTTAGACCCGTCAGCAACTAAATAATTAACCTCAGCTTTATTCATCAATGGCGGGTAGTTGTCTTCAAGAACGTAATCCCGCCCCTACTTTGGCATTGAGCTTACCAATCAGTACTCGGCGCTTTACTGCTTTATAAACATGCACCCAATTATAGTGAACAGTCCCAGCACCAAACTAACCATTAATTAACTCAGCGATTTTTACACCATAGCCTTTTTAAACAGCTCAATTTTCAAAAATCATGGTTTTATTGTGAGGCTCAAACTCAAACTATCTTTTGTCGTCATTCCACACCACCCAACTAGGCGGCTTAACAAATTCGCCTCAGGTAAAATGTCGATCAAGTTGAACTGAATATGCTTAAACTGGTGCCGAGTGAGTTTAAAGTGGATGTTCATCATTGGTTTATTATTTACAGACGTTACACTTGTTTCGCCAAAAAACCGGTTGCGATTCTTGTATTAACGAAATGTTGTGTGTATTGAAAGATAAAACCGACAGAAAAGCATTGAAACTAGTTGGCCGATTTTGTAAATATCAGCGTGACATCACCTTGTCCTAATTGTTGCGACAAGCCTGAAGTATCATCGATATGCCCAATACGCGTGTATGAGTATGAGGTATTAACCTTCTTGTAGAATACAACCATAGTGCGAGAGCCCCACAGCATCAGATCGCCATTGTTGATCGTCACAGGTTGATACGGATCAGTTGATAATGATTTTGGTAACTCGGCATGCTTTTCGTTACTGTTAAGATCGTCCATGTCGAGAGTCAGTGGTAGCATGGCAGCAAATTCACGTGCTGCGCTGGTGTTGGCTAAGGTTGCTTTGAAACGATGATCTCCTATGGTTATCCACATATGCGAACTCTCCAGTTTAATGGCTGTGTGTTTAGTTGCGATAGGACTTGCCGTTAACTCAGTTGCATAGCTGCTACCGAGTGTTAAAAAAAACAGTACTAATAGCCCAATTGGTTTGATGAATGCTAAGCGCTGATGAGGCGCTATTATGAATAAGGTGTTGACCTTATGTATGTTGACAGCAACAGGGTTATTCATAATAGCGGCCTCGTAAATTTTATTGTTTGAATAGACGGATATATTTTAGTGTACTCGTGTGCGATAGGCTTGAAACGCCAGAAAAGCGCCAATGAGTAATACTGCTGCGCTTGCAATAAAAGTGCTTTGGTAGCCATCTGCATCGAAAAGTATTCCTCCGACAGTAGAGCCTAGGGCAATAGATAATTGCGCTACTGCCACCATCAAACCGCCACCGGCTTCAGCATTATTTGGCATCGCTTGCGCAAGCCAAGTCCACCACGCAACAGGTGCCGCGGTTGCAACCAGTCCCCACAGTGCAAGTAGTATTGCGACAATGAGTACATTGTTGCCGAAGGGGATCAGTGCGACGGCAATCATCGCCATAAAAGCAGGAATGCCGACAAGCAAACCATATAAAGTGCGTTTTAAGATTGTACTAATGATTAACGTGCCGATAAGCCCTGAAAATCCAATGGTAAGCAACAGCAGAGATAATGTAGATACGCTGGTATGGGTGACAGTTTCAAGGAAGGGTCTCAGGTAAGTAAATAATGCAAACTGCCCCATAAAGAAAGCACCGCATCCAGCCATGCCATAGGCAACAGCACGATTTTTAAGTGCCTTAAGAATATTCTTGGAACCTGAAGAGCTCACCTCAGTTTTCATTGCAGGTAATGCCTGCCATTGCCATATCAAGGTAATGAGCGCGATAGGAATAAGCACTAAAAAGGTACCACGCCAGCCTATAAAAGAGCCTAAATAACTGCCCAATGGCGCAGCGATAACCGTTGCTAACGCATTACCTCCATTGAAAACAGCCAATGCTTTAGGGACTTTATTAGGCGGCACTAATCGAATAGCCATCGCAGCTGACATTGACCAGAATCCGCCAATGACTACGCCTAGGACTCCGCGACCAAGCATATAAGTTAGGTAGTTTGGAGCCAGCGCTACAATGGTTCCAGAGATCCCCATCAAAACAGTTAATATTAACATTAACTTTTTGCGGTCCATGGTGCCGATCAGCGTAGGAAGTAATAAGCTGGTTAGCACGGCAAAGGCGCCGGATATTGCAATACCTTGGCCAGCCATTCCTTCAGTGATCTGTAAGTCGCTGGCAATGGGAGTTAGCAGGCTAACTGGCATAAATTCGAAGGCGATAAGCGTGAATACGCATAAAGACATTGCAAAAACGCCACTCCAGTGAGCGGTAGTATTTGCCGTATCAGAGGGTGTTCCATCATAGGTATCAGATGTAGTGGATTTCATAGATTTTTTAGTTACGCCTCGGTTTTACAAAAGTGCTATGCGTGCTCAAATAGCCCACATGGTTTAGGAAATACTGCTTAGTTAACTAAATCGTAAGTGTGGGCATTAAACATGATGCGGATTGACTTCATTAGTTAATAGGGCAAAAGGTTTACCTTGTGCCCTTCTCATCTCACTTCAAATACCCCACTATTTATTAAGCGAGGTGTTGCTTGAAGAAGCTTGTGAGCTTCTCGAACGGAATGACATCCACTTGATCATATAAATCAACATGGCTTGCGCCTGGAATAACCATCAACTCTTTTGGTTCAGACGCATTCTCATAGGCTGTTTTAGCCATGTAGAGCGAGTGGGCTTTTTCACCATGGATAAACAACACCGGACGAGGAGAAATCTCAGAAATATAGGTCAATAAAGGCATGTTCATGAACGACAATGGCGTCGTCTGTGACCAAGCGTTACCTGAGTTGACCGCACGTGGATGGTAGCCTCGTGGTGTCATGTAATAATCATGATAGTCGAGCATAAATTGCGATTCGCCGCCTTTTAACACGTTGTAAGACGGCTGATAGGCTGGTGTGCCTTTCTCTGCATCTTGCCAACGTTGCTGACTCAGTTGCTCTAGAGTTTGTGTGCGTTGTTCTAGGGTAACACTGTCGTTATAGCCTTTTGACATAACACGCGTCATATCATACATAGTGCTTGCTACAACGGCTTTAACACGTTTATCGACCGCGACGGCATTTAATGCCATACCGCCCCAACCACAAATGCCGATCATCCCGATGCGTTCACGATCCACATTGGCTTGCATACCAATACAATCTACCGCAGCGCTAAAGTCTTCCGTATTGATGTCTGGCGAGGCAATATTGCGAGGTTCGCCGCCACTTTCACCTGTGTATGAGGGGTCAAAAGCAAGGGTGACAAAGCCTTGTTTTGCCATTATTTGCGCATACAGACCCGATGATTGCTCTTTCACCGCACCAAAAGGGCCACCTACGACGATAGCAGGCAGCTTGCCAGTGCTGTTTTTCGGCTGATAAAGATCAGCGGCAAGGGTTATGCCATAGCGGTTTTTGAAAGTGACTTTTTTATGATCGACCTTGTCACTTTTAGCAAATTTTTTGTCCCACTCATCGGTTAGTGCAATTGATGATTGAGCAAAAGCTTGGCCAGTGGTTAGCGAGGCAACCCCTAGCGCAACAATACCTGCACCAGTCATCTTCATCATATTGCGACGTCCTTCATTAGGCATATCTTGTTCAGTAGTAATCTTGGTCGTTTCAGTATGTATATCCATGGTTATTCTCCGGACAAGTTAAAATTTTGGCTGAGACTGTTGAGCTCACGCTCACAAAACGGTAGTTAACATCACCTTTAAGTAATTGTTCATAGGCTGTATCTGATTTACCCAGCCTTGATTAATAGCGCTTAGATTGAGAGTCTTTCGAGGGTTTAGTTTTGCAGTTTTTGCGTATGTTTTGTTAGTAAGATCCTGCTAATTAATTGCTTGATACTCCAAAAACTAGCATTTCACTTAATATAAGCACTGACTCAAGCGACTATTGAAAAATCAACATTCGCAAAGCTTTAATAACGGCTCAATAAGTGACCACTGGACAATAGGTATAAACAGAGAGCTCGGTTGTACACCGACTGATCAAAGCAAGGTTACCGAACAAAAACGTTTTCGAGGTAGATTGCACTGGGCGAATCAAAAAATTATCTTGTATCGTCGATAAATGACAATTCGACTTTATCCTTAATACTGTTGAAGCTAGAGATCTCGTTGTTGTGCACTCATTGGCTCAATCAACAAAGCGACAACGGACAAAGCCTGACGTATCCACATGAATTTAAAAATTACCCTCAAACAATGTCGAGCAGAAACTCATCGAGTAAGTGGCGCATGAGTCACTATTTTGATAACAAGAGAATAGATCCCAAGGAACAAATGCAAAACACAGGTTAATTTGTAAAAGTGAGACTATTGGGCTTTCCATCCTCGAACAATTGAAATCCTAAACAGTTTAGTCATATTTTCAATGTTAAATGAACCGCCCCAATATTGGATTCAATCAGTCATAATGGAGGCATGATTAATCATGAATTTTGACACCGAGACAAGCGCGAACAAATTCTGGGTCGAAGTGCTTGATAGCTTCACCAACGTAACCCAAATCTAGACTATTGATTTTGTCCATCTCATCAGCAGATAGCATGAAATCCCAGACATTAAAATTTTCTTGAATTCTCTCTGGTTTAATCGATTTAGGGATTACAGTGACGCCACGTTGTACGTTCCAACGTAAAATGACTTGAGCAATAGTTTTACCGTGTTTTGCTGCAATGCCTTGAAGCTTTTCATTTTCAAACGGTTTATGGCGACCACCACCTAAGGGCGCCCATGCTTCTGGCTGCACATTGTAATACTTCATTGTTTCATTGGCCGCAGCTTGTGAAAAGTAAGGATGCATTTCTACCTGATTCACCACTGGGAGAACTTTGACCGTTTCACAAAAGTTGGTTAATACGTGAGCATAGAAATTAGATACACCAATAGATTTTAATTTACCTTGTTCGTACGCATCTTCCATTGCACGCCAAGCGCTAAAATAATCGCCCATAGCCTGATGAAGTAGATATAAATCGAAATATTCTAAGCCTGATTTTTTAAGTGATGCCTCAATGCCAGCTTTCGCTGTATCGTAGCTGGCCATGTCTTGTACCCATAATTTTGAAGTAATAAATAACTCCTCACGAGTGCAGAGGCCGTGTTTAATTGCTTCACGTACAGCGTCACCTACGGCATCTTCATTGCCATAAACGGCTGCGGTATCAATAAGACGGTAGCCAACACGGATTGCATTGAGGATTGAATTTTTGCATTCTTCTTTATCGGTGACTTTAAAAACACCAAAGCCCAACATGGGCATTTTAGAGCCATTATTTAGTGTCTTATATTCCATAGTAGAAGGTATCCGTTGTGTTGGTTGTAGTTTGATAAAAATGTATTTTATGCTGCCAATTATCTTCAACTAGCCTCTCAGAGTAGGTTAACAAATTATGGTATGTAATCATTGCGATAGGGTTACTCGATATTGGCTAATAAAAATCGCCAATAATTAAACTTAAAATATTGGCGATTAATTGGCAGAGTTACAAAGATTGAGCCGTCGGTCTAAAAATAATTTCATTTACATCAACATACTCTGGTTGGCTAATTGCAAACGTAACCATATCTGCAAAGCTAGAAGCTGGGATCCCCACTTGGCCGACATAATCTTGGTTGGCACTTTGCACTTCTTTATCACTAATATGCTCAAGTAACTCGGTTTTGACGGCGCCAGGGCTAATTAAAGTCGTACGGATATTGTGTGGCGTGACTTCTTGTCTTAAACCATCGGTTAATGCGCGAACAGCAAATTTGGTTGCAGAATAGACCGATGATGCAGGGAAGATGAGATGAGCTGCGACCGATGCTGTGTTAATTATGTGTCCAGCTTTCTGTTCTATCATAGGCGGCAGCGCAGCAGCAATACCGTATAGAACACCTTTTATATTAACATCAATCATCTGATCCCATTCATCCACTTTGACACTTTCAAACATCGAAAGAGGCATAACTCCAGCGTTGTTGATAAGAACATCAATGCGTCCGAATGTGTTAATTGCCGCATCAACTAAGTTTTTAACATCGTTTTTGTTGGTTACGTCAGTTGCCAGAGCGAGTGCTTCACCACCTTTTGATTTAATCTCTGAAACCAATTGATCTATACGATCAGCGCGGCGAGCACCGAGAACGACTTTGGCTCCCATAGAAGCAAGGTGACGCGCTGCAGCTTCGCCCATTCCGCTTGATGCTCCAGTAATTACGATGACTTTATTCTCTACGTTATTGCTCATTTTAAATCCTTAACATTTGCAGTTTAAAAATTAGGGTTGTTGTTAATGTAAACTTGGTTCTCAACAGTAATAGCCAACGACCTCATGACCATAAGTAACCTGCTGTTGTGTATTAGCATTTCTAACGCGATAGCTAACGATGCCACTACAATTTTATTAGCTAGCTGTCGCGTATTGCTCGTTAACTACTTTTTCTTTCCAGATAACATTTCCACCCTCTTTTGAGGATGTAGAATCAGCTGTAGCCCCATGCCACTGTAATTCGTGACGTCATTTCCTGGGAATAACATATCGACGTTAACTTGGCCGCTAAAAAGGAGATCTGGGCCTTGAAACGATTGATGGTCTTTTGAATGATAAGCTGTCTGTTCTGTATTAGTATCGGCTTCAGCATTAGTAGTCGATATCACTTCCAAACTATTGAGTAATTTGGCTTTTACAGTCGACGAAACATTTTATTCATGAAATGGCCTCCTGATTAAGCGATAGAATTATGGTTAAATAAATCTTTGTCGAGGCTGTTATACCTTATTGAGTGTCAAGCACAGAGTTAAGTACTTGCAGTGCATTTGCGGCAATCTGAGAGCCGCAATATTTTTCAATAATGTGAATAAATTCGTTGAGCTGACTGACAGATACATGGTTATTCATACTAAAGGTGTAGTGAGCACTTAACTGGTTATTTACACCATTTAAATTAGCCAAAGCTGCTATTGTGGCAATTTCTCGCTGCTTCCAGCTTAAGGAATCTCGTTCGAAAATATCTCCGAACAGGTGAGCTTTCAGGTAAGTATCGATTTCAGGCGAGAATTCAAATAATGGTCCCTTAACTTCAGCACCAATTAGCTTGGTCTGGTTCTCAGTACCGAACTCGAGGCTGGTTCGGTCTGTAGGTAAAGGCTTAGGCTCAGAGCCGACAATGTCAGTCATGCCAGTTTTTTTCCGGTCATCCACAACACTCATAAACGCAGAAAGTCCATTTAAACTGCGGGGGAAGCCTGCATAGGCATACATCTGAACCAGGATTGCTTTAATTTCGTTGATCGTTAAGCCGGCATCCAAACCTTCATGTAAACTGACTTGTAACTTTTCTATATCACCGCTTGCAGTAAATGCCGCGATTGGAATAATGGCTTGCTCTGAAGGTTCAAGCGAGTCTGTTACTGACGCTATATTCATAAATAAAATCGCTGTTAAATTGATGGTAAGGAAAGAGACTTTTCTGAAAAATAATCAAATAAATCATCTAAGTTAGCTGCTCAATTTTGATGTGATTAACTTATCATTTATATTTGCTGAACTATTGCCTATAGTTTTTTTATCATTGCCTATTCCTGCATATAAAATAATATGGCAACTTTTGCCTATATGAGTTAGCTTTGTTTTCAGTTTTGGCATTGAATAAGTGGTAATGTCGGTGGTTTGTGGTGGTCATTAATGTCATTGGCTGTTTTGGTCCTGGCAGAAGTACAATGCCTTAAGTGTGAACATCTATTTTTGCTAAGGTTTATAAAATCAGCGCTACTAGCCTAGCAATAGCTAAAGTTGCCTAATCATTTTATTTAAAAACGCCATCAGTCGGAGTCAATAGCACTTAATGGTAGTTAGTCTCTGTAAAATGAACAAAAATATAAACCGGTTGATGGATTTGATTTGTACTAATAGCCTATTGCTTTAATCAGCGCGATTAGCTTATGCAAATTCCAAATGTTAAAACTAAACATTACGATATATATTGCCACTAGGATGATGATGAACGGTTCACAAAGTAGAGTTGCCAATACTGAAAAGCTGGCGAGACAAATTGATAAATGGATGGAAAAAGGCGTTAACCAGGTCGAGACTAAAATTCCAGGATTGAAATTAACCCGATGGCCATCTACTACCGCGCCAACAAGTTATATTCATCACCCGAGTGTTTGTTTAATTGCTCAAGGTAAGAAGCGTGTTCTATTAGGTGATGAAAGTTATATTTATGACGCCAATCATTTTCTTGTTTCATCTGTTGGCTTGCCGGTCATTGCTAATATTATGCAAGCAAGCGATGAGCATCCTTATCTCGGGCTGGTTATGGAGCTGGATCTACAAATTATTTCAGAGCTGATTGCTGAAAATAAGAATTTGTTTTCCTACGATAAAAAGACCACAAAAGGGATTGCCGTTGGACAACTTTCTGAGTCGCTATTAAACGCATTCACTCGACTAATAGATCTGTTGGATGAGAGCGATAATATAGGAGCTTTAGCACCCATAATTCAAAGAGAAATCTTTTTTCGTCTTTTGACGACAGAGCAAGGTATCCTGCTTAATCAAATCGTCACAACTCAGAGCCACAGCTACCAAATATCTAAAGCAATTGATTGGCTTAGAAATAACTTTTTTAAACCATTAAGCGTAAGTGATCTAGCCGATTACAGTGGAATGAGTCAATCTGCATTTTACAGTCATTTTCGTTCAGTCACGGCTATGACGCCTCTACAATTTCAGAAAAGTTTACGTTTGAATGAAGCTCGTCGTTTAATGTTAACCGAAAACTTAGATGCGACGACGACAACATACAAAGTTGGCTACGAAAGCCCCTCTCAATTTAGTCGAGAATACCGCCGTTTTTTTGGTGAGTCTCCATTAAAAGATACAAAAGCATTGCGCGAAACTGGACTGCCTCAAGAAGCAAAGGCTTAAAGAAAAGAACCAAAAAGGCTAGGTTTAACTTAACTTAACAATGTGTACTTCTTGCGCTAACCTATTCTTTTTCAATGATAAAATTGGTTTTATCAATAGCGATACCCCCATATTTGGCTAGCCCACGATTGCTATTGACACATATTTTTAGCTTAACAAATCATACCAAACTCCCCCTCGGAAATAGAGAAACATCAACGTGCCCATAGTTACGCCAGTCGCCGCGCAAACTCAGCTTGTGACATCTTTAACTTTGGGCGAATAACATCGGGTGATGACGGCGTAAAAAGCTCTGTTGTCCGCAGCATATGCTGAGCTTTTTTAAGTAATAGAAGATAGTGCGCTGAATTTCACTCCCTCAGGGATAGTAAAGAGATGTTAGTATGGAAAATATGAGGCTACATGGATTTTCATTTTGTCAAAAATGTCATTTTATTTTACCTCTCCTCGACACTCGAAAAGCTCAATACATGGGCTGTATCTGCATTAAAGAACGATGATAAATAATAGTGGAAATAATATTAATGGACCTCTCTGTATTAGACAAATTCTGGCAGCTAATTAACGAAAAATTACAAGGCTGGCTAGAAGCTGGCATTAAACACTTGCCAAATTTTATAGTCGCCTTTCTCTTAGCCATGTTTTTTGGCTTACTGGCTAAATATGTTGGTAGAGTCGTTCGAAAAGTGCTTCATAAAGCCTTAGAGTCTGAACAAATTGCCGATCTACTTTCATCAATTATCAAGATGCTGGTGTTGTTGACAGGGCTATTTATCGCTCTAGAGTTTTTGGGGTTAACCGGCACCGTAACGTCACTCTTAGCTGGCGCAGGTATTATTGGCCTAGCGCTTGGTTTTGCTTTTCAAGACATGGCAGAGAATCTTATTGCTGGTATTGCTATGGGTATTCGTAAGCCATTTCAAATTGGCGATGTGGTTGAGGCAGGAGATGTATTCGGCACAGTAAAAACCATTAATTTGCGTAACACATTAGTCGAAACGTTTTTTGGCCAAATAGAAGTTATTCCAAATAAAATCTTATTTCGAAACGTACTCACTAATTATACGGTTACAGGGGTCAGGCGAATCGAAGTACCCGTTGGTATTTCTTACGCAGACGACCCAGAAAAGGCCGCTGGAGCTATCGAAGAAGCGATAAACGCCTGTGATTTTGTTATCAAAAAAGAACAAACTGCCGTGTTTGCTAAGGGGTTTGCAGACAGCAGTATAAACTTAGTGGTCTGGTTCTGGATCGATTACCCAGGAGACACTGGCTTTATGAAAGCTCGACATACTGCGGTGGTAGAAATTAAAAAAGCACTAGAAAAAGCTGACATCTTAATTCCCTTTCCTATCAGAACATTGGATTTTGGCGCCAAAGGCGGTGAAAAGCTCAATACTATGTTGTCGGAAACAAAGTCAGAAGAAACGTCAGAAGAAAAATCAGCAGACTCACAGAAGTCATCATCGTCTGAAAATGAAAAGTAATCTCTGGGATTAGAGACACTTTCATTAACTAAGCGTCAGCTTGTCGCATCGGTCTAATTTAATTAGACTGCCAAAAATGTTGAAGGTCGGCAGATCGCTCCTGGCGTTCTGGAAAAAGAGCCGACCATCGGCTTTTGCTACTAGTACACTTATTGTTCCAGGCGGCTTGAAGCTCGGTAACACTCAGATAACCGACGTTCAAGTTTTCTCTGGGATGTAAATATAAGCGCATAATCAGCGCTCGAATAGGCTTATATTGAGTCATCGAATGTGCACATTTGCCATTACTGATCCGACATATAACATAACTGATCTGACAAATAGCATAATTTCTGGACTGAATACTTTCGAGAGTCCAGTGGTTCACTTAATCTTTTCCTGCCACACAGGAAAAACATATCAAGCGGTTAAAGATAAACTATTTTGCTGGCATTACAGCAAGTGGGTCAATACCAACGTCACCGCTCATTTCAGCGCCAAGCAATTTACTGCCGCCCATGCGAGTCCCCTCACAACAAGATATCGCCTGGGGAATTAGCACCATCAAATTTGTTCTCTGGCCGCCGCATTCTTACAGAAAAGGGGGAAAACCAACATACCTGCCTAGCGCTCTTTAGTCGATTGACTTGTTCCAACATAGGGTTCAATGACCCTCAAGCCAACACACCAGACCATGCTGAATCGATCAAGTATGTGCTTTTTTCTTTGGGCCATTTTTCCACTACCAGCAGGAGCTCGGCGCTGTTTGCAACACGGTAGTGTTGGCAAGCGAACAGACAGATCCCGCCAACGGACTGATAATACACCAAAGCTAACGCCAACGGCGTTTACCCATCAGACTCGGAAGGAGCAACCATGACGACAATCACCACCATTAATCCCGCGACTGAAAAAGCAATCCATTCCTACGACATAATGACCGAAAAGCAGGCGACGGCTCGGCTTGAGTCCTGCCATGGGGCATTTCTGCAATGGCGTAAACTACCCCATCTGGAACGGGCCACCTATCTTAATAACATCGGTCAAAAACTACGTGACAATGCCGATGAATTGGCCGCCTTGATGACCAACGAAACCGGCAAACTCCTGAAAGATGGTCTCGTTGAGGTTCAACTCTGTGCTGCGATCTTAGATTACACCGCTGAAAATGGACCAGAAGCGCTGGCTGATGAAGAGCGTGTGCAAGGACTCAACGGCAAACGCGGCGTCATCAGTTATCAGCCAATCGGCGTCATCTATTCAATCCAGCCTTGGAACTTTCCCCTTTACCAGCCGATCCGTGTGCTGGCAGCCAATCTGATGGCAGGTAATGGCTGTGTTCTGAAGCACGCCAGCATCTGCACTGGCTCCGGACTTCGTTTGCGTGAATTGTGTATTGAGGCCGGCTTGCCCGAGGACCTGTTCCAGGTTTTGGTGATCGATCACGACACCAGCGACAAGCTGATAGCCCATCCAATGGTCCGTGGTGTCACAATGACCGGTAGCGACGGTGCTGGGCGACACATCGGGGCTGTGGCAGCCAAAGAGTTAAAGAAGACAGTGCTAGAACTGGGGTCGAATGACGCTTATCTGGTGCTTGAGGATGCCGATATTGAAACCGCCGTAAAATTTTCGGTTATGGGCCGACTTTACAACAACGGAGAGACCTGCGTTTCTGCCAAGCGGTTCATCGTGACCGATAAGGTCTATGACGCCTTTGTCGAGGCTTTCGTCGCTCAAATGCAAAAAATCAACATGGGTGACCCCACGGATAAGAATACCCAGATTGGGCCGCTTTCCAGCCAGGAGCAGTTTGACACCGTTAAGGAGCAGGTGGACGCCAGCGTCGCCAAGGGTGCAAAAATCCTCTGCGGTGGCGAAGTGCCAAAACGCACAGGTGCCTATTATCCCGCCACTGTGCTGGCAAATCTTACGCCCGGAATGCCCGCTTATGACGATGAAATCTTCGGGCCGGTCGCGTCGATCATCCGCGCTATTGATGATGAGGACGCCATGCGACTGGCTAATGAAAGCCGCTATGGACTTGGCGGAGGGATCTTTTCAAAGAATGAGGAACGAGCCCTCAAACTGGCACGCGATGACTTTGACACAGGCATGATCCGCATTAATTCGTTTGGGGCTGCTGATCCGAATATGCCATTTGGCGGGGTCAAGAATTCCGGATACGGACGTGAACACGGTGGTTTCGGCATCAAGGAGTTCGTCAACGTAAAGTCGATTTTCCTGCCCTGACCTGGCTTTACACCCACAATTTCGCCCATTTCATTCAACATTAAGGATTTCTCTATGAGTATGAACATTCTTGTCGCCGGTGCCACCGGTAAAACGGGCCAGCTTCTGGCCCAGTACCTGATAGATCAGGGCCATAAGCCGATAGCGCTGGTTCGCGAAAGTTCGGATACCAGTTCTTTGCCCCAAGGTGTAGACCTGCGCCATGGTGACCTGACCGACCTGGAAACCGGCCTGTGCGACTGCATGGACGTGGTGATCTTTGCCGCAGGTTCAGGAGGAAGCACCGGCCCTGAAATGACCAAAAAAGTGGATCGGGACGGCGCGAAGCGACTGATTGATCAAGCGAAAGAATCAGGCGTAAAGCGTTTCGTGATGCTCAGCTCGATCGGCGCAGATCAATCCAACCCTACCGGCGACATGGCCCCTTACCTGAATGCCAAACACGAAGCGGACGAATACCTCAAGGCTTCCGGAGTAACTTACTCGATCCTGCGCCCTGTAGCACTGACCAACAAGGGCCGAAGCACGGATGTGATCTTGGGTGACAATGTCGACAAATCGGCCAAGGCATCTCGAGCGGATGTGGCACACGTACTGATGGAGGCCGCCACTACAGGCCGTTACGACGGTATGACGCAGAATATGCAGTCAGCCTAACCCTAGTGTCGCTGGCGTAACATTAAGCTTGGAACCGTTAACGTATAAAATTCAATCATTCATTTCAACAGGAGAAAATCCATGTCAGAGATCAATAGCAAAGTCGTTATCATTACCGGTGCCAGCAGTGGTCTGGGTAAAGCCACAGCACTACGCCTGGCAAAGGGTGGCGCTAAACTGGTGCTTGCTGCCCGCCGCGAAGAACGCCTTGTGGAGCTGCGTGACACGATCAAGGATCAGGGGGGTGAAGCTATTTATCAGGTTACCGACGTCACTGACCGCGCTCAAGTCGAGTCGCTGGCCAAGGCGGCGAAGGAAGCTTACGGACGCATCGACGTGCTGGTCAACAACGCTGGTCTGATGCCGCTATCGCCCCTCGATGAACTCAAAGTCGACGAATGGGAGAAAATGATTGATGTCAATATCAAAGGCGTGCTCTACGGCATTGCCGCGGTGCTGCCGACCATGCGCGAGCAGCATGTCGGCCACATTATTAATCTCTCGTCGGTAGCCGGGCATAAGGTCTTTCCCGCGTCCGCCGTTTATTCCGCTACCAAGTTTGCCGTCAAGGCGCTATCAGAAGGCATTCGTCAAGAAGGCAATGGGGAAATCCGCTCCACCAATATTTCCCCTGGTGCCGTAGCGACCGAGCTGACCAGTAAAATCAGCGACCCCGATACTGCCAAGGGTGTTGATGAAATGTATGAGATGGCCATTGACCCTGATGCGATTGCGCGAGCAATTGCTTATGCCATCGAGCAGCCGGCAGATGTTGATGTCAACGAGATTATCATTCGTCCCACTAGGCAGCCACTGTAAGCGCAAAGCCACTCTATTGGACAGGAGCAAGATGCAAACTGGCATGATAAAAATCACAGCAGCTTAGGTCTGCTGTTGAACCAGTTACATTGTAAGCCAACACAAGAGAGCGATTTTTAGCATGCGGGCTCAAACGGATTATCGGGCCAGAGGAAAAAATGCTAGATCAGAAGTATCCCTTGCCTGAGTGCTTATGTTGTCATTTCTCTGCAAATCCTTTTTGCTCTTCGGTCTCTGTGTCGCTATTTTAGATAGCAGATAAAACATAAGAGCCTAGCAACTAGGGAATAAGCCGTCGGAGTGAAGTAAATAACAATTTACTTCACTCTGTTTATCATTCTTGGTGAATTATCCTGAGGAGAAGCAAGCGATGAGTATTAATTATGACTGACAAAATATTAAAAATTTCAGATGAGTTTTGGAATATTCGTGGTGAGTTTAAGATTTTCGGTTTACTAAATATTGGAACACACGCTTCTTTAGTAAAGCGCGGTAACGGCAAGTTTGTTTTGCTCGACGCTTATGAAATGCAAGACGACATTAAACAGCAAGTCGATTCGCTGACCAACAATGGAGTCGACATTGAAGCGATTATTAACTTGCATCCATTTCATACAGTGCATATTGAAAAAATACATGGCGATTATCCACACGCAAAACTCTATGGAACGCAGCGCCATATCGATAAATTGCCCAACCTAACATGGCAAACAGAGTTAACCAATTCAAACGAGTTTGCTGCTTTGTTTTCAGAGGATTTTGAATTTTCAGTGCCCCGCGGGGTCGATTTTATTTCCAAAAACGAGCACCTACATTTTTCATCGGTGCTTGCTTACCACAAAGAGTCAAAAACCATTCACGTTGACGACACGTTAATGTACTTTCAATTACCCGGTTTACTCCGTTTTTTAAAAAGTCCAGAATTGGCTTTTCATATGACACTGTCGAAAACATTGGAACGACGCAAAGGCGCTGCTGATGATTTTCGGCATTGGGTCGCGGATCTAGCGGAGCAATGGAGCGGTGCTGAAGTATTATGTGCGGCTCATTCGTCAACATTGTTTATTAAAAACCAATCGCCATCAATTGCGGCGATGATCATGACAGCATTGGAACGGGTAGAATTAACCTTAAAACATCATGAAAACAAGTTTGGTTAGCACCTTTCTCGTCGTTATATTACAGTTCAAACTGAGTTAGGCGTCCAGAAATTAGCGTGATCAGAGCCGATGAAATGTCACGTTCGGATCTGCAACCATCGAACACTCCAGGACCAGTGAACTGTGCTTAGCGACAAAACCTCTCGGTGGCGTTTGTATTTTTGAAGCCTTGTGGGAGTTGTCTGCAAAACAAGATTTGTAAAAAATAAACCCTCAAAGCACCAAAAGCACTGTGAGAGTTTATAAAAAAACGTACAGCATGTTAACTTCTCAATTAACATGCTGTACGTTCATTTGGCATTGGGTCAAATGGAGCTATCTATTTTTGCGGGTGCTTAAAACATCGACACAAAAAATGCGCTGAAACAAATTGCGATTACAACTGTTGTGCCTAAAGCCATTTTTAATTCTGTAGTCATTGTCTTGCCTCCAAATGTGTATACTGCAAGAATAACGCTTTTTATGAGTTAACCCAAAAAATATCCTCACAAATGTGAGCTAAAGCAAAATTTTATGGGTATTAACCGCCAGACTTTTCATTAGCATCTGAGCTTGATACAGTCAGATAAATTTTTAATAAGAGAGTATATCATGTCACAACTACTTCATACGATGATCCGCGTAGGCAATTTAGATCGCAGCATCACTTTTTATACTGATGTAATGGGGATGAAATTACTGCGTAAATCAGAAAACCCAGAATACAAGTACACGCTTGCCTTTGTCGGTTTTGGCGAAGAAACCACAGGCCAAGCTGTGATTGAATTAACCTATAACTGGGGTGTCGACAGTTACGATTTAGGTAATGCTTTTGGTCACTTAGCCATTGGCGAAGAAGATATCTATGCCCGCTGCGATGCAATTACTGCAGCAGGAGGTAAAGTCACCCGAGCACCAGGGCCGGTTGCAGGCGGAAGCACTGAAATCGCTTTTGTTGAAGATCCTGATGGATATAAAATTGAATTAATTCAGAAAAAGTCAGCAACTGCAGCTTTAGGTTAATATGGTACGTATTAGTATTAGTATTAGTATTAGTATTAGTGATAAGTAAAAATAACAAAAGCCAGCAAGTTGCTGGCTTTTTTGTTAGCTGCAATAAGCATGCAGCGGATAATATGCTGATAAACAATTGATTAAAAAATTTGGGCTAATCTGATACCCAAAACACAAAGCAAAATTAATGATTCAACGTTAACCCATCGAGACGGACTATTCTGGCTTTAGCAAACTAAAGTGATCGTAGGCACGCTGGGAGGCTATTCGTCCTCTAGGAGTGCGCTGAATAAAGCCTTGTTGAATTAAAAAAGGCTCCAATACATCTTCAATCGTTTCTCTATCTTCACCTATCGCGGCGGCAAGGTTATCTAATCCTACTGGACCACCCATAAATTTATCAATAATTGCCAGCAAGAGTTTACGGTCTAAATAATCGAAACCTTGCTCATCAACATCAAGCAAATCAAGTGCATACTCGGCCACTTTTTGGGTGACTTTGCCATCATGTTTAACTTCCGCATAGTCGCGAACACGGCGTAATAAACGGTTAGCAATTCGCGGGGTGCCTCGTGAACGTTTGGCAATTTCAATCGCACCTTGCTGATCAATCTCAAGCTCCATCACATTCGCTGAGCGTGTCACGATAGTGGTAAGATCTTTAACATTATAAAACTCTAAACGCAGTGGAATACCAAAACGCGCCCGCAGTGGTGATGTTAGTGCTCCAGCTCGAGTGGTCGCCCCAATAAGCGTGAATGGCGGTAAATCTAATTTAATCGAACGTGCTGCGGGGCCTTCACCAATCATAATATCCAGTTGGTAGTCTTCCATCGCCGGATAAAGAATTTCTTCAACCACAGGGCTTAACCGATGTATTTCATCGATAAACAGCACATCACCCTCTTCAAGATTCGTTAATAAGGCCGCTAAATCGCCGGCTTTTTCGAGCACGGGGCCAGAAGTGGATTTGATGTTCACCCCCATCTCATTGGCGACAATCATTGCTAAGGTTGTTTTACCTAAACCTGGAGGGCCAAAAATCAGCATGTGATCAAGGGCCTCGCGGCGATTTATCGCAGCTTGTATAAAAACCTTAAGCTGGGCACGAGTGTCATCTTGACCAGTATACTCATCCAACATTTTAGGGCGCATAGCACGATCAATCAGTTCATCTTGACCTTGTACTTGCGGCTGGATCAGGCGATCAGCTTCAATCATTTTTACGTACCCTGTTTATGCATATCATACTTATAACATTGATTTTAAAGCAGCTTTAATTAACGTTTCAGAACTCATACCTTGCTTAAAAGCCGCTGAAACCGACTTACTGGCCTGAGCGGGCTTGTAGCCTAAAGATAATAAGGCAGAAATAGCATCTTCTTCAGCGCTTTCAGCTGCTGGCGCGGGGGTGTAATTACTCTGTAGCATAAACTCGCGCTCAGAACCGGCAGAAGCTTCAAGCAAACTTTTAAGCTTATCGCGCATTTCAATCACTAATCGTTCAGCCGTTTTCTTACCCACTCCAGGTAATTTCACTAAGGTGGCAATATCATCACGTTCAACACATGATACAAACTCAGATGCCGTCATACCTGATAAAATCGTTAACGCCAACTTAGGGCCGACACCATTAGTTTTAATCAGTAAACGAAATAACGCCCGTTCTTGTTTGGTGATAAAACCATAAAGCAACTGAGCGTCTTCGCGCACCACAAAATGGGTAAATAACATGGTAGCTTGATTTAACGCAGGTAATTCATAAAAACTGGTCATCGGCACTTGTAATTCATAGCCTACACCATTAACGTCTAGCACCACTTCAGGCGCTTGCTTTTCAACTAAAATACCGCTTAATCGACCTATCATTTGTATCTTCCATATGTTCTGCTGCTGGCTTTACCGCCCATAGCGATAAGACTTTGATAAGTATGAAAATGACATATTGCTACTCCTAATGCGTCGGCCGCATCAGCTTGTGGTGAAGCTGGTAGCTTAAGTAATTGTTTCACCATATGTTGTACTTGCGTTTTTTGAGCTCTGCCAGTGCCAACTACGGCACTTTTTATTTGTGTTGCACTGTATTCTGCAACCGGTAAACCAGCACAGGTTGCAGCAACAATCGCCGCACCTCTCGCTTGGCCCAGTTTAAGGGCAGAATCCGCATTCTTGGCCATAAACACCCGCTCGATAGCAAACTCGTCGGGCTGATATTGGGTAATGATTTCACATAACCCAGCATAAATTTGCTGTAAGCGTTGCGGTAACTCATCGGCGGATGTTCGAATACAGCCACTACCAAGATAAATCTGTTGACGGCCTTGGCATTGGATCACCCCATAACCGGTAATACGTGAACCCGGGTCAACACCTAAAATAATGGCCATTGATGCCTCATGCGTTATCTAACGCTTGCATAACGTCATCTGAAATCTCAGCATTATGATATACCTCTTGTACATCATCATGATCTTCTAAGTTATCAATTAAACGTAAAAACTTTTCAGCCATATCGGCATCAAGCTCTGCTTTTAATGACGCGACCATGGTCACTTCAGCATGAACAGCCCCAAAAGCCGCACTATCAAGTGCATCTTTGACTTTGCCAAAAGCTTCTGGCGTAGTAAAAACGTCGATAGAGCCATCTTCATGGGTGATGACATCTTCAGCACCCGCTTCTAAGGCACTGTCAATTAAGCTGTCTTCATCGATATCACTGTCGTAAGAAATAATACCTGATTGCGTGAACAAATAGGCAACAGAACCATCGGTGCCTAAATTACCGCCCGATTTATTAAAGGCATTGCGCACGCCTGAAACAGTACGATTGCGATTATCTGTCATGGTTTCGACCATCACCGCCGTTCCACCAGGTCCATAGCCTTCATAAATAATAGTTTCTAGTTGCTGACCATCTATCTCTCCGGCACCGCGTTTTATGGCGCGTTCAACGGTATCGCGAGTCATATTATTGGATAAGGCTTTATCAACTGCAGCACGTAATCTAGGATTGGCATCAACTTCTGAACCGCCTTCGCGGGCCGCGACGGTCAGTTCACGAATGAATTTGGTGAATAACTTGCCGCGTTTAGCATCTTGTGCTGCTTTGCGGTGTTTAATATTGGCCCATTTACTGTGTCCAGCCATTGTATCTCCTTACTATTCAATAGGACGTACCAAGTAAACTCGTTTACTTGTAAAAAACGTACCGAGGCAAAAGCCTCGGTATGTAGTCCCCTGTTAAGGGCGAGCAAATGGCTAACGTTAGCGCTTTACTCTTCTGTTTTAACCTTTTCAACCACGGCGATGCCTAACTCAGCGAGTTGCACTGGGTTAGCAAATCCTGGAGCATTGGTTAACGGACATGCAGCGGTAGTCGTTTTCGGGAAAGCCATCACGTCACGAATAGAGCTGGCACCGGTCATTAACATAATAATACGGTCTAAACCGAATGCTAAACCAGCATGTGGCGGAGTACCATAACGCAATGCTTCAAGTAAGAAACCGAACTTTTCTTTGGCTTCTTCAGCTTCAATACCTAAAATATTAAATACTGTGCTTTGCATTTCAGCGTTGTGAATACGAACTGAACCACCACCTAACTCACAGCCATTTAACACCATATCATAGGCATCTGAAATTGCTGCTGCAGGATCTGCAGCCAACTGTTCAGCACTCATACCACGAGGAGCTGTAAAAGGATGATGAACAGCGTGGAAACCGCCGTTAATTTTTTCAAACATAGGGAAGTCAACAACCCACATTGGACGCCATTGACCTTCAAGCAGCTTAAAGTCTTCACCTGCTTTTAAGCGCAATGCTCCCATAGCCTCGGCAACAACATTGGCTTTATCGGCACCAAACAGAATGATATCGCCTGTTTGTGCATTAGTACGACTGATAATATCGTTAACTATCGATTCAGTTAAGAACTTAAGTACAGGAGATTGAATACCTTCAATACCTGCAGCTAAGTCATTTATCTTCATCCACGCTAAGCCTTTCGCGCCATAAATTGCCGCATACTTGGTATAATCGTCAATTTGCTTGCGTGATAATGATGCGCCTGTCGGAATACGTAATGCGGCTACACGGCCTTCAACATCGTTTGCTGGGCCATTAAATACCGCAAACTCGACGTCTTTAACTAAATCAGCAATATCAACTAATTCAAGTGGATTACGTAAATCGGGTTTATCAGAACCATAACGCTTCATGGCTTCGGCGTAAGTCATACGCGGAAAATCGCCTAAATCAACATTCAATAAATCGTGAAATAAACCGCGCATCATTTGCTCAGTTTTTTCCATGACTTGTTCAGCAGACATGAAAGATGTTTCGATATCGATTTGGGTAAATTCAGGTTGGCGATCGGCACGTAAATCTTCATCGCGGAAACATTTAACGATTTGATAATAACGGTCAAAACCTGACATCATTAACAACTGTTTGAACAGCTGTGGGGATTGAGGTAACGCAAAAAATTGACCTTTATACGTTCGGCTTGGGACTAGATAGTCACGTGCACCTTCTGGGGTCGCTTTGGTTAAAATCGGCGTTTCGATGTCTAAGAAACCATTGGTGTCTAAGAAGCGACGAACAGAACTGGTGACCTTAGCGCGGAAGATAAGACGCTCGGCCATTTCTGGACGACGTAAATCTAAATAACGATATTTTAAGCGTTGTTCTTCACTGTTATTTTGATAATTATCCATGCTTAAAGGTAACGGAGCTGATGCATTAATCACTGTCAGTTGCGTACCTAAAATCTCAATTGCACCGGTTTTCATTTGTGAATTGACTTGGCTTTCTGGACGAGCGCGCACAACACCTTTAATTTGAACACAAAACTCACTGCGCAATGTGCTGGCTATATCAAAAACGTCTTTTAGATCTGGGTCAAAAACAACTTGAACTAGCCCTTCTCTATCGCGTAAGTCTAAAAACACAACTCCGCCTAAATCGCGACTACGGTTTACCCAACCGACTAAAGTAACTTCTTGACCTAGATGAGACGGATTAATGTCTCCACAATAATGACTGCGCATTGAACTCTATCCTTTATCCACAAAGCGGTATTTTGGAAATCGAAAATGATAAAAACGGCATTATATACCGTGACTCAAACTTATGCATTGAAGTATCAATCAGATTAAGGCAATTAACCAGACCTATAGCGAATAAACTGGATTGACTGACTGAAAAACCATCAATCAAAACTAGCTCATTTTATATTGATGGCCACCGACTTTTTTAGCCTGATACATGAGCTGATCTGATTTTTTCAATAATGAGGCAGCGTTATCAGAATCATCAGGAAATATGGCGATACCGATACTGGCAGAAATAGTAATACTGACATCACCGATTAGCAGCGGTTTTTTTAACGTGCTGAGTATGTTTTCCGCAACTTGGCGAGCATCTTCTTTGGTTTCAATCTGATTTAATAGCATCACAAATTCATCTGCTACAAACCGCGTTACAGTATCAGAATCTTTCAAATGGCGAGTCAGTAGCACCGCAATACGTTGCAGTAACTTGTCACCAACATGATAGCCATGTTTATCATTTATGACTTTAAAACCATCCAAATTGATAGACAACAATGCAAATTTTAATTTATCTCGCTGATGAGCTAGGCTTGTTTGCGCTAATTTATCTTCGAAAATATATCGGTTAGGCAAAGCCGTTATGTTGTCATGACTGGCCATAAACCTTAGGTCTTCTTCTACTTTAGCGCGCTTTTGAATTTCAATATTTAAGCGTCTACTTGACACGAGTATAACAATGGCAACTAGGGTGATAATCGACAGAACAATCACCAAATATTTAAACCAAGGTTGATACTGTACCGTGTCACTGTTGAGATCTAACGATACCCATTTTTGGTACATATTTTGTTGTTCGGTTTCATCAATAGTGGCAAGAACCCTATCAATTAAAGGCACCAAATTTTTAACCCCTGGAAATAAACCAATATGGCTATGTTGCTCGGTAAGCTCAGCTAATAACGACATTTTCAAACTGGGATATTGGCCGCTTTTTAAGGTTGTCGCTAATGATGCCACCTGCTCAATAAACATATCCGCCGACCCATTAAGCACGGCTGCCATCCCCTGTTTAGTATCTGCAACAAACACTAATGTTATTCCCGGATATTGCTGACGCAACTGATCGACAATCTGATACCCCTCGACAACAGCTAAGCGTTTTCCGGTTACTTGTGAAATATTAAAAATGGGAGGTTGAGTTAAAGAAGTGACTATCGCCCAAGGAGATGGCCAATAGACTAATGAAAATGCCAGTTTACTTGCGCGTTCGGGGGTTTTGGCCATACTGGCAACAAGATGAATATCGCCTTTAATAAGATCATCTATCATTTGGCGAAAATCATCGTAAGGCACAGGGATAATCGTTAAATTAAGTTGTTTGACTAATAAATTTTTAATGTCTGCATTAATCCCTAAAAATTCCCCATTTCTCCCTTGAAATTCCATCGGCGCCCAGTTTTTTAGGTAACCCATTTTAATGGCTCCTAAGCTACTGATATATTGCTTTTGCTGGGTCGTCAATTTAATGTTATGGGCAGAATTGGCAAAAAAACGATCATCGGGATTAATTAACCACTTACGCTCTATTTGCATTTGTTCTTCAACAGAGATTAAATTAAAACCGGCTTGAATTCGGTCCGCTAGACCGCTGTCATCAATCCGGGTTAAGACATACATATCGGTGGAAAATTCGATATCCGTATATTGACGAAATTCTGCCCACAGTTTATTTGCCAGCAAGTAATGCGATGCCATCGCTGCAGAAGACACAAAACCACTGATCTCTTTATTCTGAGCCGCTTTTACCATGCTGTCTAATGAATCATAAAAACGTAACTGAGCTTTGGGAAACGCTTTTTTCATCTCACTAATATAAGGTGCCGTTGGAAATACACCAATTCGCATCGCAATATCTTCAATGTTATTGATGCTTAAGTTAGCACTAAAAAAACGACTTTTGACTGAAATAATATGCCAAGCTTGTTTCAAACCTGTGCGCATATCTTTGCTTTCAGGATAACCAATATGGACATCAGCAACACCACGTTTAACGTCATCAATGCTGCTGTTCATGTCACCAGCAACAAAATCAACATTAATACCGGTTTTTTCTGACCATAATTTCCATAAATCGACCAACATGCCATGTGGCAAACCGTCGGTACCAATATCGACATAAGGTTCAACGCCGTTTTGCATCGCAATAATGACACCCGATGTTTGTCGATGATAGCCTAACCAACGACGCTCTATTTGTTGGATAACGTTAGGCGGTATTAATTCAAAACCATGATTAATTTTATTAATAAGGTCTTGATCACCTTTGGCTACTGCAGGTGATATATTGATTTTTTCAATAGGAATACGTGACGAACTATAAAAATTCGCCGCGATATCTTGCTCTAAGGTCAAATTACGTTGATAGCCTTCCATACCTGCAAAAACAAACAACTCTCCATTCACGGCAGCTTGTAATAATTGTTCACGATTTTGATAATGCTTAAAGCTCAGCTTTGGCTCTAGCGCTGATAATGTTGCCTCATGGGATGATCCTGTCACAACACCTATTTGATACGGCACTAAGTCACTAATTTGTTTTTTACTATTGAGAGATTTATGAACGAATAAGTAGGAATTTACTGAGGTGAATGGCTTGGCAAAATCAAATTTTTTGAGACGCGCACTATTTTTAGACATGCCGATGTGAATATCGGCCTGTCGCTGTTCAAGTTGATCAAGTGACTGCTGCCAGTGTCGCGATACAAATTGTACCTTGGTATCAGTAATGACAGACCACTCACGCCATAAATCAACCAAAATACCTGAAGGAGTACCGTTTTCATTTAAATATTCAAATGGATAAGTATCTTCACCCATCACTATCACCAATGGTACTGAAGTATCGACTTTATCTGAATGCATTGCTTGCGCAGGTGATAATGCTAACGCAAATACTATTGCGAATATCCAAGGTATAAATTTCAAGTTTTTTCCCTAATACTTTCACTTATTATAACAACCAACAACTCATGCAATAAATCCAAAATGGAGTCAATATGAGACTTATCAGGCATTACTTGTCCATGTTGCCAATTGATTAACAAGCTTGATTAACATCCATAGCAGTGTGCTGTGCATCAACACACAAGACCAAGGTGAAGATGGCATTTTAACCGATGACGATCCCGATATGAGGCGACCAAAAGACCTTGTTAATATCATTATCAATACATGTCGCAAATGAAAAATATTGCTAATGTTGGTTACAAATACACAAATACACAAAAACGATATGGCGTATATTTTTGTTGCTGTTTTGTAACAAGGTTAAATAATATCATTAATCTATCTTGTGTCGTGCTAAATTTATGAATAGAAATTAATTTTTTAGCTCTTTGTACATATTATCAGCATTAATAAGCATTCAGAACCTTCGCTAGCTATTATATCGTTAAATATATCAAAAAAAACGTACAAATTAGCAGTAGAATACTTGCTGCCGTTCATCATGATTAGTTAAAATACTGCTATCATTTTTTCACATTGCAACTCATGAACTCCCAACAAGATAAGATATACGCTCATGTGACAGATAAAATCACTGATTTTCAATTTGATCAACGTGTTGCAGGTGTATTTAATGACATGATACGCCGCTCTGTTCCTGGTTATGCCCAAATCATCAGTACTATTGGTGATTTTGCTCATCGATTTGTCACACCTAGCAGCAATATATATGATCTCGGCAGTTCGTTAGGCTCAGCAACCTTAAGTATTCGTCGTCAAATTGAAGGCCGTCAATGCCAGATCTACGCGGTCGATAACAGCCAGTCGATGATTGACCGTTGTAATGAAAACCTTGCGGCATATGTCAGCGACATCAAAGTTAATTTACTGTGTGCCGATATCAGAGAAATTGACATACAAAATGCGTCGATGGTGGTGCTAAATTTTACCCTACAATTTTTGCCTATTCATGATCGCGATGCTTTAATAAAACGTATTTACGATGGCATGCTTCCGGGCGGAATATTAGTCATTTCGGAAAAGCTATTCTTTGAAGATAATCATATACAACAGTTATTAGATGAACAGCATTTAGATTTTAAGCGCGCAAATGGGTATAGTGAGCTCGAAATCAGTCAAAAGCGCAGTGCATTAGAAAACGTGATGCGTCCAGACAGCTTAAATGTTCATCAACAACGCTTAACCGAAAACGGCTTTAGTCACTTCTCAGTTTGGTTTCAATGTTTTAACTTTGCATCTATGGTAGCGATTAAATGATCAATTTCAGCTCTTTTTATAAAGACATTGCCGATTCTAACCTACAACACTGGTTAGAAACATTACCGGCAATTTTAGGTAAATGGCAGAGAGATCATAAACACGGTAATTTACCCAAATGGGAAAAAGTGCTCAATAAATTACATTATCCGCAACCCGATAATATAGATTTTAGCAGTAGTGTGACCATTGGAACCGGAGAGCAACTCAGCTCGGGACAAGCAGAGAAACTAACTAATTTGTTGGCCGTTTTTCAACCATGGCGTAAAGGTCCATTTTCCGTTCATGGTATTCAAATTGATACCGAATGGCGCAGCGATTGGAAATGGGATCGGGTTAAAGATTATATTTCGCCTTTAAAAAATCGCACCGTATTAGATGTCGGTTGTGGCAGTGGTTATCACATGTGGCGCATGTTAGGGGCTGGGGCAACGCGTATTGTGGGCATTGATCCGTCACCGTTATTTTTATGCCAGTTTGAAGCAATAAAACGCATTGCGGGTAATCAACACCCAGTGCACTTATTGCCTCTTGGTATCGAAGAGTTACCAGCTTTAGATGCCTTTGATACCGTATTTTCAATGGGAGTGCTTTATCATCGTCGCTCACCAATCGATCATTTACTACAATTACGAGACCAATTAAGAATTGGTGGTGAACTGGTACTTGAAACACTGGTAATAGATGGCGACGAAAACGCGGTATTGGTTCCACAAGATAGATACGGCAAAATGAACAACGTTTGGTTTATCCCATCTGTTGCAGCCTTAATGCTATGGTTGAAAAAATGCGAGTTTATTGATATTAGATGCGTTGACATCGATATTACCTCGCTTGCGGAACAACGTAGTACCCAATGGATGAAAAATGAATCTCTAGTTGATTATCTCGATCCAAATGATGTCAGTTTAACTGTAGAAGGTTATCCCGCTCCCAAGAGAGCCATCATCATTGCAACAAAGAACCAACCGAATCACGATTTAGTGTAAATAATACTATTCAACAGGAATTGACATGTTAAAGCAGGTAATTGCTCTATCCGTTGTAGCGGCCCTCATATCGGGTTGTACAACTACTCAAAAACCAATAACACCTCCGCTAACCAATGCTGATTTGAATAGCAGTTTGCAAGTTTCGCAAACCGTCATTATTGATGCTATACATTCACAAAGCAGTCAGCACATTGCCGACATTAGTGCGCTTTCTGATGAAGTCAGAAAGTTAAAGACGCAAGTCAGCACTGCAATGAGTCAGAAACCAAAAACGGTAATAGTTCAACCTCCAGTCTCCAAACCGGTTTCAGTGCCACTACAATGCCCTGAAAGTCTTATTGGTGAAAAATTTCTCCTTGGCGAAGTCGAAAGTGTTTTTATTGATGAGTTAAAAGCAAAGTTTGCCACCCGTATTGATACCGGTGCCGAGTCATCATCTTTGGATGCGCGCAATATCGTGTTATTTGAACGCGAAGGCGTACAATGGGTTCGTTTCGGCGTCGTCACTAATAATGCAGATCAACCAGAAAATACTTTTGAATTTAAAGTAGAGCGCTTTGTTCGTATTAAACAAGATGCAGATTCAGATGATGATCGTCGTCCGGTTATTCATGCCCATTTGAAAATAGGTAAATATGCCGCCGAAACTGATTTAAATTTAACGGATCGAAGCCATCTTGATTATCCTTTGTTACTCGGTCGCAAGTTTATGAAAGATATTGCCATTGTTGATGTAGGTCAAATCTACATTCATGGTAAAGACAAAAACCAAATTACCACGTTAATTAAGTAGGATCCGTAATGCATTCTCGTAAACCGTTTTACATATTCGTTGCGCTGCTATTTATCATCGGGATCAGTACCAGCATATACCGTGGTATTGAACACAATGTGCCTTTTTTACCTGGTGAACAGGTTCAAAGTTGGGCCGTGGACGCTAAAATTAGTTTCAATGGCAACAATGAACCTGCTGAAGTCAATTTTTCATTACCTGACGATCCTGCATTTGATATTTTAGTTGAAAACGCATCATCGCCAGGTTATGGCTTAAACATTTCAGCCGATGCCAATAATCGTCGGGCAATATGGTCGATTCGTGAAGCTACAGGCTCACAAGCACTATATTATCGCGTAACTTTGGTTCCAACCGGTAAACTCACTATTGAAGCAGACCAGGAACCTGTAACACCTGAACCCTATTTATGGCCTGCAACTGAGAAATCAGCAGCCGACCAAATAATTGAAGAAGTATGGGCTCGTAGTGCAACGAATTTGTCTTTTGCTCAGCAATTAATGAATTTGATTAATGATAATAACCAAAGCCAAAATATGGCCTTGCTACTATCGGCTAACACTTCAACCAATTTGTTTGTCCACATGTTGCACTCTAAAGGTGTACCGGCACGCATAGTGAACGGTTTACAACTTGAAGATCAACGCCGTCGCCAACAACTGACATCATATGTTCAAGTGTATAATGACGGTCAATGGGAGCTTTTTGATGTACCCAACAACAAGAAAGGCCGTGATAATACCTTAGTATTATGGGAATACGCAGGTCACCCAGTTCTTGATGTTATGGGAGGTACTAATTCATTAGTTAACTTCTCCATGCTACAAGATACTCG
The DNA here is from genome assembly GCF_014163845.1 of Shewanella sp. SR43-4. Classification (NCBI taxonomy): domain Bacteria; kingdom Pseudomonadati; phylum Pseudomonadota; class Gammaproteobacteria; order Alteromonadales; family Shewanellaceae; genus Shewanella; species Shewanella sp. SR43-4. Next base: position 75,892 of record NZ_JACJEB010000014.1, on the reverse strand, counting down.
TTCAGCATTAGCGACATCTATCGACATGATGATGAATGACGATGCCATGGATTTCTCCCTGTATCAGTTACCACTTGAAGAACAAAGCACATTTAAAGGCATATTATTAATACCCATTGGAGTATTAGTTGTCGTGTTCTTGCGAGTGATTGTAGGCATCAAAACATCGGGTACATTTATGCCGGTATTGATCGCCTTGGCATTTATTCAAACCACCCTACTCACTGGCTTAATTGGTTTTTTACTGATTGTTGCCTTTGGTTTAATGATCCGCTCCTATCTGTCGACACTTAACTTACTGCTCATATCCCGAATATCAGCGGTTATTATTGTGGTTATTTTTATTATCGGCTTATTTACCTTAATCTCATTCAAATTAGGCTTAAGTGAAGGCTTAACCATTACGTTCTTCCCGATGATCATTCTCGCTTGGACCATTGAACGTATGTCGATTCTTTGGGAAGAAGAAGGCCCTAAAAAAGTCTTTGTATCTGGTAGTGGTAGCTTATTTGTGGCGACATTGGCTTACTTAGCTATGGACAACCAATTAGTTCAGCATTGGGTATTCAACTTCTTAGGGATCCATTTAGTGATCTTAGCGTTGGTATTAGTAATGGGACAGTACACTGGTTACCGTTTAACTGAGTTAAAACGCTTTAGACCATTAGTTGGAGAACAATAATGAAGTACGCCTGGCCCTGGGAATTGAGCCGTAGCGGTGTACTCAACATGAACAGGCGCAATATTAGCTATATTGGTCGTTATAATCAGCGTAAGTTTTATAAACGCGTTGATGACAAGCTAATAACTAAACAACTTGCGCTTGCTAATGGCATTGCTGTTCCCGATTTAATTGGGGTTGTTCATCAGCAACATAAAATCCAAGAAATACCAGCAATGGTCCTTGACCGCAGTGGTTTTGTGATAAAACCTGCCAAAGGTTCTGGTGGCAAAGGTATTATGGTGATCACTAGGGTGAGCAATGGTTGTTATTATAAACCTAATGGCCATGAAGTGACTCAGAATGAAATTTACCGCCATGTATCTAATATTTTAAGTGGATTATTTTCACTTGGCGGTAAGCCTGATGTGGCGATTGTCGAAGGATTAATTGAATTTGATCCGGTCTTTGAAGGGTTAAGTTATGAGGGTGTCCCTGACATCCGCTTAATTGTCTTTAAAGGTTTTCCTGTCATGGGAATGTTACGATTATCGACGGCGGCATCTGACGGTAAAGCAAACTTGCACCAAGGCGCTGTCGGTGTTGGTTTAGACATTGCTACCGGTAACAGTTTACACGCGGTGCAATTTGACGTGCCTGTTGATAAACACCCAGATACCCACTTCCCGCTGTCGAACATAGTCGTTCCTCATTGGGAAACCTTACTTCACACGGCATCTAGTGCTTATGAAATGTGTGAGTTAGGCTATTTAGGCACTGACATGGTTCTAGATAAAAACAAAGGTCCATTGTTACTCGAATTGAATGCCCGCCCCGGTTTAACAATTCAAATTGCCAATGGAAGAGGGATCTTACCTCGACTTAAGCATGTTGAAGCGATGAATAGCTCAGCAATGTCAGTTGAGGAACGTGTGGCTTATGCTAAAAAGCATTTTTGTAGCAACCCTATTTTTTAATCTTTTAGCCACAACACATGCTGTGGCTAATCCTTTAGCACTGTTCATAGAACAGTGCTTACAATATCAACCAGATTTAGCACAACAGACGCTTGTTTCTTTTCAGTCTGTTGAGCAACGAGCAGTTGCATTTGAAAAAAATACACTAGCGTTAAATAATATTAACGACAGAATTCAATACTATCGCCCTTTTGCCAATAACAGCATCAATAGACAAGGCTTATTATGGTGCCAACTTCACCTTGCTGATGAACTTAATGCAGTCGTTAGCGCACCACAAACCTTATATCTCATTGACCAATTACCCTACCTTGCTCCGCCTTATAACCAATTAGGACAACGTTTAGAGACCATAAAACGTGCACAATGGCCAGTCATCGAAAAATCAAAATTGCATGGTGCCCAAGCCAGCATAGATCAAGCGTTATCGCAGCAACACTTTACCCTGCAATTTAATCAACAAGATTGTGTGTTACCACAACAAACAGAAACCACAAACAAACATCAAGATACTGAGCCTACCCAAAATAAGAATATTGATATCAGTATTGCCAAATACTTAATTAAACAACCCAAAGAATACTGCAGAAAACAAGCCTGGCTCGCCTATCAAACTCGCGCTAAAGAACAACAGGCAGCAGCGGTTGAATCAATCCATTGTCTGCAACAGCAGCAAGCCCATCGTCAAGGATATGCCAATACAGCTCAAGCTCAGCTGGCCTCTCATCGCTTAACGCCTCAATTATTACAACAATTTTTAGATAGCCAAACTGCCAATATCGATATTGCGCCCTGGAATATTGCCCAGACGTTAAGTGACATAAGTAAATCATCTAGTATGGAAATGATGACAACAAATGTATTTCTACAGCAAATATTCACCAGTCTTAAGCCTCTTAACCTTAAATTTGAACTCATCACAATCGAAAAGCCCAGAGTAGAGGGAGAAACGTCATCTGATGATGGTCAACAAAACAGCTTAAATGAAACCCAGATTATTCGGGTATGGCATCAACAACGCTTACTCGGTGAAATTTTTACTTATCCACAAGCGGATCAACAATCACGTCAAGACGTTAATGGTCAATTGATAAAACAAACCGTCGTTGGTCATCAATTTGGCCAATATGCACTCAGTTTTCCACCACAATTAACCCGTGCAACACAACAACAAAAATTAATTAACCAATTAAGCCAAGCAATAGTATCCTTAGCACAAGGTGGAGAGTTTTATTTTCTCAACCATAAAGCGCAGAATACGGATGCTCACGCCATTGCAACACTGTGGCTAGTTAACTATATTAAACAGCAGCTTAAATTAGAAAGTATCTCTAAACGATATCAGTTAGTCGCTCAATATCAGCAACAGTTATGGGTATTTAGAGCCAAGGTTGCACTGGATTTTTATCAATATGATGGCGACTTCAACAACACAGAACAGAACACATGGTTAAGTCATAACCAGCAGCTATCAGCGTACTTTGAACAAAGTTTTGGTCAACAATGGCCGCAAGCAACAGATGCAATATACAGCTATCAAGCTATTGCTAATGAAGGAGTTAATTATTATCTTCCGCTATGGCAAAGCGCATTGACTGAGCTAATTATGAATCAAACACCAGCCAATATATCGACTGGAGAGATATTTAATTTACTGGTAGTCAATGAAACACATTTAACCTTAAACGATCAACTCGAGCAGCTTATAGGCTTACCGATTGACCCACATTCACTTATCAGGAGATTTAAACATGCTGGAACTACGCAAGAGTAAAACACTCTCGTATTTACTAATGTCAGCTACGTTGTTTAGTAGTGTGGCTTTCGCAAAAGAATCGGCAGAAAAAACCGCCCATACTTTAACCGCTGAACAAGTTTATCAAGGCATAAAATCCAATTTAGAAACCAACCTTTACTCCTTACCCCCACGAGTTCAAGGCCACTATGCTATACGCCAATTCCGTATGACTGGGGAACCCAAATACGCTAACGGCTCATTAATTGATCTCCTCACTATTGCTGAACGTCAAGCTTACTATTCATGTAATCTGGATAAGCCCGGTTTTATTAAAAGTGAATCAAAAATTGAGGCGGATAAATTAGGTTCAGGCCCACGGGCTATTGCCCGTAAAGAAGCCATCGCGCCCTACCCTAATTTTATGTTATATACCGACGTGCTATTGCGCTATGCCAGTCGAGTGGATGAGTTTGGTTTTACCGGACCTTGTCATGATTTAATGATAAAAACCCTAAAAAATGCTAATTTAGAGCCTGCTTTCACTGATACAAAAATGATTAAGGCTTGGGCCGCGCAGTTAATCAACTATGTATATTGGGCCAAACAAATCGGCGTTGGCGACTATTACCAAGCTTACAAACAAGCTTTTATTAAAACCTATCCAGATAGCAATGATGATAAACTCAAAAAAGGCCAATATAAAAACAAAGTCTATGGTATGACTCACTTTATTTTTTCTGCCAGCGAGTATTATCAACACCCTGTCGATCCAAAAGAATATCAGTGGATTTTAGATTACTTTGAGAAAAATATTGATCGTATTCTGACCGATACGACTGAAGATATTATTACTGAAGTTGGGATTAGTTTCTTAATTACGGGTAACGGCGATAACCCAGTTGTGGATAAAGTGAAACAACACGTGATTGCGGCATATGATCCAAAAATCATGATGATCCCGTCACCACATGGCAAAGCTGAATTATCTTCTGGTGAACACAGAAACGTACTAGCAATGATGTTATTAAATTGGCCTGAAACATTACACAAAGGTCCGTATTTAAATAATATTGCGAGTACTAAAAAGTACTTACCAAAATTAGTGAAGCCTAAAGCTTCTCTGAACAATGCTAAATAACACTCAATACTAGCCAAGATACATTTGAGGCAAATGCTGCAGTGCATTTGCCTTTTTTATGATAAAAAATACGCTAGTTTCCTTCATTTTCAGCCAACAATAAAGAGAGCACTTAATGAGCAGAGCAAAATCAACCTTAGAACAATGGCGAATAGTCCAAGCTGTTGTTGATTTTGGCGGCTATGCTCAAGCGGCAGAAAAACTCAACAAAAGCCAATCATCGTTAAATCATGCCGTGGCCAAGTTACAACATCAATTGGGGATCAATCTACTCGAAGTCAAAGGTCGAAAAGCATATTTAACTGAGCAAGGTGAAGTGTTATTGCGTCGCTCTCGACACCTAACACAATCTGTTGAAGAACTTGAACAACTGGCCTCAAATTTAGGCCAAGGCTGGGAACCTAACCTCACTATTGCCAGAGAAATTGTTTACCCAATGGACAATCTTGTGGAATCATTGAGAGAGTTTTTACCGGACAGCCGTGGTACTCGGGTAACCATTATTGATTCTGTTATTTCCGGAACCCACGAACTTATCAATAATAATCAAGCTGATATTGCTATTTGTGCCACCGCACCTAAAGGCCATATATCTGAACCATTATGTGAATTAAGTTTTGAACTGGTTTGCCATCCAGATCATCCTCTGGCAACTCTGACCTTAATTGAAGATGACAAGCAATTAGCCCAGCACCTACAAATTGTCATTAAAGATACCGGAATAAATGCCAGTAATGATATTGGGTGGTTAAAAGCAGAACAACGTTGGACCGTCTCGAACTTTCATGAAGCAAAGAGTATTCTGGCCCGTAATATTGGCTTTTGTTGGATACCTAGCTTTTTAGTTGAACAAGAAATTGCCAATAAACAGCTTATCCGCTTACATTTACGTGGCAGTTATCAGCGCAAAATAATGCTTAACTTGGTCATTCCCAATCGAGATCAACAAGGACCCGCCTGTAAATTATTAGAAAGCCTCATTTTGAAACAACATGATTTACCCTTTAATGGCTAATGCTGAGCAGCAGAGGTTATTTGTTAAGTCACTGAAGATACTCACAATACAATTTATAATACGAATTTCATATTCCGATTAACAGATGAGCCAATGTTTGAGTTGATCGTGAACAGGTTGAATGGATTAAATCAGCAGGAGGTGCTGAAGTACTACACATAAATTTCAATCGATTGATATTGGTCGCGTTCTGATGAAGATAAAGACGTTTGTATTTGACGATTAGAGTCTCGTTCGGCATTACTGTTATTATTTGTCACCGCATTATTTGTAGCTGTATTATTAGCAAGACCATTATTAACCAGTGCCTCATTATCCTGTGCCGCAGATACAGGACGCTTAGACGACGATGAATTGATATTTGCGTTATCAATACCATGTGTTGTGTCTATTTTCAAAACACTACTATTTGGCGCGATAGAGTTGTTTGAGTTAGTTGCTGGAGTCAATGGCTGTTGATTCTGTGCGCGAGTAAAAATATTGCCGCTCTCAGCTGAGGTTTGATTATTCAGTGTTGAACCAGTATCTTGCTGGCGGTCTTGTATCAACTGTTTATTTGCTTCATTCATGTTTTGTAGCGCTTGCGCAGCCACACGAATATCGGCCATTGATGGTTGCACTGGCGCCATCGCTGCCGCATATACCTTCTGCATTTTACTTAATGTTGCTTTAGGATCGCCTGAAACAGGCGACACATCAATACTCACCTCACCTTCTACGGCATAACGCCGGCCGTCTGGCCCTTTTTCATATTGATAACTAGGGCTCTGAGTTAAACTACCGCCCACTGCTGCATGAGCTTGTTCGTGAGTTTTAACCTCGGAATCTCGTTGTACAAGTTGTTCAATCTGTTTTGTTTGAGCTTGTTCTATTTGCTGTTGCTTTTTTACAATCTGTTGCTCAACTTGCTGTGTAGCTGTTTCATCTTGATTATTTGATGCCTGAGGAGCTGATTGTGAATCAGACTCAGCAGCAAAGGGATCCACTACTGTGTCATTTGTTGCCGCAATAGTTCTAACTACTGGCTGTTGCGTATTTGCCGCATCACTTGAAATATTAGTTGTAACATCTGCACTGACTGATTTTTCAGCAAGTGTGACGCTTGCCTGTGCTGGCACGGACGAATTATTCAATACGCCAGCCAGATTCGCAGGACCGCTCTTTAGGTTATAACTATTAAGTGGATCAGAACCGACAATTTTATAAGATTGAGTTTTGTCTGCTGCAGCAGTTTGACTCGCTGTAGCTTGAGCCGTTTGTGGCTGATAAGCGTGTTGTTGAGAAGTGGAATTTTGACCGACATCAGTATTGATAGATTTGGTACTGATTGGATTAATACTAGTGGGTTTAATATGACTAGTAGTTTCAATAGCAGAGATTTTAAGACTGTTGTTTGCAACGCTACTGGTGTGAATAGCTGCTGCGGATATTGTATTGTGATGCGCAGCATTAATGAATGAACCAATGTTAGCAGAAACCATTGGCGCACTCATGTTTACACTTCTATATCAATCAAACTACCCACTGTTTCAGAAGCCTCTTCAATCACTCGTGTTGAAGCTTGAGCTTGATTCGATGATTGAGTTGCAGAGACTAAAGCTGCTGTGGTGTCAGTTTGATCAACTGCACGTGAACTAAGTGTCACAGTATCTTGAGTTGATGCATTAGCGACTGCAGGCTTTTGTTGATCTGGCGTTGCTACAGATGTTGTTGCTTGCGCTAAACCTTGCTGAGCACTTTGTAAACCTTGTAAACCAGATGAATACGCTGATTGAACTTGCATAATGACGACTCCTGATCATAAAAACTTTCATTTAGTATGATCTAAACCGACTAATATGTACAGTTTATAAGCAAACCAATCTTAAACTTTAATCATTATTCCAGCCCATCTCCCAATCTTTCCATACCGGATTCAATCCTCGTCGCCTCATTTGGCTTATCACTTGCTCTGCAGAGCGATTATCACTGATCTCAAATTGATCAAGTTGGCTGTCAGGTGTCATGTAACCACCAGGTTGGGTTGAACTTCCGGCACTCATGTGAGTAATTCCAAGTGGCAGTAAATTATCTCTTAACGACGGCAGTTCACGTGTTGATAAACTGATTTCAAGTTGCGGATTAAACAACCTAAATGCACAGATCAATTGCACTAATCCGGCATCGGTTAATTCAACCTTAGGTGAAATACCACCAGTACATGGACGTAACCGAGGTAATGAAATACTGTAACGATTACGCCAGTAGGTTTTCTCTAGATAATCAAGATGATACCCCATTAATAATGCATCGAGTCGCCAATCATCTAACCCAAGTAATACCCCTAAACCTATTTTATCGATCCCTGCTTTTGCGACTCGATCTGGGGTATCTAAGCGATAAACGAAATCTTGTTTTTTACCGCGAGTATGATGTTTTGCATAAGTTTGTGGCCGGTAAGTTTCTTGGTATACCATAACGGCATCAACACCTAACTTACCAAGACGCTGATATTGTTCTGTTTCCAATGGTTGAACTTCCATTGCCACGTAATTAAAAGCCTTGCTAACTAACGGTAACACCGACTCAAAATACCCCATTCCAACTTTGGTTTCGTGTTCACCAGACACCAGTAATATCGAATCGAAGCCACGTTGTTTAATAATAGCCATTTCTGCTGTGAGTTCATCACTGTTAAGGGTTTTACGCTTAACCTTATTGCTCATGCTAAAGCCACAATAATCACATTCATTGGCGCACAGATTTGATAAATACAAGGGTAAGAAAAGACCGATATTGGCACCGAATCGCTTTCGAGTTAGCTGAACTGCTTGCTGCGCCATCGGTTCAATATATGGCATTGCGGCAGGAGATAATAGTGCCAACAAGCTATCAAGATTACCGCTTGGATTTTGCAAAGCCAATTCAACGTCTTTGGCGGTAGTCGAATACAAGTTCATCGATAATGCATCGGGGGATAATTGTGTAAATACGCTTGAATATAACATGTTAACCCTCCTTGATATTCACTGACTGCGTCAGTGAATTGATTGATGCTTCTGTCAGAAATCCGGTTAATGGACTGGTTGCATCGGCGTGATGACTCACAGCCCCTAATCCTGCAAGGTAGGCTTGTCTTCCTGTCGCGACCGCATCAGCAAAGCATTTCGCCATTTGCTGAGGATAAGCACTACTTGCAATCGCGGTATTAACCAATACGGCTGCGGCCCCCATTTCCATTGCTCTGCAAGCTTGCGAGGGGGCACCAATTCCAGCATCAATGATCACAGGTATGCTGGCTTGTTCGATGATAATGCGTAAAAAGGTTTCCGTGGCTAGGCCTTGGTTACTGCCGATGGGGCTACCAAGAGGCATCACTGCGGCGCAGCCGACTTCTTCTAATCGGCGACATAACACAGGATCGGCATGCACATAAGGCATGACAATATAGCCTTGCTCGCATAATTGTTGAGCCGCGATCAATGTTTCAATAGGATCTGGCATGAGATATTTAGGATCTGGATGAATTTCAAGTTTAATCCATTTAGTGCCAAGCATTTCATAAGCCAGTTCGGCAGCAAAAATAGCTTCTTTGGCGTTGCGCGCACCCGCGGTATTAGGTAATAACTTTACCCCCATACTTTGCAGCGGCCCGAGTAAATTGTCATGGCCGCGGGTTAAATCAATCCGCTTCATCGCCAAGGTAACTAACTGCGATCCCGAACTGTTTATAGCTTGTAACATAGTGTTGTGATCTGAAAATTTTCCCGTCCCAGTGAATAATCGAGACGAAAATTGATGATCGGCTATCGTTAACATTATTAACCTCCAGCAACGGCAGAAAAAACCGTAATATTATCGTTCGCTTGACACAATACGTGCACCCATCGGCTTCGTGGTACAACACTATCGTTGACGACTATGGCGACCGCTTGAGTGGGTAGATCACTTAAAATCAGTAATTCGGCCAAATTCAAATTAGCCCGAACGATTTGTTCGACCCCATTGAGTTGCAAGGCAATCTGAGAGTGGCAATTAATATGCGTCATTGGGCTGCTCCGAAAGCTGAGTGACTGACTGTTGATGACATACTGCACACTCTGGATCTTGGCTCATGTGGGCATGCTGCCAATGTAAGTTTTTAGCATTAAAGCAATGTAAAATACCGTATTGAGTGAAGGTATTACTGAGATGTTGTATGCCCACCAGCGCTTGCATACTGGCAATAATGCCCGCAGCAGGCCCAAGAACTCCTGCTCGAGTACAATTTTGCGTAATCGTCATATCAAGTGGATATAAACAACGATAACAGCCGCTATTTGGGTGTAAATTAGAGCCTGAGTCTGAAAAATCAATACAAAATAGTTGTCCTTGATAGCCACTGATTGCGCCACTAACCAACGTCAATTTCTGTTCAACGCAGAGTTGATTAATAAGCTGCCGTGTCTTGAAATTATCAGTGCAGTCAAATACTAAAGGCTTGGTTACTTTTCGCTTGATAAGCTGATAAAAATGCTGGGCAGTAACTTTTTCCGCGATAGTATTGATGTTGATTTCAGGGTAAGCACGATTAAGCACTCTTTTAGTAACAGCAACTTTGGTTTGGCCAATATCTGTGGCAGTAAATAATAGCTGCCGTGGCAAGTTAGATAGTTCAATAACATCATGGTCAATCAACAACATATGCTGAACACCTGCCGCCGCGAGGTAATGAGCGACTAGATGCCCTAATCCGCCCATGCCAATAATGACGACCGAACTATTCATAATGGCGAGTTGGCCAGTCTCGCCAATATCACTGAGTAACATGGTGCGTGAGTACTGGATATACTGCTGATCCGATAGTATATTCATCTCACCTCCGCAGAGACACTCGGTTTCGATAATGATCGCGTCGACTGTAACCACTTATGATTTAACGCTTGATAAGCTTTAGCGGGATCTGCAGCAGCGCTCACGGCTCTGACAACTGCAACATCACCCACCCCAGTCATGGCAATGACCTCAAGATTACTGAGATTGATTCCGCCAATCGCTACCGTTGGATAATGACGCGAAAATAAGCTGATATAACGTGTAAGCTTAGTGATCCCTTGAGGGGCTGATGGCATTTGTTTCGTGGTGGTAGCAAAAATATGCCCCAGGGCAATATAGGAAGGTGAGTGTTGGTGAGCTAATAAGGCTTCAAAATAACTGTGGCTCGATAATCCTAATGCCATTCCAGCTGCAGCTATCGCGGCTAAATCTGCAGTCGCCAAATCTTCTTGGCCTAAGTGAACCCCAAACGCACCGTGTTTAAGCGCCAGTTGCCAATGATCATTGATAAATAACTGAGCATGAAACTCTCGGCCCAGTTTTATCACCTCAATAATATTAGTTTCGAGTGTTAATCGCTGCAGACTGTCCGAAAAAGTGTCGCTATCGAGTTTAGTGCGATATTGAATGGTTTTGCAGCCAGCAGATAGCAGCTGTTTGAGTATATTTAGATCATCAACAACAGGATAAATACCGAGTGGTTTTAGCAGCGATTTAAAGTCATTATGGGCTGTGTGTTTAAACGAAGCTTGAGCGAGATTGTTTGATGTAATCAACTTGATTAACGGCATAGCCTGTAAATCATCGGGCCAACCGGTACGGGCTAAAATCCCAGGACCTTGCCCTAGACTGAAGCCTAATGCTAAGCCTTTATTGACATAAGCTTTTGCCAACACAATAGCATCATGGATCACTAAATCATGGGCAATAAAACACGCTATTGCAGATGATAAAGTGCAACCACTGCCATGATTGTTATTAGTGACTATCCGCTGACTGCTTAACATAAACACGGCATTACTGTGTGCAACACTGGCGCCTGGTACGCTTGAACTGACATAAACATCTGTCGCATCGTGCTGCCAATGAGCATCACCACCTTTGGCGAGTACATGGCATTTAAATATATTTGACAACCACTTAGCGTCGTTAATCATCTGCAGTTGCAGAGTCCTCATGGGATCGATCTCAAGCGATGATTCAAGATTGAGGTTATCATTTCGATGTTGCGCTAAAACGCAATGATGACATAAGCGACCTAACTCATGTTGATTAGGGGTTAATAAGTCAATTAAGCCAATGAGAGGACTAAAATCGAGATCCATAGGATTAAAGCTGGCACCACTGCTGGCGACCATCACAGGATCAAGCACCACAAAAGGAGCTAAAATTAGTGTAGATCGTATCTGGGTTAACCAATCAGCCAAAATGTTTACCTGTGCTTGGGATGCCAACAGGCCAATTTTAATCGCTACCGGCGGCAGATCTGCACATAAGCTGGTCAACTGAGCCAGTAACATGGATTCAGAAACAGTTTCAACAAGACTGACACTGACTGAGTTTTGCGCAGTTAATGTGGTTATTACGCTACACCCGTGACATGACAAGTCTTGCATGGTGAGTAAATCAGCTTGAATCCCCGCACCACCACCACTGTCTGAACCGGCTATGGTCCAGACAATGGGTGGGGTTTGCATTATGGATTCACTGACAAATGTCGATGAATTCATGATAGTTATTCAACCTCTACCGCTAAGTCGGTATCAACTTGTGCTGCTGGTTTGACGGCGTGATACAGTGCCGATCCCGACGCTTTGAACTCAGCCGACTTTTGCGCCATAGCCTCGGACGGATTTATGGCTTGAGCCATAGGTTGAGTTTGATAAGCACTAGCAGCAGAGACTTCAATCTTAAGTGCTTCTGCTTGTTGAAGATTCGCGGCATATTCACGCACTTCGTGGGTTATTTTCATCGAGCAAAATTTAGGCCCACACATTGAACAAAAATGAGCCACTTTTGCTGATTCTTGTGGTAACGATTCGTCGTGGTAAGCACGAGCGGTATCAGGATCAAGGCCTAGGTTGTATTGATCTTCCCAACGGAATTCAAAGCGGGCTTTGGATAACGCATTATCACGCACTTGTGCACCTGGATGACCTTTTGCGACATCAGCAGCATGAGCTGCAATCTTGTAGGCAATTAAGCCTTGTTTTACATCTTCTTTGTTAGGTAAGCCTAAGTGTTCTTTGGGGGTGACGTAACACAACATCGCCACGCCATACCAAGCCATCATGGCAGCGCCAATCCCTGAGGTGAAGTGATCATAACCCGGCGCGATATCGGTAGTTTGTGGGCCTAAGGTGTAAAAAGGCGCTTCATCACAAAGAGCTAATTGCTTTTCCATATTGACTTTAATCAACTGCATTGGCACATGACCAGGGCCTTCGATGATGGTTTGCACATCATATTCCCATGCAATTTTAACCAATTCGCCTAAGGTTTCTAATTCTGCAAATTGCGCTTCATCATTGGCATCGGCAATTGAACCGGGGCGCATACCATCGCCTAACGACAAGGACACATCGTATTGGGCGCAAATCTGGCAAATATCGCGAAAATGCTCATATAAGAAACTTTCTTGATGGTGGCTTAAACACCACTTAGCCATAATTGAACCGCCACGCGACACAATACCGGTAAGGCGTTTGGCGGTCATAGGTACATAACGCAATAACACCCCTGCATGGATGGTAAAATAATCTACGCCCTGCTCGGCTTGTTCTATTAGCGTATCTCTAAATACCGCCCAACTGAGATCTTCGGCAACGCCATTAACCTTTTCTAATGCTTGATAAATCGGCACAGTACCAATTGGAACAGGCGAATTACGGATAAGCCACTCACGGGTTTCATGGATATAACGTCCGGTCGACAAGTCCATGACGGTATCGGCGCCCCAACGAGTTGACCACACCAGTTTTTCCACTTCTTCTTCAATTGACGATGTCACCGCCGAATTACCAATATTGGCATTCACCTTCACCAAAAAATTACGCCCAATAATCATAGGTTCGGTTTCAGGATGGTTAATATTGAGTGGGATAATCGCTCGACCTCGAGCGACTTCATCGCGGACAAACTCAGGAGTGATCAGCTGACCAATATGCGCACCAAAAGCCTCTCCTGGTGCCTTTTGAGTCAATACGGTGTCGGTTACTTCAGCACGAGCCATGTTTTCACGAATGGCAATGTATTCCATTTCAGGGGTAACAATACCTTGGCGAGCATAATGCATTTGGGTCACGCATTTGCCCGGCTCGGCTCGCTTCGGCGCAACTAGGGCATCAAAACGCAAGTGATCTAAGCCATCATCAGCCAGTCGCTGTTGAGTAAAACCTGAACTTGCACCGGTTAATTGCTCGGTATCTTGTCGCTCATCAATCCATGCTTGACGGATTTTAGCTAAACCTTGACGCACATTAATGTCGGCAAGGGGATCAGAATAAGCGCCAGCACAGTCATAGACCATGATAGGTGGATTGGCTTGTTTAATGGGCTTTGCATCGGTGCCGCCAATGACGGTTTCAGTTTGATTAACCTGACGCATAGCGACGTTGATATCTGCACGACTACCCGTTAAATAGACTTTTTCAGAATTAGGATGTTGTAACGGTTTAAGGGTATCAATAAATTGTTGAGCATTAGCTCGAGTTTGACGACGGTTTGGATTTGACATTAGCAACCTCATTATTAAGAGTAGAGTTGCTTGTCTGGAGAGGTGTTGATAGCAGCAGTAAACAATAAAAATACTATCGCTTACGTCAATAACCACATAGAAAAATACTAAAGTAATAACTTAACTGGACATATAAACCGATAAAAAACTCGGAGGTAAACGTCCATTTACTGTCTTGTTAAAACGTTATTATTTTCCCAATAATAATGATTATTACGCTTGTTTCCTTCGCAGGTTCTAGCCTGATCAGGTTCAACGGATCCCGAATAAACGGTCTCAGCCATAATGGCACTCCGACAAGATGTGCGTCAGTATAGGCAAGCTTTAAACAAAATATCAAGCCCTAACTATCATCTATTGCTATGACATCTATGAGTTAACATGCCGGCATTAGTTTAGCTTTACCCCTTATCTATCGTATTCACTCAACACTTGATGCATATATTTACAAAGGTGCGACATCATGTCGCACTCTTCATATTTATTAGCAGGTTATAATTTATTAAGGTGAACAATCTCCTTTGAAATTAACTCATCAAAGGTTTATAAAAAAACAATAAAGGTGATAGCTTTGGCTCACAAAGTAATGCAAACCATTAAATTAACGAATAACGCCCCATGGGCTTACTCATCAATTGCATTGGCAGTAACACTGGCCATAACGCCGCAAGTAAGAGCTGAATCGTATGACATACAAAACAGCCAAGGTGTTGAACATGTCAAAGTACAAGGACAGCAAACAACACATAAAGACCTACTAGGTTCGGCTGAAAACCTCTTAAAAAAGCAAGGCGTCGATTTCTCTGAGGCTGGCGGTGTGTCAGCCTTACCCATCTTAAACGGCATGATGGGCGATCGGATCAAAATCCTTATTGATGGTAGTGACATCACTTCATCATGTGCAAACCAGATGAACCCGCCGCTCTCATATGTATCTGCAAATCAAATCAGTTCAACGCAAGTCGTCGCGGGAGTCTCTCCGGTAAGTGCTGGCGGTGATAATATTGCTGGTGTGATAAAAATCAGCAGTTTAAACCCACTGTTCACTGATAGCGACGCTGTAACATGGCACAGTGGTAATGTTTCTAGTGGTTATCGCAGTACTGATGATGCTTTTCTTGCTGGCGTCAATGCCACCGTTGCCAGTAAAACGTTAAGTTTTAGCTATCAAGGGTCATTTGAAGATGCTAACAGTTATACCGATGGTCATGGCGATAAAGTACTCGACACCCTATATCAATCTCAAAACCATGCGCTAACGGCAGCTTGGCAAGATGAGACCCAACAAATAGCCATTAAGCTTACTCATCAACATATTCCTTATCAGGGTTTCGCTAACCAATATATGGATATGACTAACAATGACAGCTATGGAGCGTTAGTGCGTTATCAGCGTTCACTAGAAAATGATGCCGAGTTTACAGCACAAGCCAATTGGCACAGCGTCGAACATGAAATGGGATTCTTTACTGACGAAAAAACCGGCAATATGCCGATGGAAACCAAAGGAAAAGATTATAGCTACCAGTTGCATTGGCAATTACCAATAAGTTCAGACAGTACCTTGTTGATTGGACAAGAATATTATGTTTATCAACTTGACGATATTTGGCCCGCTATCGAAGGTTCATCTATGATGGGACCTAATGATTATGTCAATATTAATGACGGCAAGCGTCAACGTGCTGCTCTTTATGGTGAATGGCAACACACTCTAAATAGTCGTTTGTGGTTATCAGCGGGCGTCCGATATGAATACGTGTCAACAAACGCTGCTGAAGTACAACCCTATAACACTATGGCGATGATGGGCATGACCAATGTCAATGCCATAGCCGCAGATGAATTTAACAGCCTTTATCGTAAGCGTAATGACAATATTATCGACGCTACTCTTCTGGCTCGATATCAATTGAGTGACACTGAAGTCATAGAGGTTGGTTTAGCGAGAAAAAGCCGAGCGCCAAATTTATATGAACGTTACAGTTGGGGTCAAAGCACCATGGCAACAACCATGATCGGTTGGTTTGGTGATGGAAATGGCTATATAGGTAACCCAAACCTCAATGCCGAAACAGCACATACCTTAAGTACAGCCTATAAATTGGTACAAGATGACTTAGCCTTCAGCGCTACCGCTTGGTACAGCAGAATAAATGATTATATTGATGCCGATGAGGTTGATAGTTTTAACAAAACACCTATGACCAATACTCGCCGCAATATTTTACAGTTTACCAATGTTAACGCGACTCTGTTTGGGGCACGTATTGATGCTGAATACCAACTAGCAGAAAACCGCAGTGGCAAATGGCTCATGGTTGCTAATGCCACTGCCACTCACGGCGAAAGAGATAACGGTGACGAGCCTCTGTATCAAATAAAGCCATTACAAACTGAACTTGCTCTTCACCAAGAACTTGGTGATTGGAAAAATAGCCTTAGCTGGCAATGGGTCGCGAGCAAAGATCGCGTTGATAGTCAGCGCTTAGAAAATACAACCAACAGTTACTCTCTGCTTAACTTAAGCAGCAGTATCCAATGGCAAGGTGCAACAATGACTGTCGCCGTGAAAAACTTACTCGACGAATATTATCAACTGCCTTTAGGCGGGGTCAGTATTGCACAATACAAAACAGACAACAGTAACGGCTTTGAACAAATAGCCGGAGCTGGACGATCGCTTGAATTGAATATTAATTACGCATTCTAGTGCTGGGTAGATACTAGCGAAAAAAGTATCGATTACAATTACCTTAAGCCGTCGAGATCACATTGCTTAGCTATATATTTTCAGTATTAAAAGCACCCACTATGACCGGAACTGAGTGGGTGCTGCTGAACAGCGGTGATAGTTATCAATAATGGCAACAGCCAAGATGCGATATAGCCTCGAATGAATTATGTTTAAATAAATAAAAGTTAGCTTTTAGACGGAGTCGTCAGCCAAGACGCTACAATTCATACTGCGGTTAATTGTATGCAAAATAAGCTCGATAAAGCGGCTTACTTGATGGGTAGGATTTAGATGTCACCTACCCTAAGGATAATGTTTTGCTTTGCGCCGTAATGGCTATTTACTCAATCTGATGCTGAAATCACTCTGTGGTTATCTCGATTGGCTTAAGCATTCAGCTCCGTCTTAAAATAAAAAAGCCTCTACATTGCTGTAGAGGCTTTTTTATTTATTTGGCGGAGCGGACGGGACTCGAACCCGCGACCCCCGGCGTGACAGGCCGGTATTCTAACCAACTGAACTACCGCTCCAAAACGGTTTGTATACACTTAATAAAACTAACAATATTAAACCAATTACTGTTTATTTTATTAAGTGCAAACAGGTACTTGAATGGCGGAGCGGACGGGACTCGAACCCGCGACCCCCGGCGTGACAGGCCGGTATTCTAACCAACTGAACTACCGCTCCACACAAGTGCGATGAATAATAAAGTTGTGATAATTAATCGTCAACTGTTTTTTAATTGTTTTAGCTCAATTAGTCAAAATTTGCTCAATTGCGCATTTTGTGACTAAAAAACACTCAAAATATTAGTTTTTATCATCAGGCATAGTCAGGTCAATATCGTCTAAATCAACACTTTCAAGCAGACCCTCTTGGGAATTTTGATTACTTTCAGGATTTTGCTTTAGCCTTTCTTCTGCTGCAGCCATCGCTTTGGCAAGGGTCTGCTTTTTACGCCATATAACTAAGCCCACAACACCGAGCAAAAACAGTATTCCGTTGATGGTAATAATCCAGAACATTGCATTATCTTTAGCCTCTTGCTCTTCAAATTCAGCTTGAATAGCCGCTTTTTCAGCCAGTTCTTCAACCGATGGAGCCGGAGCTGGAGGCTCAATCAAATTAAAAAACATTTCAGGCAAATTCAGGACAATTTCACGACCATCGACAGTCGTGGAGAACGCATGCCCTTGAACACGATAACTGCCATATTCGGTCACTTTAGGTAAAAAGAGAATTTGATTTGCACTGGTCACGGTTTGAACGGTTAAAGGCAGCGATAAACCGGCAGGCCCAACTAACTCAAATTCAAAATGTGTTTGCGCCAGTACCACTACGGATTCATCAACCGCTAATTGGACCTGCCATATCTCTTTTAATGGGTCGCTATTAGGCACCATTTTAACCTGTATTGGTTGTGCTGAAAGCTCAAAAGGCATTGTATATTCGCGCTCAAACACATTATTTCGCGCAGTGACATTAAGCACATAATGACCCGCGGGTTGTTGCAAATTTTGGCTGCCAGTAAAGATGCCATCGTCTGGAACTTCATCAAACAATTCACCATTGTCTTTATATTCGCCAACAATAACAGTACCAGTAGCAAAATTATCGTCAGTAGCAAGGTGTTGACTGGTAAAACGAGCGGTCCATTCCACCATATAGTCTAAACCCGGCATTCTCATGGTTAAATCATCACCTAACAGCCTTGCCGTCACCTTCAAGCGTTCGCCCTGATAAAGAGGCTGAGGCAAAGGTTCCACAGCAATATCGAGTGCAGAAATTTTTTGAATGGTCGATCCTTCCACCACACTGCCTAATAACTGCCAAGGACCAGGCATCGGCTTCTCAATATAAATCATGTCGGCAGCAATACCGTCGACCCACTTGACGGTTTGTGGATGACGATTTGAATACCATTTACTGCCATCGGGTAAAATCACCACAACGGGGGCTGAACCATAGCTCCGTTGGATCACTAATGTGAGATGATCAACCATATGATCAATGCGAAAACGATTTTTTAATTCTGCAGCTTGCGATGCAGCTACCACTGAAGCTTGGGCAGTAGATTGCCAAACCAAGATGATACTTAGCAAAAATAAATAAGAAATCGCTAGATAACCGGCACGAATGGCACTCATAAAAGTTGGTTTACCCTCTCCAGAGACATTTACCTGACTTCTCAATGAGATCAAGTCGTTGTTCGTGTAATAGTAATTCATCGGCTGACGCGCCAACGACTTTAAGATTAAACGCTGCAGGATCGATATTTTTTATCCCGCCGCCCTCTTGACCCGCTTTTTCATTAGACAAATTAAACTTAATTTGTCCACCGGTCATGATTAAATAAACATCAGCGAGAATTTCAGCATCAAGTAACGCCCCATGATAGGTGCGACGTCCATTGTCGATGCCATAACGTCGACACAGTGCATCTAGGTTATTTTTTTGGCCAGGATGTAACCTTTTGGCAATGGCTAAACTGTCTAAAATACTGCAAATATCTTTGGTTTTGGGACCAATTGGATTGAGTTTGGAAAACTCATGATCCATAAAGCTAACATCGAAGTTAGCGTTATGAGCGACAATTTCAGCACCATCAATAAAATCAATAAAATCTTTGGCGATTTGGTGAAATCGTGGCTCATTGGCAACACGATCATTGGTAATGCCATGCACTTGAATTGCTTCTTCATCGATGGCTTGACCAGGATTAATATATTGATGATAAGTCCTGCCGGTTAAACGGCGATTAATCACCTCAACACAACCAATTTCAATAATGCGATGTCCCACATAAATAGGGCCACCAGCTTGGTTCATACCTGTGGTTTCGGTATCGAGAATAACTTGACGACTTGCACTAGAAATAATGTTCATATTTTTTACTCATTCAGCCCTCGCCTTTGTATAAATTGAGTATACTGGCGCGAATATTTAGCTATGGTAACAACTTGATGGCCGAACTCAAACAGCTGTATATCTTTACTGATGGTTCTTGCTTAGGAAACCCAGGGCCGGGTGGTTATGGCGTGGTAATGAAATATAAACATCAGCAGCACGAAATGGCTGACGGATTTTCATTAACGACCAATAATCGGATGGAGCTTTTGGCTCCAATTATCGCATTAGAAGCCTTACATGAGCCCTGTAATATCATTTTAACCAGCGACAGTCAGTACATGCGCCAGGGTATTATGACGTGGATCCATAGCTGGAAAAAAAAGGGCTGGATAACTTCAACTAAGCAACCAGTTAAAAATGTAGATTTATGGAAACGTTTAGACGCAGTAAGTCAATTACACAAAATTGACTGGCGCTGGGTAAAAGGCCATGCGGGCCATATTGAAAATGAACGTTGTGACGTGTTAGCCCGAAAAGCCGCAGAAGCTAAACCTCAACAAACTGATATTGGATATCAGCCCGAATAAGAGTCAAGCTCATTATTTGCATATACTTAGGAATTTTTGGGCTTTATCAACGCTTTTTCAACAACTTGGGTATTTGTTAATCCTGAACGACCTGCCGTTGGCGCCGGCGACCAGGTAGGCGCTTTTATTTTGGATTTATCTTTAATGGGTGTTAGCGGAGTGGTCATTTTTCGAGCCACGATTAAATAGACACTGCCCGTGCTAGGTAACCAGTTAGCAATACTTTTTTGCCACAATGGAGTTTGCGGGCTTTTTTTAGCTTGATGGCCACGGTTATCCGCACCTTGTCCTAACAACGAATGATACATTAAACGCTCATCCGCTAAGACTTGATAGCCCAATAACCCAAGCCAATCTTTCACTCTAGATGGCATAAAAAACTGCCCACTCCAAGGTAATTGAGTTTGATACTTTGGTAAAATCTTACCAATAAAAGCAGGACTGATAGGGTTAAAACCGACAATGAATATATAACCACTGCTAATGAGAACCCGGTCAAACTCACGTAAAATTTGGTAGGGATCTGACTCGAACTCGAGTAAAAAACAACTTAATACTGTGTCAATAGCACTTTGCTGTATGGGTAAATGGTGTGGGTCAGCCTGAATACTGGCATTTGTAGCGTCATAAACAGAAAAATGCCGAGTAATACTGCAAGATAAACTATTTAGCTGACCACTTAACGCCCCAACCTTGAGTAAATGATAACCAAATATACGGGGCCACCAAGGAGCCAATTTAGCTTCTATCTCGGTTTGCAATAACTCACCAAAAGGTAAATCTTGCCAAATAAGGGGTTTTAACATGAAGCCCGCCAAGGTTTATTGTGCAAAAATGCTGTATTGATTAGATTCACTCTACCATAAGGTATTTAATTTTCAGCTAAGCATAATTGAAACTTCGATCTGTCTTTACTTGAAGTTATTAAACGATATCCGTTACCCTAACAGATAGTCAATCATCACTCGAGTCAGATTATGCTTAACGTTCATACCATTGCAGCTTTTAATGACAACTACATTTGGTTAATCCATCAAACAAACAGCCTTAATGCTTATGTGGTTGATCCAGGTTGTGGTCAAACTGTTATCGATTATTTAGCCACTACCGATCTAAACCTCATTGGCATATTGATTACTCATCATCATAGTGATCACACTGGCGGTATCGAAAAACTGCAACAACACTTCAATGATAACTTGACTGTTTATGGACCCAGTAACGAGCGCATTGATGGATTAACCCAGCCGTTGTCCCTAGAGTCAACGATGAGTATCGATATTCCACATTTAGGACTAACTCAAGTCATGGCCGTTCCAGGGCATACTTTAGGTCACATTGCTTATTATATTGACGATAAATTATTTTGTGGCGACACCCTATTCAGTGGCGGGTGTGGACGTTTATTCGAAGGAACGCCTGAGCAAATGTTGCATTCGTTAACTATGTTAGCCAATTTACCTGATAAAACTCTGGTTTTTTGTGCTCATGAATATACCCGGTCCAATCTGGATTTTGCCTTACATGTCACGCCAAAAAATTTACACTTAATTGATTATGCCAATAAAGTGGATCAATTACGCTCACAAAACAAACCGACCATTCCGAGTTCTATCGCGACAGAAAAAGCCATAAATCCGTTCCTTCGCTGCCATTTAAATGAGACCCAAGTCGCAATATCCGCTCAGAGTGGGGTCGACAATATTAATGAAATTCAATCATTTACTTTAATAAGGGAATGGAAGAACCAATTCTAAAGTAACATGAAAACACTTTAATAAGACAAGCTAAATAATTTAATCTACAATGCCAAACTGAACTAAAGCATGACCAACAGAGTCTCATAGGCACTTGGTATGTTCGAGCCTTTATTTTAACGCCCTGAGAACTTGAGGAAGTGTATCTTCAAATGAAAGCAAACTTATTTATTATTGCTGGTAGCATACTGGCAATAACAGGGTGTCAGACCCTTCAAAGTACTAGCCCGCAAACAGATATAGATCAACAGACTGTCGCCATTAACGCTAAAAGCAAAAAGTCGTCGGCAGTAACACTAGATGAAATAGAAGTACAAGTTTCCGAAGTCAATAATCTATGGCTGCGGATCGGTAATGAAATGACACTACCGATAACAGACAACGAATTAGTTGCTCGCTATCGACAGTGGTACATCGATAATCCCAAGCATTTAGAAATTATCACTCAACGCGCTAGCCCATTTTTGTATTATATTGTCGATCAACTCGAAAAGCGTCATTTGCCAATTGAACTGGCCTTATTACCGATAGTTGAAAGTGGTTTTGATCCACTAGCCTATTCCAGTGGCCATGCCTCAGGCCTTTGGCAATTAACCGCACCAACTGCCACGTCTTTTGGGGTAAAAACTAACTGGTGGTACGACGGTCGCCGCGATGTGGCCTCGTCAACTAAAGGTGCATTAGACTTAATTCAGTACCTTTATCCTAAAATGGATCAAAATTGGCTTTATACACTTGGCGCATACAATTCAGGTGAAGGTCGAATTTTAAATGCGATTAAGCACAACCAAGCTCGCGGCAAATCAACAGATTTTTGGTCGTTATCGTTACCCAAAGAAACGGCACATTACGTCCCACAATTATTGGCATTGGCTGATGTCATTAAGCATGCCGATAAATATGGCATAACGTTAACGCCTATCGACAATGTGCCGCAAATAGAAGTTGTTCCTATTGAGAGCCAACTTGATATCAACCTAGCAGCCGATTTAGCTCAAATTGATATAGTTGACTTAAAGGCGCTCAATCCGGGTTTAAAGCGTTGGGCAACGGCACCACAAGGACCACATCAATTAATATTGCCCAGTGATAAAGCAACAAACTTTAAACTTGCATTAGCTACTATAGAACCAGACTCTCGTATTAACTGGGTTCGCTATAAAATTAAGTTTGGTGACAGCATCAGTCGAATTGCTGATCAATTTGAAACAACGGCATCTTTAATTAGAAGCAGTAACGGTATTAAAGGCAATAACATTATTGCTGGACGATTTTTAATTATTCCGGTTGCTGCGAAAGACCCAGATTTAGCGACTATGACAGCAGACCAAGTTCTCGCTCGTAAAGCGGTTGTGAAATCTAGCCCCAACAAGCAAAGCTATACGGTAAAGTCTGGTGATTCATTATGGAAAATATCTCAGTCACAACAAGTGACTGTGGCACAATTAATGAAGTGGAATAACCTGACAAAACAGTCAACGTTATCAATAGGTAAAAACTTAGTTATTTATCCAAATGAAATGACAGCAAGCACCAGTAATAATGAAAAAACGGTTAACTACCGTGTTCAATCAGGTGATTCATTGGCGCGTATAGCAGTTAAATATAAAGTGACGGTGGCAGAGTTAATTGAATGGAATAGTTTGCAAAACAGCAAGCTAATTCAACCTGGTCAAATATTAAAATTGATTATGACCAATAGCTAACTAACATTGCTTCTAAGATGATTATCCTATAACAGTTTTCACCTTAGTACTGATTTTGAATTATAAAAAAGGACAAGTATGCACTTGTCCTTTTTTTATGTTTTAAGATTAATAGCCATGCTAACTTATTAGGCGCTTATATCTGTGTGGCAACAGATATTCTAGGCAAACTTCACCACCTAAGTACCTTGTAGCTAACGTTATAAATAAAGGCTGTAGTCACAATAAGCGACGACAGCCTTTATTCTCAACGAGAATGAATTTAAATCCCTAACTTCTTAAATAACCCCTCTTTTAGCTTTTCTTTAGCTTTATCGGTTTCACCTTTAAGCTTGCCTTCCAATAATGCCTTCGTATCAATGCCAAACTTAGGCTCTTGGAATGTGCCTTTTATGGTTAGAGGAATATCGACACCTTTAAGCGACTCATCATTAGCGTCACCCTGTCCTGACAACGACCCAACGACACTCGTTGTTAATGCATAATCTAAGGCTTCTGACGCGATGTTTGCCGTCCCTTTACCCGCTAAACGAATTAAGGGGGCAGCCATGGCCAAATCAGGATTAGTCACAACGGCATCTTTCATGGTGAAACTGCCAGTCAGGCTGGTAAAGTCAGTTTTTAACTCTTCTTTACTGGATTCAGACAAGTCGCCTTTTAATTTTTGCTGAGCACTACGGATCATCTGTGGAATGTTAACCCCATAAAGCGAACCATCAGCGACTTCAAATTTACCAACGGCATCAAGGTTCTTTTTCAGATTATCAGTAATTAAACTCGAGCCGCTGCCTTTAACTTCAAAGCTTGCAGTACCTGAAATTAAATCCACTTCAGCCGCATCGGTTAAAAGTGGACGAATTTGCACACCAATCAATTTCTTATCAAATTGATATGTTGGCACTGCCTTGCGAGCATCCAATTTTGCACTTAGTGCTAACTTGCCTTGATATAAGTCAGCGGTAAGCGACGACAAGTTCAAGATACCTTTATTGATAGCCATTTTCATTTGCCAGTTTTGCGTGAGCATATTGCTGACTTTAATCGATTTAGCCGTTAAATTTAGGGTGAGATCTACTGATTTAAGTGCTGACAGATCAGGCTCTTGAGTCGATACTGTGTCGGTCTTTGTGGCAGACTCTTCAGTATTACCTTCTTGCTTTGGGAACAGCGCATCAAGATCAATATCACCCACGTCTAAACTCATCGCAATTTTAGGAACGCTATTAGCATAGTTAACCTTAATGTCCCCGGTGGCAGCCAAGTCCATAGCAGACATTCTAGTCAATTGCAGATCGATAGTTTTGGCATCCAGTGCCATTGTCATTTGTGTCGTGAGCTCAGCGGTAACCGATTTATTCGGCAAGCTGTCACCTTTGGCGTTATGTACCATAGCAAAATCATTAATAGTGACATGATTCAATGCTTGATCAATTTTGACTTTACCTTGTCCAGATGATGCAAGCTGCATATCTGGCAATGTCGCAGAAAACTCATAAGCAAAATCAGCAAACTGACCCAGGCTAAACTGACCTAAGGTGAAGCTTTTTAAATTAAAGGTCTGCGTCGTATTGCTGGCCATATCAATGAGGTTAATATTGGTATTCGTCAGTTCAATACCACCTATATCCAATGTCTCTAATGACATAGGTTTGGCATCATTGGTTGCTGCAGTTTGTGGTTTATCCGCCGTACTTTTTGACACTAATCCATCAAAACTGGTTGTACCGTCTTTTTGCGTAACCAGATTCAGTGTTAAACCATCAAGCTTTAATAAATCTACTTCAATCTGTTGGCTAAATAATGGCATTAGCGCCACATTCGCAACAGCCTCATTCACATTGAGCATGGATGCAGGAGTAAAGCCATCTGGGTTAGTAAGAGTTATACCACCGAGCTTAATGCCTAAAGAGGGAAACACACTCCAGCTTAAGTCTTGGGTAATTTGTAAATCACGACCGGTTTGTTTTTTAACGGCATCAACTATTTGCGGTTTAAAGTTATTAAGGTCGAAAAACATTGTTAAGTAGACGGTCACACCTACTACTAGAGTTAGCACAATTGCTAATAACCATTTTACTACTTTCATTGTTGCTTCCTTGTCTGTTGATTGTTTACGCTAAAATAGTAAGATCTAATGCCTGCTTACTGACGGCAACACCATTTAAATCAGCATAGATCATCATTCCAGGAAAGATGCTGACACCCGCAATCTCAATCGCTACATTGACATCACCAACATCTTTTTTATCCGTTTTAATCGGATTTGTACCTAATGCTTGCACACCGATCTGCATAGTATTAATCGTACCTGCATCACGAATACAGCCATTAATAATGATACCTTCCCAACCATTGTCATATGCATTGAGAGCTATCATGTCACCTAATAGCGCACGTCTAGTCGAACCGCCGCCGTCCACAACCAATACTTTTCCTTGACCATTTTTGGCTAATTCAGATTTAACTTTGGAATTATCTTCGAAGCATTTTACCGTCACTACTTCACCGTAAAATATCGGCTTAGCACCAAAGGACTGCCATGGATTAGGCAATAAAACTAATTGCTCAGGGTAATGATCGAATAGATCAGGTAATAAATCTAGCATAAGTCCTCCTTGAAAATCAGAATCTTAGATTACTAATTATTAGGCAATTCAACAAGTTTTGTTAACGATATATTATTCACTTTAAAAAGTACTGCTAGTCCAGACTATCAAGCGCTGTACAAACCAAGTTAAAGAGTGACTTATACAATAAAAATGCATATAATTTCCGAAAAATAACGTAAACAATCATACTTATGAGTGACGATTTAAATTTACAGAAAATGATGGATGCGTTTGACGAGCTAGACTTCGAACAACGCACAACAACAAACCTTGAAAATGCACGTAATAAACAACAAATGACAGCGTATATTGATTCGTTGGATTTTAGTTTGCGTCGTTTATTAATATTGCAAGACACGGTCAATTCAATTGTTGAACAAAAAAAATTAGACCTGCTTAAACAAGAACATATCCAAACCTATAAAACAAAAATCATCAATCTATCTCGAAAATATAATATCTCATATCAAGATGTCATCGATATTATGGTGCAATTGCAACGTTAATAGTGATGCTCTGCCTCTTTCGCTTTGGTTGTAAAATATAAACGTTCAATCGGACTAAAAAACATTAGCCCGATTGACAATGTATTATTTTACTCTAAATTGCTCCACAAGCTGATGCAACTTGATCGCACCTTTTTCAATATCCATACTGCCTTTATTGATCAATTCATTTTGAGTTCTGTTATCTAATGACATGTCATTGATACGGGTAATATTCATATTAAGCTCTGTAATAACGGTACTTTGCTCCTCTGTTGCCGCCGCAATTTGAATATTCATTTGCGAAATCTGATCAATGGACGATTTAATGTTATTAAGTGCTCCAACGACTTGCTGAGTTTCATTAACGGTTTCTGATGATTTAGTTTTAGCTCTTTCAACAGAGGAATTAACGCTATCGATGGCACTTCTGATGGCATCGATAATAAGATTAATCTCACTTGTTGATGCTTGGGTACGACTCGCCAGGGTTCTAACCTCATCAGCCACGACGGCAAAGCCACGGCCAGCCTCACCGGCTCTGGCAGCTTCAATCGCCGCATTCAATGCGAGTAAATTAGTTTGATCGGCAATCCCAACAATAACATCAAGAATTTGCCCGATTTTACTCGAACTCACTTGTAAGCTTTTAGCAACCTCTTCTGTCGCGGCTAATTCTGTCGATAACTCTGATATTTTTTGCATCGCATTATCGACAACGGCAGCGGATTTATCTGCTTCAGTGTCTGCATTATGTGTACTTTCTGCTGCCAACTGTGCGTTAGAGGCCACTTCAGATGCCGTTACCGACATTTGGTTAATGGCAGTGGCAACATTAGTTGTTTCGGCTTGTACGTTGGATGAAATTTGATTCGCCTGCTGTGTAATCGTTGACATATTCTTCGCCAAGCGGCTTGATTCATCGACTGAGTCGCTGACAGAGATAATCACTTTTTGGACTTTTTCAATAAAAGTATTGAAATGATGAGCAATTTGTTTGAGCTCATCATTTCCCTCTTCGGACAACCGTAGGGTTAGATCCCCCTCACCCTTAGCAATATTCTTAAACGCTGCAATGGTCTCAACCATAGGACCTGAAATACTGCGAATGATAAAAAATAATAATAAGATGACCGGCAGCCACACCAGTGTCAGTAATAATAGGTATTGGGTTATAAATTGGTTTCTATCAGCTTGAATGTCATCAACATAAATACCTGTACCGATAATCCAGCCCCAGGGTTTAAATCGCTTAACTACAGACATTTTCGGACTTGGGTTTTCCTGCTGGGGTTTATTCCACATGTAATCAACCCGAGCAACATCTTTTTGTTCCGTACCTTGGATCATTTTTTGAAACAGTTTTACCCCATTTGGATCTTGCATTGCTAATACCTTGGTATTAACTAACTGTTTTGCAAAAGCATGCTGGATCATGGTGCCTTGAATATCAATAGTGAAATAATACTCGTTACCTGAATAGCGCAGTTTATCTATTGCAGCTAATGCTAAAGTTTTAGCCTCATCTTCAGCCATACTTCCAGTCTGAACATCTTGATAATATTTATCAGTTATTGCGATTGCAACATCGACTAACGCATTTAACTTGGCTTCTTTTTCATTAATTAACACATTTTCAACTCGCGTTAATGAAAACCAGAAAACAATCACAGTAGCGATAATGGCTAGTGCCAACATGCCTAGTAAACGGTTAGAAATAGTGGTTTTACGAAAAAACATATTTGTTGGGTTCATACGGGCACCATGGCATTATAATTAAAATGGTTTTGAAATGATTATTAACTCAGACTCAGCAATAATATGTATAGTATAAAATCAATTGAATCAAGATACTGTTTTGTAACTGTTGTGCCTTACTGGACAGTTGTCAATATTTTCACTTAAAAATCGCAAAAAAATAAATACTTAGTGGTAAACAATGATAAATAAACACTGGCAAAACACTCACTCTACGAACCCAGATACTGAGAGTGCATTTGGGTAGTATTTTAGCCATCGAATGACGACTGGCTTAGCACAATTTATCGCTCAAACCAAACACATGACTCGCTATTGGTATTCGTCTCTTGCGGGAAAATAACTCCTGCTATATGTACAAATATCATCAATAAATGACCAACCAATATTTAGTCTTAATAAATCATTAGTCAGTTTCTGCCTGACTCAGTTACAGCGAAAGCAACAGTGCTTAAGCTTACTTAGCATTAATGAACATGGCTTTTTGATGGTTCGCTAAAACATTTACGTCGCTTAATGTAGGCTTGATGCCAGCGTAAGTGATCATTGTTTATCTCTATTATAAACAACGTATTAATAAAAGAGCACATTATGAAACGAACAAACATTCTCATAACAGGGGCAAGTTCAGGTTTAGGGCGCGGCATGGCAATTGAGTTTGCTAAACAACATCATAACCTTGCACTATGCGCCAGACGTATGGACCGCCTTGAAACATTAAAACAAGAATTACTCGTCATTAATCCTAATATCAAGGTGATAATTAAGTCACTTGATGTAAATGATCACCCACAAGTTTTTGAGGTATTTAATCAATTTAAGCAAGAGTTTGGGCAGCTGGACCGAGTCATTGTAAACGCAGGCATGGGTAAAGGCGCATCTATAGGCACTGGCTTTTTTGCTGCTAATTTGCAGACTGCGCAAACTAATTTTATTGCCGCTATCGCCCAATGTGAAGCGGCGATGACAATTTTTCGAGAACAAAACAGTGGGCATCTAGTGACTATTTCGTCTATCAGTGCTGTTCGTGGATTTAGACGTGCAATGACTGTTTATGCTGCCACAAAAGCCGCCGTGACTTCATTGTCTGAAGGTATCCGCATCGATGTACTGAACACGCCGATTAAGGTTACTTGTGTACATCCAGGATTTATTCGCAGTGAAATTAACCAAAAGGTAAAAACGGTACCGTTTATTGTTGATACTGAAACGGGCTGTAAAGCCATGGTGAAGGCTATTCAGAAAGAAAAAGCCAATGCATTTGTTCCTAGTTATCCTTGGGCCATTTTACACTGGGTATTACGTATTGCTCCGCTGAGCATGCTGCGCAACATGAGTTAAGTTAATCATAGTCACATAGCAACACAAGCACCTAGCGACGAGGGTAGCTTAATCACTCATGATTAACTCATCATGGCCGAGTTTTATTTACCCAAAAATAAATAAGCTCAGTTGGGGATAAAAGTGATTATCAAATCATTTTTTGTCTGGCTAACCTTATTGAATTAACCTGTAATGGACTCACATGACTCTGCTTGTAATACGAGAATCCGCTTTTATTTGCCGAAAAGGGCAAATCTGATACCAATAAGGACAAGTATGGTTACTTGGCCTTATTGGTCCAATGTATCAAGCCAAGCAGGGTTAACCATCTTACACGCTTAAACTGTATAAGATTGTGGCCAAACATAACCATAAATTGATTCATTATAGATTGGATATGAACCACATTACTTTTCCATTAACCGATAATGCAATATCTTAATACATTGATTATTAATCACTTATACAGTCAACGCTGACTATTCAACATCTAACATAGGCCACAAAACAATACAGTCTTCTAAGTATTTCACTTTCGTTTCGTTAACTGTTTTCCCTTGTACCGAAATCCCCGCCGCATGCATGGCAT
This sequence comes from Shewanella sp. SR43-4, assembly GCF_014163845.1. NCBI lineage: Bacteria > Pseudomonadati > Pseudomonadota > Gammaproteobacteria > Alteromonadales > Shewanellaceae > Shewanella > Shewanella sp. SR43-4. The sequence goes on along the minus strand of NZ_JACJEB010000014.1, from coordinate 45,429 downwards.
CTTTATTTCCTGTCAGTAACGGATGCCAACTCGGTAATCCTTTGCCAGCATATACGCGCCGATAAGCACAACTATCAGGCAACCAAGTCAACTCAGCGATATTAACGGGTGTAATGGCTGTACATTCAGGTACATAGGTGAAGCGTTCAGGATAACGACGACAACCACAACTGCTGTCATCCAGTAGATGGCATGCAGCATTAGTATAATAAAGCTCGTCAGTTTCATCGTCGATGATTTTATTTAAACAACACTTACCGCAGCCGTCACACAGCGATTCCCATTGTTCGGTGGTCATATCTTCTAAGGGGGTGGTAGTCCAAAACTGAGTCATCATTGGTTATCTAATGTAGCTTTTATCGAAATTTGCCTGCATTTTACACCCAATGGGCCGCAATTTACTGCTTAATTTTTTCAGACAAATAAGTTATCGCCAAAGTATCATGCAAAGTCGGGTTAAATTGATGTAATAAAAGGAAGTTATCGTAGACTAAATAAAAACGCCCTTTCGATCCATCAGGTGCAATTAAGGACGCCTTCATATCACTGCGTTGCGGTAAGTCTGCGCCATTAAAACGCCTAATACCATAAGCCTGCCACTGAACAAATGTGTGATTGACTCTTAAACCAAGCAAACCAGGATCGAGTGCCATAGTGGGTTTCACCTGCCTTCCCCATGTAGAACCGGACTGCCAACCTTGTTGATGCAACATATTAGCCAGCGATGAAAAAGCATCATCCATACTGTTCCAAACATCAATCCTGCCGTCTTTATCAGCATCAACAGCATACTTTAGCAACTGGCTCGGCATCATTTGCATCTGCCCCATTGCCCCAGATGAAGAACTCAGCAATGCATCTTCACTGATATTTTTTTGCTCAATTAACTTAAGTGCAGCAATAAATTCAGCAATATAAAATGCTTCTTCATCGCCTTTGTAGGCAAGTGAGGCTAAAACCGATAATCCAGGGAAACGCCCTGGCTGCTCACCAAAACGAGAATTCATCCCCCATAATGCCATCAAAAAACGCGACTGCACTTGATACGTGTTACTCAACTGCTCGAGTTTTGATTCATGCTGCAATAACATTGCTCTTGCAGTACTGACGGTGATTTCGGGTACAGCTTGTGGGATGAAGTCTTCTAATGTCTTAGGTTTATCGACTGAGGGGTTGAGATTGGCTTTCTTAAATATCTTAATCGTCGCAATATTGCGTTCTGCTATAGCTTGGTTAACGCCTGCAGCGATTGCTTTTTGTTGTAGCAATAATAGATAGTCATCAAAATTGTGATGGCTGTCTTCAGCCATCACAACATGAGAGCAAAAGAAGTAAAAAAAAACGCTTAGAATGATTCTGGGGATCATATTCGTGTTGATTACTCCTTTAAGATTATGCTTATTTCTTAAGCGCTAATTCTTGTTTATGCTGTTCGAGTAAATTAACCGGCGGTGGTGGTATTTGTAAGTAATAACCCTGTTCAACTAATGCAGACTTCACTTTATTAATATCTGCGATGCCCAAGTGATCTCGTTTAGATAGCGGGACAATCATGATTAATGACGGAGTACCAAACATTGCCATTAAAGGCTCAGGAACGTCATCAAAAACATCACGTTTTTTGACAAAAAGGTAAGTATCCGCTCTTCGACCGCTTTTATATACTGCACATATCATTTTAGTGTAAATTTCCAAAGGTTCAAACTTGATAGTCAACTAAGCACACTATAACATGGTGACACAAAAAATAATTGTAAATCAGTTTATCGCTGAAGTATGGAGAATCACGCCGGGATGGCTAAACAAAATCTCGAATTAAAGGCTACGTCTTTTACATTATCAGTGCTGCATATTAATCATCACGATCTCGATATTATTGCTGCTGAATTAGACAACAAGCTGGCACAAGCGCCGCAGTTTTTTTTGGGCGCACCATTGGTATTAAATTTATCAGCCATTCAGCATATCCAAATTGATTTTAATGCCCTAAAACAATTATTGATTGACCGTAACCTTATTATTGTCGGCATTACCGACGCCACCCCAGAGCAAATTGAACAAGCAAAACACATGGGGATTGCAGTGGTAAAGTCTGGCAAACAAGCCCGTAAAGCAGAACTTCCCGAACGAGCAACTAAAATTGTTAAGCAAAATGTGCGTTCTGGACAACAAATATACGCACAAAACGCTGATTTAATCATTTTTGGTGCAGTTGGTAATGGCGCTGAAGTCATTGCTGATGGTAGCATTCATATATATGGTGCTCTTCGTGGTAAAGCCATGGCGGGTGCAGCGGGAGATAATCAAAGTGTGATTATCGCTAACTCGTTAGAAGCAGAATTAGTATCGATTGCTGGACAGTATTGGTTGACTGAACACTTGCAACAATACGACTTAAGCCAAAGAGGTTGTATTCGCCTTGAGGGCGCATCCCTTACTGTTGAAACATTGCCCCAATAATCGGCAAACACAAGGATATAAATATAAATGGCGCAAATTATTGTTGTCACATCAGGTAAAGGTGGTGTGGGAAAAACAACATCCAGTGCAGCAATTGCCACCGGATTGGCTTTAAAAGGACACAAAACAGTCGTTATCGACTTTGACATTGGTTTACGCAATCTTGATCTGATTATGGGTTGTGAGCGCAGGGTCGTATACGATTTTGTTAATGTCATCAATGGTGAAGCCAATTTGAATCAAGCGTTAATTAAAGATAAACGCTGCGACAAATTATTTATCTTACCCGCGTCTCAAACACGAGATAAAGACGCGCTGACCAAAGAAGGCGTCGGCCGAGTCCTTGAAAATTTAGCCAAAGATTTCGACTTTATTGTGTGTGATTCACCAGCGGGTATTGAACAAGGTGCAATGATGGCACTTTACTTTGCCGATATTGCCATTGTCACCACCAATCCAGAAGTGAGCTCAGTACGTGATTCAGACCGTATTTTGGGCATGCTGCAGAGTCGCTCGCGTCGAGCTGAATTGACTTTGGAACCTATCAAAGAATATTTACTATTAACTCGCTACTCGCCGGCCAGAGTTAAAACAGGTGAAATGCTCAGTGTTGAAGATGTGCAGGATATTCTTGCTATTGAATTGCTGGGAGTTATCCCTGAATCTCAGTCGGTATTGAAGGCGTCAAACTCAGGTGTACCTGTGATTATTGACCAAGAAAGCGATGCAGGCTTGGCTTACGGCGATACCGTTGCGCGTTTATTAGGCGACGATATACCAATTCGATTTATTACAGAAGAAAAAAAGGGATTCCTTAAAAGGATATTTGGGAGCTAATTATGTCGATACTTGATTATTTTAGAAGCAGTAAAAAGCCCAATACCGCGTCATTGGCAAAAGAGCGATTACAAATTATTGTGGCTCATCAGCGTGGAGAACGTGGTGCACCGGATTACTTCCCAAAGATGAAACAAGAAATCATCGAAGTGATCCGTAAATATGTGCAAATATCAGATGACCAAGTCTCTGTGCAGTTAGACCAAAATGATGACAACTTATCTGTACTAGAACTTAACGTCACCTTACCGGACACTAAGTAACGCTCATCTTTTTAGATTGACTGACTTAATATAACAAAAAGGATACTGGCATTGCTGCCAGTATCCTTTTTCGTTTAATGACGCTATTGAATTAATTAAACTTAACTTGCGCAAGTAAATTACCGACCAATTGGCCGCGCCACCCCACAAAGAGTAATGGTGTTGGTGTTTGCTTATTGTGATACAACCAGAGTAAAAACTCGTGAATATGGCGCTTCGAACCAACAAATTCTAATGCGACATTTTCACGCTCACATAGCTCAGTTAATATCGTTTTAACTTCTTTGAAAGCCGATTTATAACCAGACTTTAGTGCCACAACATCTACCTCTTCAGGTAGATCTGTTAAATCTGCAGTCGCCATTACCGCTAATAAATCTTTACCGTGTATGCGTTTTTCTTGATCAGTTAAATCATTTAAACTGTTGAGCTCAGACAATGTTGTGGGCTGCTTTTTGGCCAATGCAATTAATGCATGGTCCTTGACCACAAAGCCAAGCGCAAGATTACGGCTCACCGCTTTGCTCAATCGCCACTTAGCCAATACCTTTAAGTAGGCTAACTGCTGACTTGATAACTGAAAGGCATTTTTAACTTTAAGGTAAACGCTGTCACCTTCTGGCAGTGACAAACGTCCCTCGGTCATACGCTGACCTTCTTCAAACAGCCATTCGAGACGATTTTCGGCTACAAGCTTCTGTTGTAACTGAGGATATAATTTATACAAATAAAATACATCATTGGCAGCATACTGCAATTGTGAATCAGACAATGGACGATTCATCCAATCGGTTCGTGATTCACCTTTATCAATTTCAACTTGCAAGCATGCATCTACAAGTTTGGCATAACCTAAGCCATGACCTAGGCCCGCAAAACTAGCCGCAATTTGGCTGTCAAATAATGGACTCGGTTGGCATTCGCCATAATGAGCAAATACCTCAAGATCTTCGCTACATGAATGCACTAACTTAACAATATTGGGGTCAGTTAATAGCTGCCAAAATGGGCTTAAGTCTTTAATCGCAACCGGATCAATTAATGCTAGGGTTTTACCATCATAAGCTTGGATGAGGCCTAATTTAGCATAATAGGTTCGAGTACGGACAAACTCAGTATCAAGCACCAATAAGGCGCTGTGTTGGTATTGTTCAACTAATGACAACAAACTGGCATCATCGCTGATATATTCAAACATTAACAAAATAGGCTCCGCTAAAAAGGGATGTGAGTAATGGTCATAAACTGAGAATTGCCAAGTATAAAAAAGCCGGCTCAGTTGCCGGCTATCATTTTATGCTTTGTTAACTTCATCTCGAAGTTGTCGGCGTAAAATTTTACCCACATTGGTTTTCGGTAATTCGTCCCTAAATTCTACCAGTTTAGGAATTTTATATCCCGTTAAATGATGACGACAATGCTTAATCAACTCTTCTTCTGTAAGTGACTTGTCTTTTGCGACCACAAAAATCTTCACTAATTCACCGCTGGCATCATTAGGAACGCCAACCGCAGCGACTTCAATAACCTTGGGATGTAACGCGACAACCTCTTCCACTTCATTTGGGAACACGTTAAAACCAGACACTAAAATCATGTCTTTTTTGCGATCGACAATGAAAAAGAAACCTTTTTCATCCATATAGCCAATATCGCCAGTCGCTAACCAACCATCTTTATCAATCACAGTGGCAGTTTCTTCCGGACGTTGCCAATATCCCTGCATGACTTGCGGACCTTTAGCAAATAACTCGCCGGTTTCACCCTGAGCTAATACTTTTGAATCTTCATCTCTAATTTGAATCGTGGTCGATGGTGCAGGAAAACCAATAGAACCATTATACCCACTGAGGTTATATGGGCAGCATGTAACTAATGGTGAAGCTTCAGTCAAACCATAACCTTCGAGTAAGCGTGTCTTAGTAAGGTTTTGCCATTTATCCGCGACCGCACGCTGAACCGCCATACCACCGCCAATAGACAATTTTAAACCAGAAAAATCAAGTTGAGTAAATTCTTCATTATTGACCAAAGCATTGAATAAGGTATTAACACCGGTTAAGACAGTAAACGGATACTTTTTCATCTCAGCAACAAAAGCAGGAATGTCACGAGGATTGGTGATCAATAAATTTTTGCTACCTTTATGTAAAAACAGTAAACAATTCACTGTTAGGGCAAAAATATGGTACAGAGGCAATGCTGTCACGACAAACTCTGCACCATCATCAAGGGCTGGAGAATAAGCACCACTGGCCTGCAAAACGTTACTGACCACGTTTTTATGGCTTAACATAGCACCTTTAGAGACCCCAGTCGTGCCACCGGTATACTGTAAAAAAGCCAAATCCTCGCCACCAATATCGGCCTTAATGTACTGTAGGCGTCGACCTTTAGAGAGCGAATCACGAAACGATAATGCATGTGGTAAATGGTATTTTGGTACCAATCTTTTGATGTATTTAACCACAAAATTAACTAACGTGCGTTTCGGGGCACTGAGTTGATCGCCAAGATTGGTAATAATCACCGACTCAATCGGTGTTTGATCAACAATCTCTTCTAAGGTGTTAGCAAAGTTTGACACCACGACGATAGCTTTAGAGCCAGAATCAACCAATTGATGCTTTAATTCCCGTGGGGTATAAAGTGGATTGACATTAACCACCACCATACCAGCGCGCAAAATACCAAACAGAGCAATAGGATATTGCAGTAAATTTGGCATCATAAGGGCGACACGGTCGCCTTTTTTTAAATGTAATTCATTTTGTAAGTAGGCTGCAAATGCTCGACTTCGTTCTTCGAGTTTTCGGTACGTAATGGTCGCGCCCATATTAATAAACGCAGGCTGATCAGCGTATTTTGCTACTGAATCTTCAAACATATCGACTAAAGAACTGAATTGAGATGGGTCGATTTCGGCCGGAACATGTTCAGGTAAGTTATTAATCCAAGGCTGGTCCACAGGTGTCTCCTAATAATACCCACTGTGCTAAGACGTGCATTCCCCGTCAGTGGTAAAATATTTTATTGCCCACGTATCATTAATATTGTTATCGCAGGCTTTATTATGATGCTCGTAGTGACCTAAATCATACAAGTGTTTTAATTTTCGACTATAGTCACATAAATAAAACAAAAATAACAGCGATTTCAGCCAGTGCTACTGCCTATTTAGAATAAATGTTCCAATCGATTCAGCGACGGTATAAGCATTACCCATATGGAGGTGATGATCTCCACTTAACTGAATGATTTCAATATTAGAAAACCATTTATTAGCCTGTTCTGTTGAGGCGGTTAGGTGTTTGTATCCATCGTGACCAACCATGAGTAAAGTAGACGTATTACTAGTGCTCATCAGTGCATCAACCTGCTCAAAACTAAATCGGTTAAGTGAATCTAATTTTAATCTAGGGTCACTTCGCCAATGATACTGCCCATCTGTTATTGCCATATTTCGCTTAGTAATAAGCTCACACCATGGAATGGCTAATCCGGTCAGTTTATGGCGGGCTTGTACCGCCAAATCCATAGAAGAATAAGTCGAAGAGTCTCTGGTTACTTGGCGATTAATACGTTGTTGTTGCAGCAAACCTTTACGCAGACGATCTTTGGCTTTAGAAGCAGATTCAGATAAAGGGGCAAGCGCTTCAATTAATATGAGTTTATGAATATTTTCAGCAAGACAGGCATTATAAGCCGACGCAATTATGCCGCCAAGAGAATGCCCCAATAAAATAATAGGACCTGTATCTTGTGAAAGTGTATGGATGACGGCTTGCAGGTCATAAATATAATCAACCCAATGTAATGGATAACGACCCGGGCGATGATCTGATAATCCATGCCCAGGCCAATCAATACATACGAGTTGAAATTTATCGAATAATTTTTGCTGTGCAAAGGCATGCGCTAGCGGAACAAAACTGTCAGCGTTATCAAGCCAGCCATGTAAAGCTAATATTACTGGCTTGTCAGCATGACCATAACGTTTTGCAGCAAGCGTAATATGAGCCAACGGCAATTGAATTTCTTCTACGTTAACATTCAACATTGTTGACTCACTTTGCAAAAATTATTGAGCTGCTGTTTTGGTAAACTTAAGTGTCATACGATCACTTTCACCAATATCAAGGTACTTTTGCTTATCTTGATCGCCCTTGGCCAAACTTGGGGGTAATGTCCACACACCTTTGTCGTAATCCTTTGTATCTTTAGGATTAGCGTTTATTTCAGAGCTAGCCGCTAATTTAAAACCATATTTATTAGCAAGTTCAACCATCTGGTTTTGTTCCATATAACCACTTTCAGCAGCCATATCGACATTGGCTCGGTGTTCAACAACGCCGAGTGTACCACCAACCTTTAATACATCATGGGCGGCTTTAAACACACCTTCTAACTCGCCTTTCATGGCCCAGTTGTGCAAATTACGGAACGTTAATACATAATCTGCCGAGTTATCTTTACCTAATGACAATTTAGCCGGTGGATCGAGAGTAACAAACTGAACATTCCCCACACTGGCTTTATTTTCACTGACCCATTGCTCAAACTTCATCCCCGCAGATTTATAATACGCTGTTTGGCGATTATCTTCAGTGGGTTTTGTTTCGAAATTGGCGGCAACATATTGGCCATCAGCGGCTAAATAAGGCGCAAGAATTTCAGCATACCACCCCCCACCAGGCCATAACTCAATCACAGTATGATCGGGTTTTACACCAAAAAATGCTAATGTTTCTGCTGGATGACGATATTGATCGCGCAGTTTATTTTTAGTCGACCGAAACTCACTGGCCACAGCTTTGGCGAGCGCAGCATTGACCTGCGGCGCAGTAACGGATTTCTCGTCAACACTATCCGCAGCGTATATTACCGTTGACATACCTAAACTTGATAAGCCAATTAAGGCCCCTAACATCATGTTACGTTTCATTTTGACACTCCCTTTTTTCGATCAACTTTACGCCAACAGAGCCATAACATAAACCCACTGAATGCAAGCCATGTCATCACCCATAACCATGCGGGTAGCCAAGTCATTTTAGCTAACATCACCGCATCGCCTTGACCACTTAACCCCAATAACACCATAGGACTAGCCATAGCATTAAGGATAATCATTAGGCCTAATATACGCAGTAAGGTGTTTAGCAGACTACTATTTTTTAATTTAAGTGGTAACAAAAAAAGTATTATTAATACGCTAAGAATAATGATCGTTAATACATCACGCGCCCAGAAAAGCAATGACGCAGCCACAGTGAGGGCTAACAAGGTTAAGGTAAATCTAATCGTTTGCTTTTGAGTTGCCATCAGAAATATTGAGTATCCCCATAGCGCCGCACCAAAATAACCAGCGTAAGCAATAAGTATACTGCTACCACCTTGACTAAAACAAAAGCCCGCGCCATTTGGAAATAATTGAATATGACTCACAGAGCCACCTGTCAATAACGTTGCGATACCATGAGATAACTCGTGAAAGTAGCTTTCAAACCATTTAAAAGGGATAGAGATATAAGGAAATCGAGTCAGTAGGAAAGCTAGCAGTAATTCAATCATAAAACGGCTGCGACTGGGTGTTGCAGACAACGGAACATTAGGCATATAAATCAATACCAACCATTTGTTGAATTTCATCTCTTTTAGCAGAATGCTGTGTTGATAAATATTGCGCGATAGCCCCCCGTTGACTGTAAGTATCACGGTCATATTCAACCCGAGCTTGCTGTTTAGCCGACAAAGTTGAATCATCAACTATGGCCATATTGCGCGCTTCAATGCCTTGAATTTGTTGCTCGGAAGCAGAGACATTAACAACAATAGGCTCAATGGCCGCCGTAATAGGCCGATTACCAGCAACAGCTTGACTCAGGGTTATTGGACCTGATTGATTATTTGCCATTGATAATGCAGCATTTATCGCCATTAACGACACCATTTACCTATACTTGTATCTTATACTCTATGTCAAATTACCTTTAATGGCTATTCTCGACCAGGAAGTTTTTTCCATGTAACGGTATCTCGAAGGTACACTGGTGCCAGTTCATCAACACTGGTCTGTAATCCATGTTGGTACCCGTGCTGCGCCAGAATTAACATGGCTTTCGCATCTGGATAAGTCGCTTCTGCACATGGTGTCATGTTTGGCGCAATATTGAGTAACTCTGGATAAGCTTCAAAACCGGTACCGCATACACTAATACTTTGCTGGGTATCGAGTATTAATTCAATTGCCTCTGGTACGCTAACGTGTTCTTCACCCACTAATGTCGCTATGCCGTCTTTGGCAATGTATTGGCCCCAATAGACTTCGTTCATGCGGGCATCAATACAACATAGAACTTGGCAGGCATTGTGTTGTGATATTGCTAACTGAGCCATTGCGGCTAAGGTTGAAATACCAATAACGGGTAAATCAAGGCCTAACGCTAAACCTTGCGTCATACTGGTACAAATACGAATACCGGTAAAACTACCAGGGCCACGGCCATAGGCAATCATGTCCACATCGGCCAATGTCACTTGGGCTTGGGTCAATACATCATCAACCATAGGCAATAAACGTTGGCTGTGTTCACGAGGAGCATCGGCAATAAGTGCAAACACCTTACCATTGGTGGTTAACGCAGCAGAGCAAGTTTCGGTGCAAGTATCAAGAGCGAGGATGGTTAACGGCTTTGGCATTATGATGGGTTACCCAGTAAAAAAGCATCAAATTAGACTTAATATGATAACTGATGCGCACCGTTTTAAAAAGCTTAAGGAATTTGTTTTAAAAATTGTAATGCACGGTCTAAGTCACGTGTACGCTGCATTGGTGGCAGAGAATTAATAAAAGCTTGCCCGTAAGCCCGATTAACAATGCGGTTATCGCACAAGATAAGTACTCCGCGATCTTTTTCATCGCGAATAAGCCGCCCGACGCCCTGCTTTAAACTAATGACTGCTTGCGGCAAAGAAATATGGCTAAAGGGGTCAAGTCCCTGACGCTCGGCATTGGCGGCACGGGCTTTGTATAAGGCATCATCTGGTGACACAAACGGCAGCTTATCAATAATCACGCAGCTTAATAATTTACCTCGAACATCGACCCCTTCCCAAAAGCTGCTGGTACCGAGCAAAACGGCATTACCTAACTGTCTAAATTTATTTAACAAACTTTGTTTACTCGCTTGGCCTTGTACCAATAAAGGATAAGCCACTTTACCTTGCAATGCCGATGCAACTTGCTCGAGCATTTGATGGCTAGTAAACAAGATAAACGTGCGGCCTTGCGCAGCATTGATTGCTTGAACACATACATCAACCAGTTGTTTAACCGTATGCTGCGACTGCCCCACTTTACCTAAATGACGTGGCACACAAAATACTGCCTGATTAGGATAATCAAACGGGCTATCTAAAATAATTTGTTGTGCCGATGATAATCCTAGCTCAGTCGCAAAATGAGCCAGACTGCGGTTCACCTGCAAGGTTGCCGAGGTAAAAATCCACCGAGTATCGGCATCAAATAATTGTTGGCATTGTTTAGCGACATTGATAGGACTAAGTCTTAACATGATAAAACGCGGACCAAGTTCAACACTGTAAGCTGCCTGAATATCTTTACATTCAAAATAATCTTGCAGCTTTTGAGACAATTCATACAATTGCTCGAACGCTAAATCGAGTTGATCATCGCGACCAAGATGATGGCGCATAGAATTGGCCAGATCAGTCAACGCTTGCTGTAATGCCCACGACACCGTCGCTAAGTGTTTATTGGCAAGTACTTTTCGCCAATCAGATACTTGACTGTCGTACATGGCATTATGCCAATCACTTAACGCTAACAAACCACGTTGCGACAATTGCTCTAGTTGAATGCTGTCGCGGATCACCTCTTTGTGAATTTTGATGATGCCATTTAATAACAGATCAATTTCGCGGCTGGATATATGACTACCAAAATAGTTAATGCAAATATCTGGCACTAAATGGGCTTCATCAAAAATGACCACATCAGGATCAGGCAGTAACTCGGCAAATCCGGTGTCTTTGAGTAATCGGTCGGCAAAAAATAAATGATGATTGACCACCACCACTTTGGCCTCCATCGCCCTAATCCGCGCTTTACGGGTAAAGCACACGTCATAATGGTCACATTTTTTACCCGTACAGGTTTCTTTGGTGCTAACAACACTAGGAATAACATCAGAATGCTCTGCCACCGAGGTTAAATTGCCTATGTCACCATCTTTGCTTAAATGTGCCCATTGGTTAATCTTAAGCAAATCATCAATATAATATTCGCTTAATTGGCTGGCCATTTGCATCTGTTTTTCAAGGCGTAAATGGCATAAGTAATTATTACGCCCCTTAAGTAATGCAACAGGCACATGGATATCGAGCATGGTTAACAATGCTGGTAAATCTTTGAGGAATAACTGTTCTTGTAGATTTTTACTGCCAGTACTCACCACCACTTGTTTGCCACTGAGCAAGGCTGGAATTAAATACGCGAAGGTTTTTCCTACGCCTGTGCCCGCTTCTAAAATGAGATTATGCTTTTTAGCAATAGCATCACTTACCGCAACAGCCATATCAGTTTGAGTTTGGCGATTATGATAATTGTGTACATGTTTGGCTAACGCACCACGCTCGCTAAACTCATGGATTACAGATTGGGTCAATGTAGAGCTCAAAGCATCCTCAAATTATCGCGCTAATGCTGATGTGATGTGGTTTGCGCTATTATGCTTATAACCGCTCCATGTTCCAACTGTTTATCGCCAAAAGTTGTAAAGGCAGTTGTATAAACAATATCGATGATTTGACTAAATTTAGACCAGAAACAAAAATGCTGGCCACCAGCGTGACTCAGCATTTCTTGACTCGTATAAAATATAATCAAAAGTTTATTTTTTAGTAATTCAGAGAACTGGTTTTGAATGTGGTGTTCAGGGGTGAATTCAAATACCACTTTTTCATTGGTAACCTTGCGTTTAACACTTATGCTCGTGACTTTTTCTGCCGATTTTGACCGAATAAGTCAAATGACAATATATCAGGCATCACAAAATCATCCGTAAAACATATCTTCTATATCCACGTTGCCACTTGCTCCTTGGTGGGTTTACTGCCTTTGTGGACCACTTTTTCATCAATCACCACTGCTGGTGTACTCATCACCTCATAAGCCATAATTTGTGCCATATCGGTGACTTTTTCGATTGTTATCGTGACCCCTTTTTCATCCGCAACCGCTTGAACAAGTTCCGCAGTTTCAAGGCATTTTTTACAACCAGAACCTAAGACTTTAATGATTTTCATTTTTACTCCTTGCGACTAGCCTAATTAATTAGCAGACAATAGAAACGGTGCAACCCCATTAAATATCCACCCCACTATGGTGAATGCAACCAACAGTAAACAAAATAGGATGACGAGCAATCGCCATTGCATGACTTGCTTTAGCAAAATAAACTCAGGAAAACTGGCAGCCACCGTGCTCATACAGAATGCCAATGTGGTGCCTATTGGCAAACCATTAACAATCAGGCTTTCCATGACCGGAATAACTCCGGTCGCATTCGAATATAGCGGAATACCGAGTAACACAGCAGCAGGAACAGACCACCATTGTCCGTCACCCAAATGCGCGGCAATCCAACCGTCTGGGACAAAGCCGTGTAATGCGGCGCCCAAACCCACACCAATAATGACCCATTTCCACACTCGGCCAAATATATCTAGCATCTCAGTTTTGGCAAATTGATGCCTTTGCCTTAACGACATGGCTTGCACATTGGCACTATCATCAACTATATTGCCAGCCTTCTGCTGACCACGTTTTAACGCTTCTGCTGCAAATGATTGTAACCAACGCTCAGCCTTAATGCTGTCAAGAAACAAGCCGCCCAGCATACCGACACTCATGCCAACAGCGATATATAACAAGGTAAACTTAAGCCCTAAGAGGCTCATTAACAGCAATATCGCCACTTCGTTGATTAAAGGTGAGGTAATCAAAAAGCTCATGGTGATCCCCAATGGGATCCCCGCAGAGGTAAAGCCTAAAAATACCGGAATACTCGAGCAAGAACAAAATGGCGTTACCACACCAAAACCCGATCCCATTAGGTACCCTAGCCCTCTGTGCTTGCCGGCTAAATAATCTCTGACTCGCTCAACATTTAACGATGCTCGCATTAAAGCAATGAGATAAATCATCACCAATAACAAAGCAAAAATTTTAGTCACATCTTCAGCAAAAAAATGCAGGGCATCGCCGAGTTTTGTCTCTGGAGACAATCCCAATACACTGTAAACAAGCCAAGAGGCAAAATCTGAAAAGACCTGAAACATAAGTCGGTAACCCCAAATTTACTTGATATTAGGATAACGGCTTTTACTCAGGCGATATAAGCGCTAGATCTCGCTTTTGCGGATAGTAGAAATAAACTTAAACAAGCTAGTACGGGAAATGTTGAAATGGAAAATCTTAATTCAATCAATGAATGATATGCAACATCATCTTATAAGGTGTGCTAACAGATAAAAAGCAGCAGACACAATCAATTAGTGTAAGCTAGCACTATGCTTTCTTTCATTTAATCGCAATGCCCAGTTTCCCTTATGTTGCTGCTCACAGGCGGTTTCTGTATCGAAGCTAACATGTTGATTAATATTTTTAAACTCAATGCCATCTTTAGCTAAAGTACACTTAATTAAGTCTAATAATGCGGCTTTATCACCATTTTGGCTACATTGTCTTAGTTGTGTTTCAGTATCAAATATACACACTATCTGAAGGCTCTTAGGATACAAATCATAGTCAACAATATGGGTAATCCACGCAAAACCAGGATAGGCATTTAATGCATGTTCGCATACGGCCGTTAACCCTAGCCTTATTTGATTGTCTCTTTTTTTGTCATTTTTACGCATAAATACTCGCTTGGGGCCACATAGTCTAGATACTAATGATTAATTCAATATAAAAGTTAGTCAGTTAACAGTCATTCTATCATATCTGTGGCGGAACAATTTATTGCAATATTAACAGCATCATAATAACGTAACCTAAATGAGAGTGAATCGAGCAAACACAGTAAGCTTAAGGAAAAGCAGTAATGAAATGGTTAATCGTGGTGGTAATAAGTTGGTGTATCGGGTTTATCAGTTATCCACTGATCTGGCCGAGGGACGTCATAGACACAACTAAAACCCCAGAGGAGTTGACTCAAACTCCACAAACCAACACGCTAAATTCGCTATCGGCAGAGAAACTAGCTTTGCATTCAGTAAATTATCCTTCGCAAAACTCTCTAGACCGCGATGCTTTTAAGGCGTCATTAAACAGCGATGAAACACCTTACATGTCGATTTTTCGTATCATGCAATTGGCTGAACAAGATCCCCTTGAAGCATTGCTCGTTGCCCAAGAAACACAACACGAAGACTTATACGGTTTAATTTTAGAAATCGCTGGGAAAATGCAATTTTCGAACGTGATCTCATGGTTAGAACACCAAAAATCCACTGAGCTATACGAATCATTACTCGACAGTTATTTGCGCGGTCTAGCGACCGTTAATCCACAGCAGGCGTTAAACGAGATTGATTTATTAGCAGTAGAGCCGATGAAGTCATCGATAATGATGTCGATTGTCGATTCATGGGCAAGCTCAGATGCAATAGGGGCATTTGAATGGTTAAAGTTACAACCTGAAACGCAATCGACCTTAAAAATGTACTTAAATACTATGTATTATTACATTGAACAATCACCTAATGAGGCTGCAAATCTTATTGCATCGTTACCATTGAATGAGTCGACAAATTATCTGATTACCTCGATGGTATATCAGCTAGTTGAAAAGAATATTCAAGAAGCTGTTGATTGGTTGGATGGCATTGCCGTTGAACAACGCGCCAGTGGCGTTTTCATTATTTCACGCAAAATGGCAGAAACAGATCCAGAGGCCGCGTTGATTTTTTTAAATAATCAAAAACAAAGCTACAATTTAAACCAAGACTATTTCAATAGCGCCCTAGCAGAAATCGCCAGTGTTGAACCTAACATGATGTTAGCCAGACTTGATAACTACGAGGCTAGAGTGCAACGCGATATTATTATTAACGCTAGCTATGCCCTAGTAGAATATTCTGAAAACGATTTTTTACAATTGATTAATCAATTGTCTGATAACAACAAAGATATTGCATTAAATCAACGTTCAGCTCAGCTGAATCAAACAGATCCTCAGCAAGCGTTTAATGTAGCCGAACTCATTAATGACCCCGCAACACGACTAGAATCGATTATAAATACTATTACTGTGTGGAGTGGATTTGATAAGCGATCGGCGCTGGCAGCCATTGATAAATCAAGCCAACTAACGGCCAGTCAAAAAGGTGAAATCAGTACTCAAATACAATTACAGCTGACATCGTCGAATATTATTTATCCATAAATGCCCATTATGAGATGGCCTCAATGACTTGCAGAGTGACTCTATGTGATAATTTAACAATATCAGTATGCTGTTATCAATTCATGATAAACAAAATAGATTAAACACTAGGTGTGCTGAGAGAGGATGCGGGTTAAATGCGGTTTTTTTGCTTAAATAAAAAGGATATGATTTAAACTGACGATATAGGCTAAGTAACCAGCTGAGTTAGCACTATATCAACTGACATTGACTCTATTTCCGCCCGCATTTTTAGCACTATACATAGCCTTATCTGCATGTTGAATCAATTGCTGTTCATCATCACCATTATCAGGATAACGTGCCATACCAATACTAGGGGATAGCTGCAAAACGAGATCATCAAACCGATAAGGTTTATCGAGTTCAGAACGAATGTTTTCAGCAATAACAAGCACTTTCTCTAGAGAATTAATACAGTTTAGTACAACTAAAAACTCATCCCCGCCAAAGCGCCCAACCGTATCCGATTTACGAACACAATGGCGTAAACGTTGAGCTATACTCTTTAACAGTTTGTCACCAACCAAATGGCCATAACTGTCATTGACATGCTTAAACCCATCAATATCAATAAACAGTAATGACAAAGATGTTCCTTCACGACGCGCTAGCCCTAGTGACGTTTGCAAGCGTTCAAATAACAATGCTCTATTGGGCAATTCTGTTAATGGATCATGTCCTGCAATGTAATGAAGTTGTTGTTCCATTTTTTTGCGCTCAGTGATGTCGTGAGCAATCGCAATCCTCAACTGGTGATCTTCTGACCACCTTGCAGACCACAGAATATCAACTATGTTGCCATCTTTGCGGACCCAACGATTTTCAAAACGCCGCTGGTGCATGCCACTCATCAGTGTTTCAACAACTTTAAGTGTTTTTAGTCCATCATCAGGATAAACAAAATCAATCATTGGTTTATTGATGACTTCAGCTGGTGCATAGCCAAATATATCTTCAAACGCTGCACTCACAAATACAAAACAACCACTTTTATCCACTACACAAACAGCATCAAGCATTAAATCCATAACTTCCCTAAGCGCAGCTAGGTCAATGGTCTTCATACAATGCATACCCCGAGAACGTTGTTTTATCACTAATAAAGCAATATATAATATTATGAGCTTAGTTAAATATACTCAATGACTTTAATGAATATCCTTTAATGACATCCATTAAAGAAGTGTAATGTGTGAAGCCATATTAGCAACAAAGTATAGTGTATCGATTCAATAAAAAACAAATAAACCATTAACAATATTCACTTTTCACTCCAATTTTGACCTATTTTACCATCAGCTTATGACCTTTCCGATGTATTGAATGAGTAAAATTAATACAGCATAGTATTTACTATCATTAGATAATCAACGACTCAATGGTTACAAAAAAGTTAACTCACAGATAACACCATCCTGTAAATTTTGCTGACTGCTGTCCTAACGGTGAACAAATAAACTCATATCGCTTTATTAATAACCAATAAATATCTTGTTATTGGCTTATTTAGGTAACTTGACATTAAACTTATAACTTATGCAAAAAATTTGACCTGTAAATCGCATTTTATGTTTATCGACTATTGCAAACTGTTATAAATACGGTTAAGTTTAATCGTATAGTTTTTAGCGAATTATTAATGTAAACGTAATGGTTAATAGATAGTCAATAACAACCATTACAGCAAGCATACTTAAAGAGTAATTAATATGAACATCCAAGTGACTACATTCCACCATCATCACCATATGCGGTAGCCTTCGGATGCTTACTGCCGAAGGATGTTATCCTTCTGGTGGTGAACAAAATTTCACATAAACCCCTGGAAGGAATTTCAGGGGTTTTTTGTTTTTCTAAAATTATATTTTTATTTAAGCTTTTAAATTTACAGAATTTTATATTTAATACATAAGGAAGTATCACATGAGTGAGTCAAAACGTTTACGTATCGCCATCCAGAAATCAGGCCGTTTATCAAAAGAGTCTCAACAGTTACTAAAAAGCTGTGGGGTTAAATTTAATGTAAATGAGCAACGCTTGATTGCACACGCAGACAATATGCCAATCGATTTATTACGCGTTCGTGATGATGATATTCCAGGCCTAGTAATGGATGGTGTTGTTGACTTAGGTATTATCGGTGAGAACGTTCTTGAAGAAGAGCAAATTGAGCGTCAACTCGCAAATAAGCCTGCTGAATGCACTAAATTACGTGAGTTAGATTTCGGTTCATGCCGTCTATCATTAGCTGTACCCAATGAGTTTGAATACAAAGATGCCAACTCACTTGAAGGCTTACGCATTGCGACCTCTTACCCGAATTTACTTCGCCGTTTTATGCAAGAAAAAGGCATTAACTACAGCGATTGTATGCTAAAGGGCTCGGTTGAAGTAGCGCCACGAGCAGGATTGTCAGACGGTATTTGTGATTTAGTCTCTACAGGTGCCACCCTTGAAGCGAATGGCTTGTATGAAACTGAAGTGATTTACCGTTCAATGGCGTGCATCATTCAATCTAATACAACTCAATCAACTGAAAAACAAGCACTAATCAATAAAATCCTATCGCGTGTTAATGGCGTTATCCGTGCTCGCGAAAGTAAATACATCTTATTGCACGCGCCAATTGAAACCTTAGATCAAATCGTTGCCCTACTCCCTGGAGCTGAAAACCCAACCGTATTACCACTAAATGACGACACTAATCGGGTGGCAATTCACGTTGTAAGTACTGAAGATTTATTCTGGGACACAATGGAAGAATTAACTGCGCTAGGTGCAAGCTCAATTCTGGTCATGCCTATTGAAAAAATGATGGGGTAACACAAATGCAAATTCTCGATTGGGCTTCTTTATCTACCGAACAGCAACGACAAACGTTAGCGCGTTCTCCATTAGTGGGTGACGCAAGTGTTGAGCAAGGTGTTCGCAACATTATTGAGCAAGTTAACGCTCAAGGTGATAGCGCATTATTGGCTTATAACAAACAATTTGACGGTGTTGAGCTAACAGAATTAGCGTTATCAACTGACGCCATTGCTGCAGCATGTGCACGAGTGGGTGACGACGTTAAGCAAGCAGTTGCACAAGCGGTCAACAACATTGAAACCTTTCATAAAGCGCAAGTGTTTCAGGGTGTAGATATTGAAACTCAAGCAGGAATTCGTTGTGAACTCAGAAGCGAGCCTATCGAGCGTGTTGGCTTATATATTCCAGGCGGTACGGCTCCATTAATCTCAACTGTCATGATGCTAGCCTTACCGGCAAGAATAGCCGGTTGTGGCAAACGCGTATTAGTCAGCCCTCCGCCAATTAATGATGCAATTATTTATGCAGCCAATGTTTGCGGCATTACCGATATTTTCCAAGTCGGCGGCGCGCAAGCCATAGCAGCACTGGCTTTTGGAACAGAATCCGTACCAAACGTTGATAAAATATTTGGTCCGGGTAATCGTTACGTGACTGAGGCGAAACGCTTAGTGTCACAAGACAGCCGTATTAGCGTATCAATTGATATGCCAGCGGGTCCTTCTGAAGTACTCGTGATTGCTGACAAAGATGCTAATCCTGCTTTTGTAGCAGCCGATTTATTGTCGCAAGCAGAACATGGTGTTGACTCGCAAGTGATGCTAGTGACCGATTCATTAGTACTGGCAGAGCAAGTCAACCAAGCATTAATTGAGCAATTAGCACCATTGAGCCGTAAAGACATCGCCGCAGAAGCGCTTAAATGCAGCAGAAGTATCATTGTCAGTGATATGGATGCGGCCGCTAAAGTGTCTAACTTGTATGGCCCGGAGCATTTGATTATTCAAACAGCTGCACCTCGGGAAGTACTACAGCAAATTCGCGGTGCGGGTTCTGTGTTTTTAGGCGCATTCACCCCTGAATCGGTTGGCGATTATGCCAGTGGCACCAACCACGTGTTACCGACCTATGGTTACAGTCGTTCGGTATCTAGCTTGTCATTAGCCGATTTTAGTCGCCGCTTTACAGTGCAAGAACTCAGTCAGCAGGGATTACAAACCTTGGGGCAAAGTGTCATGGTATTAGCAGAGAATGAGCTTTTAGATGCGCATAAAAATGCTATCGCAATCCGTTTAGCCAGTATGTAACTGTTAAGCCTAGAGCAAAATCTGTCGTGTTCAGTTAACACCTTATTAGAGTTGAAAGTAGAGAGCATAGCCATGAGCCAGACCCAAGTAGCGACTTTTGATCCAAACACCTTGGCCAGACCCGAATTACTCACGTTAACACCTTATCAAAGTGCCAGACGTATTGGCGGTAGAGGTGATATTTGGATCAATGCCAATGAATCGCCATTTAATAATAGCGACCTTGATAAAGTGAACCGTTATCCAGAATGCCAGCCACCTGAACTCATCAATGCTTACAGCAGTTATTCAGGTGTGAAAGCCAGTAACATAATTGCCAGTCGTGGCGCTGATGAAGCGATTGAATTACTCATTCGCACCTTTTGTATCCCTGGCGTCGACAGTATTGCTTGCTTTGGACCGACTTATGGCATGTATTCAATTAGTGCCGCAACCTTTAATGTGGCTGTCACAGCGCTAAGTTTAACCGACAACTATCAGTTACCGGACGCGTGGCCAACCCAAATAGGCAATGCAAAAGTAGTGTTTATTTGTAATCCCAATAATCCAACCGGCACCGTACTTGCTAAAGACAAGATTGAACAAGCCATTCAAGCGGCGCCAAACTCGATTGTAGTGGTCGACGAAGCCTACATTGAATTTTGCCCAGACTACAGCGTGGCTGATTTACTTGATCAGTACCCTAACCTTGTCGTGTTGCGTACCTTATCAAAAGCATTTGCCTTAGCTGGTGCTCGATGTGGCTTTATGCTTGCGAGTGATGCCATTATCGATTTAGTGATGCGAGTTATCGCACCGTATCCAGTACCTTTGCCAGTATCTGAACTTGCGGTAAGAGCCTTAAGTCCTGCTGGCATCGATACTATGCGAACTCAAGTCGCCAGTTTAATTGAACAAGGCCAACGCTTAAGCGTTGCGTTAACCGTCTATGGCGCTACAGTGCTGCCTGCTAATGGTAACTATGTGTTAGCAAAATTTGACGATGTTAGCGCTGCAGCCAAACGATTAAGTGATTCCGGCGTGGTTGCCCGTGCATACAAAGATCCACGCCTTGCTGATGCAATTCGCTTTAGCTTTACCAATGAACAACAAACCAATTTGATTATCGCTTTGTTTGAAAAAGCGGTGTCAGAGTCAGTAGCATAAAAGTTAAAGCCGTTTCAATAAGCACAGTGATTAGCCTATTGAAAAACACATAGATCAAATTGAATAGATAAAACCAACAGATTAAAACAAATAAATTACACCCTATTTAAGGCATTGAACATGAAACAGAACATATTATTCATCGATCGCGATGGTACATTAGTGGAAGAGCCTGCCATCGACAAGCAGCTCGATAGTTTGGCAAAACTAGTGTTTGAACCACAAGTGATCCCAGCGTTACTTAAATTGCAAAAAGCCGGTTTTCGCTTGGTGATGGTCAGCAACCAAGACGGGTTGGGCACACCTTCGTTTCCAAAAGAAGACTTTGATGCCCCGCACGACATGATGATGCAAATTTTTGCAAGCCAAGGTGTGGTATTTGACGATGTGGTTATCTGTCCACACTTTAATGATGAAAACTGCAGCTGCCGTAAACCTAAACTAGGCTTAGTAAAAGACTACTTAACCCAAGGCAAAGTAGATTTTACCACTTCAGCAGTGATTGGCGATCGTGAAACCGACGTTGAACTTGCCAATGCAATGGGCATTAAAAGCTTTAAATACAATCGTCAAACGCTCGACTGGGACGCTATAACCAGTGCTTTATTAAGTAAAGGTCGCGTGGCAACAGTAGTGCGTACCACCAAAGAAACCAACATCAAAGTGACCATCGACTTAGATAATCAAAGCAAGGGAAAGATTGAAACCGGAATTGGCTTTTTTGACCACATGCTGGATCAAATTCAAACCCACGGTAACTTTAAAATGGACGTGCATGTTGACGGCGACCTAGAAATTGACGACCACCACAGTGTAGAAGATACCGCACTGGCCATTGGCGACGCGATTCGTCAGGCCCTTGGCGACAAGCGCGGTATCGCTCGTTTTGGGTTCAGCTTACCCATGGATGAAGCCAGCGGCGAGTGCCTAATGGACATTTCTGGTCGCCCATTCATAAAGTTCAATGCTGACTTTGATCGTGAAATGGTCGGTGAAATGGCTATCGAGATGGTGCCACACTTTTTCCGCTCATTCGCTGATGGCCTACGTTGCACCTTACACATTGGTTCGCAAGGCGATAACGATCACCACAAAGTAGAAGCCCTGTTTAAAGTATTAGGCCGTACGCTTCGCCAAGCGGTGAAAGTAGAAGGTGACATACTGCCATCAAGCAAAGGTGTGCTGTAAGGAGTTCATGTGACACAAGTATCGAACGCTTCAAGCTCTACCAATGATCTTACCGTGATTATTGATACCGGCTGTGCCAATTTAAGCTCTGTACGGTTTGCTTTTGAGCGCCTTAACGCCAATGTCTTAGTCAGCGCTGACTTTGATGTGATCCGCAGCGCAGCAAGAGTGGTATTGCCAGGTGTTGGCACCGCTGGTGCGGCTATGGACGCCCTAAAACAAAAACACCTAATTGAGCTGATTAAAAGCTTAACGCAACCTGTTATGGGCGTATGTTTAGGCATGCAAATGCTGGCATCATTGTCTAATGAACATGGTGGTCGTAGCGAACAAAATATCACCTGTTTAGGCTTAGTGCCGACTGATATTGGTGACTTAGACAGCAAAGGTCTGCCCTTGCCGCACATGGGCTGGAATCAAATTGAGGTGAGCGATCACCCATTATTTGTCGGCATTGAAAATGGCAGCTACGTGTATTTTGTTCACAGCTACCGTGCGCCAATCAGTGAATATACCCTAGCCAGTAGCACTTATGGCGAGTCATTCAGTGCCGCCATTGGCAAAGGTAATTTTTTTGGGGTGCAATTCCACCCAGAAAAAAGTGCCAAAGTGGGCGCACAAATTTTGCAGAACTTCTTAAACATGGGGACACCACAGTGATTATTCCTGCCATTGATCTAATTGACGGCCAAGTGGTGCGTTTGTACCAAGGTGACTATGACAAGCAAACCACCTTTGACTTAAGCCCTCTGGCACAATTGCAGTCTTATCAAGCCCAAGGGGCAAAACTGCTGCATATCGTCGACTTAACCGGTGCAAAAGATCCTAATAAACGCCAAACCCAATTAATCGCTGAACTTGCTGCAGGGCTTGATGTTGATATTCAAGTCGGCGGCGGTATTCGAACTGAAGCGCAAGTCGCAGAATTATTAGCTATCGGTGTTAAGCGTGTAGTCATTGGATCTCTTGCGGTTAAAGAGCCTGAGCTGGTAAAAAGCTGGTTTGTAAAATACGGCAGTGAAGCCATTTGTTTGGCTCTGGACGTTAACATCAACGATAACGGCGAAAAAATTGTCGCGGTATCGGGTTGGCAATCGGGTGGTGGTAAGTCATTAGAGTCGTTAGTGGCTGAATTTGAAACCGTCGGCCTTAAGCATGCTTTGGTGACTGATATCAGCCGTGATGGCACCTTAACTGGCGCCAATACACAGCTCTACACTGAACTTGCCGCGACTTACCCTACTATCCTTTGGCAAGCCTCTGGTGGCATTGCTACGCTCGATAACGTTGCCGCAGTCCGCGACAGTAAAGCATCGGGAATTATTATCGGCAAAGCTTTATTGATTAATCAATTTACCGTCGAGGAGGCAATACAATGCTGGCCAAACGCATAGTTCCGTGTCTTGACGTTCGCGAAGGTAAAGTGGTTAAAGGTATACAGTTTCGCAACCACGAAATTGTCGGTGATATCGTTCCCCTCGCCGCACGTTATGCAGAAGAAGGCGCTGATGAGTTAGTGTTTTATGACATTACCGCCAGTGCACACGACCGGGTTATCGATAAATCCTGGGTAAGCCGCGTTGCTGAACAAATTGATATTCCGTTTTGCGTCGCCGGTGGAATTAAAACCATCGAGCAAGCACGCGAAAAACTCGCTTTTGGTGCGGATAAAATATCAATTAACTCGCCTGCATTAAGCGACCCGAGTTTGATATCACGCCTACAAGATGAGTTTGGCCGCCAGTGTATCGTTATCGGCATTGACTCATTTTATGATGCTGCAACTGACAGTTACAAAGTAAAACAGTTTACCGGCGATGAAGCAGCGACCAAAGACACTCAATGGTATACTCAGGATTGGGTTGAAGAAGTACAAAAGCGCGGTTGTGGCGAGATTGTATTGAACGTCATGAACCAAGATGGCGTGCGCGGTGGTTATGACATCAAACAACTTAGCATGGTACGCGCTATTTGCGATGTGCCGTTAATTGCTTCTGGTGGTGCAGGCACTATGGAGCACTTTAAACAAGTGTTTGAGCTTGCCAAAGTTGACGCCGCATTAGCAGCAAGTGTGTTCCATAAAGGCATCATTGATATTGGTGAGTTAAAACGATACTTGCACGCCAATAACATCGCGATTCGTTTATAAGCTTAGATTTTTACGAGACTAAACATAGCCTCACCCAAAAAGAGATTACAAATGACAGACATCAAATTTGATAGCACAGGCGTAGATTGGGACAAGCAACAAGGCTTGATACCAGCAGTGGTGCAGCACCACCTAACGGGCAAAGTGCTTATGCTAGGTTATATGGATCAAGCGGCATTAGAGAAAACCTTAGCCACTAAGCAAGTGACCTTTTTTAGTCGCTCTAAACAACGTTTATGGACCAAAGGCGAAACCTCTGGTAACACGCTTGATCTCATCGCTATCGACAAAGACTGCGACAACGACAGCTTTTTAGTGCAAGTTATTCCTAATGGGCCTACGTGCCACACAGGAACAGAAAGCTGCTGGAAAGATGGTAACGCACATCCTTTTATCGATAATCTGACTAAACTGATTATTTCCCGTAAAGGCCAAAGTGCTGATTCAAGCTATACTGCCTCACTATTTGAACATGGTACTAAACGCATTGCCCAAAAAGTCGGTGAAGAAGGCCTTGAAACAGCCCTTGCCGCAGCCACTCATGACAAAGAAGAGTTAGTCAATGAAGCATCGGATTTGATGTATCACTTAATCGTGTTGCTTGAAGATCAAGGTTTGTCGATGGCCGATATTAATCAAAACTTACTAGAGCGCCATACCAAAGCCAGCAAGTCTGCCACCGGTCAGTAACGTTTTAGCCCATTTTATTAGTAAAAAAAGACGCCGAGGCGTCTTTTTTACTAATATTATCATAGTCATGGTTGGCGTTAAGCAACTGATACACACTACAACGAATGAGTAGAAGATCATGACCGATAATAATGTATTCAAATCGTATATGATTAATAAAACTCTTTTTCACCCGGAGGGCGAGTTTTCAGTAGTTTTAAAAACCACATGTATTGTTCTGGATAGGCATTAATCACTTGCTCAACCACTTTATTTAATGCAATAGCTTCGTTCTCTTTACCAACCATCTCTTGGGGATTTATCGCTGGCATCACAGTCATAATAAATTGCTTAGCTTGTTGATCGTAACCAATCTTAACTGGCATGACTTGGGCATTACCTGCTTGAGCTAAGCGCCCTACGACCGGTAATGTGGCTTTCACTGTGCCCATAAAAGGCGCAAATATACTTTTATCAGGTCCGAGATCTTCATCAGGCAAATAGAAAAAACTATTATCGTTTTTTAATTCGGCTAACAAGGCTCTGATCCCTGCTTCACGCATATACACACGTCCACCTTGACTGCTACGCATTCGATTACTAAACCAATTAAATAATCCATTTCGATGTGCTTTAACCATAGTCACTAACGGAATTTCTAAGTTGATTCTCAGGCCCGCGTATTCCATCGGCCAGACATGCGGCATAATAAAAATTATCGGTTGCTTAGCATCTCGAGCAGCTTGCACATTTTCAAAGCCATTTAGTTGAATACGGCGTTTTAAGTAGGCTTTAGACCGAATAAGCAACTCAGCTTGTGACAATAAGGTAATCACAAAAGTCTCAACATTTTGTTTAATTAACTCATCGACTTCGTCAGGCGACTTATCAGGGAAACAATGGGTAATATTAACCTTTGCGATTCGTATTGGTTTACTGGCAACTTTCATCACCACGCGGGCCAATAATTTCGCAATAGGATCTCTTACAGTTGCGGGAAGAACACCAAACAGAAACAACACGGCGATGGCTAACCATGTTCCCCAGTAACGAGGATGCAGTAATGATTGCTTAAAACGAGTGTCAAAATATTTTGCTTGTCGTGCCAAAAGAATCTCCAAATAAACTGACCGTGAGCCACGGCAAAAAATAATATACTAACAAGGTCATTATACTCGTGATTAAGGAGTGCAAACCAACATTATAATCAACAATAACAAAACGACAGTGTCACCTATAGCATCGCTCTGACGCATAAGACAGCGTCAATAAGATTATCCGATATAACAATTTGAAATACCAATTCCATTAATTACGTGCTCAATCAGAGTCACTGAATTTTTTCAGTTTGAGGCGCATTGTTGAAATAATGCTTGTCCCTCATAAAACAATGCCACAAAAAATGGAAAGCTTAAGTCACTCCCAAGGGCGGGTTTCTGCACCATATACACTGCTTAATATGATTTTGACGAAGAACAACTATGCCTACAATCCTATTACTTGCCTAAAAGGCACAACACTCCCACTGAATGACCAGATAAATATTGGAATGGGTATAATATCCATAATCAATACAGACGATAAACAGTATTCGTCAAACTCAAAAACAAAAGAGCCACTCAATTAAGAGTGGCTCTTCGTAATACAGATCCGATCGGATTGGCGTATTAACTAGTGAATTATTTTTTACCCGAATTTGCCGCTTCAACTCGTGATTTTAGCTTCTGTCCAGGACGGAAGGTAACAACACGACGTGCAGAAATCGGAATATCTTCACCAGTTTTCGGGTTCCTTCCCGGTCTTTGATTCTTGTCCCTAAGGTCAAAGTTGCCAAAGCCAGATAACTTGACCTGCTCACCACTTTCGAGTGCTTCACGAATTTCTTCAAAAAAAGACTCGACCATCTCTTTAGCCACACGTTTGTTAATGCCTAATGTTTCAAAAAGATGTTCTGCCATTTCGGCTTTGGTAAGTGCCATACTTTAATCCCTCAACGATGCGTTGAACTCGGTCTTTAGAGCCAATACCACTGATTCCATAGCCTCAGTAATATCTTTATCTTCAAGTGTGCGAGTAGTGTCTTGTAACGTAAGTGCGATGGCTAGGCTCTTTTTGCCAGGCTCAACACCTTTACCTTGGTATACATCGAACAAGTTTAAGCCAACCAACTGATTTTCGCCAACTTTTCTTATCAAATTCATAACATCAGTTGCAGAAACAGTTTCATCTACTACTACCGCGATGTCGCGACGATTGGCAGGAAACTTAGATACAGCTTGGGCTAGCGGCAAACGGGCGTGCAATAATGCATCCAGTTCTAACTCAAAAACAATTGTTTTACCATTGAGGCCAAACGGCTTTTCCAAACTAGGATGGATAGCACCGATGTAACCAATGACTCGATTATTTCTCAATATTTCAGCACATTGACCTGGATGCAGCGCAGGATGTGTTGCCCCTTTAAAACTAAATTCTGTAGAGGCAACTGTCAAGCCGATTATTGCTTCTAAATCACCTTTTAAATCAAAGAAGTCGACAGTTTTCGATTCCATTGACCAATGTTCGTCATTTTGAACACCAGAAATAACCGCGCCCAGCATAGCTTGTTGACGAACACCAGAATCTGCTTGCGCATCAGGAACAAAGCGTAAACCGGTCTCAAATAAACGTACTCTATTTTGCTGACGGCTTTGGTTGTAACCTACAGCAGTCAATAATCCAGTAAACATCGACAAACGCATGGCTGACATTTCAACTGAAATCGGGTTTGGCAACACCATGGCTTCTTCGCCTGGGTGCACAATATTCTGCATTTTTGGATCAACAAAGCTGTAGGTCACCGCTTCTTGGAAACCACGTGCAACAAACACACTGCGCACACGCTTAAGCGAGATATCAGCTTCTTGGTGATCAGACATGCTTAACGCAGCCATAGGGGCAACGTTAGGAATGTTGTTGTAGCCGTAAATACGCGCCACTTCTTCGATCAAATCTTCTTCAATCGCCATATCAAAACGATAAGTCGCGGTGGTCACATTCCATACATCAGCATTGGTTTGCACGCTAAAACCTAAACGTTCTAGTATTTCAACCACGTCAGAGTCAGGAATAAAGTGACCTAAGGTTTTATCTAACTTGCTACGACGCAAAGTAATATTAGCCGCTGTTGGTAAATGCTCCGCAGACAAAGCTTCAATCACTTGCCCTGCTTCACCACCACAGATATCTAATACTAGGCGAGTAGCACGATCCATCACCTTATGCTGTAGCTCAGGGTCAACACCACGTTCGAAACGGTGTGACGCGTCTGTGTGTAAGCCTAAACGACGTGATTTACCCATAATGGCTAGTGGTGAGAAGAAAGCACATTCCA
Organism: Shewanella sp. SR43-4; assembly: GCF_014163845.1. Lineage (NCBI taxonomy): Bacteria > Pseudomonadati > Pseudomonadota > Gammaproteobacteria > Alteromonadales > Shewanellaceae > Shewanella > Shewanella sp. SR43-4. The sequence goes on along the minus strand of NZ_JACJEB010000014.1, from coordinate 16,729 downwards.
AAAGGATGTTTTGGGTGTGTTCACTCACACCAGTACTCTCACCACCAAATACGCCTGCCAATGCAACAGCTTGTTTATCGTCGGCAATCACTAAGGTGTCGTTGGGGACAGTAATTTCGTTACCATCTAGCAAAGTTAACTTTTCAACACCATCTGCCAAACGCACAGTAATGCCGCCATTTAAGGTCGCTAAATCAAACGCATGCATTGGCTGACCAAATTCGATCAACACATAGTTGGTGATATCAACAATTGGATCAATTGAACGAATACCGCTGCGACGTAGCTTTTCTTGCATCCATAATGGCGTAGCAGCTTTAACATTAATGTTCTTAACCACACGGCCTAAGTAACGAGGGCACAAATCTGGCGCCACAACATTAATGCTAAACGGTGCGTCAATAGTCGCTGTAACAGCTTGCCAAGAAGGCTCGGTCACTGCTTGGCGATTTAACACGCCCACTTCGCGCGCAAGCCCAGCCATGCCTAAACAATCAGCACGGTTAGCTGTTAAATCAACATCAATAATGGCGTCATCTAATTGCAAGTATTCACGCACATTTACGCCTAAAGGCGCATCTAGTGGTAATTCGATAATGCCATCACTTTCGATGTCCATACCTAACTCACCATACGAGCACAACATGCCCATTGATGGTTGACCACGTAATTTGGCTTTTTTGATTTTAAAATCGCCAGGCAATATTGCGCCGACCATAGCTACCGCAACTTTTAAGCCTAAACTGCAGTTTGGTGCGCCACAAACGATGTCGATAAGTTCATCACCGCCAACATTAATTTTGGTAACGCGTAGTTTGTCGGCATCAGGATGCTGGCCACATTCAACCACTTCACCAATGATCACGCCGCTAAAATCGCCAGCCACAGCATCAACACCGTCAACTTCAAGGCCGGCCATGGTAATTTGGTGTGATAATGCGTCACGACTTACTGATGGGTTAACCCACTCACGAAGCCAAGATTCACTGAATTTCATCTAATTTTTGCTCCGTTATTTGAATTGCTTAAGAAAACGTAAATCGTTCTCGAAGAAGGCACGTAAATCATTTACGCCGTAGCGCAACATGGTTAAACGCTCAACGCCCATACCAAAAGCAAAACCAGAATATTTTTCAGGGTCAATACCCACACTGCGCAGTACGTTTGGATGTACCATGCCACAGCCTAATACTTCTAACCACTTACCGTTTTTACCCATCACATCCACTTCGGCAGAAGGTTCTGTGAAAGGGAAATAAGATGGGCGGAAACGCACTTCTAAATCTTGCTCAAAGAAGTTACGCAAAAAGTCATGCAAGATACCTTTAAGCTCAGCAAAGTTAACATTTTCTGCAACCATTAAGCCTTCAACTTGGTGGAACATTGGCGTGTGTGTTTGGTCGTAATCGTTACGATAAACTCGGCCTGGAGAGATGATCCGTAGCGGTGGCTTTTCATGTTCCATCGTGCGAATTTGCACGCCAGAAGTTTGGGTGCGCAACATCACTTTTGGATTAAAGTAAAACGTGTCATGATCGGCACGAGCAGGATGATGCTCAGAAATATTTAACGCATCGAAATTATGGAAATCATCTTCGATTTCAGGACCTTGCTTAACAACAAACCCAAGTTCACCAAAGAATGTTTCGATACGTTCGATTGTACGCGTAACCGGATGTAAGCCACCAATATCTAACGTACGACCAGGTAAAGTGACATCGATATTTTCAGCAATTAATTTAGCTTCTAATTCTGATGCTTTCAATCCGTCGATACGCTCTGTCAACTGTTGTTGAACGGCTTGCTTTGCTTGATTGACTGCGGCACCAAAGGCAGGTTTCTCTTCTGCGCTTAATGACCCCATCATTTTCATCATGTCAGTGATTTTACCTTTTTTACCAAGGTAATCGACACGGATATCATCCAATGTCTTTAGATCACTGGCCTTATCAATGACCTCTAAGGCTTGTTCTACGATCTCGGTTAACTGCTGCATGTTATCATCCACTGCATTTGTGCATATCAATGCGATTGGGCGTCTGGTCGACTATTAACAATCAATAGTGACGACGCGGTAGTTTAACTCTTGTCAAAAGCCACAAAGAGCTAAAACTAAGGTTAAAAATAAAGACTGAAATTTTACGTTAGCGACTACCATTTTACTAGTCATTATTGGACTTTTTAATGCCAAATAGTTGTATTTAACTACAATTTCGACGTCTATGTTGCTAGTGATTGCCTATTGCCTATCATTCTTATTAACTGCAGGGGAATTTTTACATGCCAGCCACAAATCATTTGGCATAATTACGTAATAAAAAAGGCGCGTTATGCGCCTTTTTACTGAGACTAACTCAAATAGATACCCATCGATAATCAGTCAAATCTTATTATCTAAAACGCATCGTTGCTGAGCCTGTTTCACCGTCATTATCAACCACAGTTAACTCAACGGTATGTTCACGACGGCTGAAACTAAAGGCCACAGGTCCGCGCGCTTTGCGGCCATTATTAAAGGCCCATTGCTGGCGCTTAATGACACCGTCTTGGTCATAGCTAGTTGAAATAAATAACTGCATAAACCATAAATTTACTCGCTGAATTTGCGCAATGGGGGCCATGTTGACAGGCTCGACAATACTTATGCTGCTGACACTCGTCGCAACATCACCTTTGTCATCGGTAACGGTTAATTGCACTTGGTAATCGCCTGGTTGCAAATACTGATGCGAAGCCGTCACGCCAGATACCACAGTGCCATCACCAAAGTCCCATTGATGCTGAACAATTTGGCCGTCACTATCAGTTGAAGTTGACTGAACGTGCAATACACTGCCATTTAATTGTTGCTCAAAGCTGGCCACAGGTAACGCATTTGCTGGAGCAAACTTAAACGAGATAATCACAGGATCATGATCGGATGAACGAAATGCATCCGCTTGATACAATTCTTGCAGTTGTGTTGCCGATTTATACTCTTCGTTATAATCCAGTACTATAGGCTCATCGGCGTTAATGTGCCATTGAGTAATGCCGACTAAGTTGCTGACTAATTCATCATTGGCTAAAGCATGATCTAGCTGACCTGACTCACCAGAAAACACATAAGAGTAAGGCTTTTGGGCACCGACATAGCTGGTTAATTCATTATAACCATGACTTGCTAGCATGGTTAACGGATCTTCTTTTGCGTAGGCATTTAAATCGCCTATTACCAGTACTTTGCTATCAGGGTATTGCACCGCTAACCATTGGCCAATAGCATCACTTGCTCGAGTTCGAGTTTGGTTACAATTACCTTGACCATCTTGTAAGTCAGGATCACCAAGACTATCACAGCTGCTGCCTTTAGATTTTAGATGATTCACGGCAACCACAATATTCTCGTCTGTGCCATTGACAGTAAATTGCTGAGTGAGCATTGGACGATTTTTACTGTCATCAAACAATTGCACGCCATTATCATCAGCGGGTGAATTTGCTGATGATAAAATCCCAGCCTCACCAGATAGCGTCAGTTTATCAGTGCGATAAATCATTCCCACAGTAATTGCATCGGTGCCGATTTTTGTCACGCTAGGCACTACATACGCATAAGTTGTTGTGCCTAGTGCCGCATTTAAACCGCTAACAAGATCACTGATGGCCGAACTAGTGTCATAGCCATCATTCTCAATTTCCATTAAACCAAATACATCAGCATTGATCGTTTGCATGGCATTGATAATTTTTGCGCGTTGACGCTCAAATTCAACGGCTGAATCAGCACCGCGATCAGTTGGAAAACCGTTACCGTTACCATCGCCATTGAAGTAATTGAGCACGTTAAAACTGGCGACTCGTAAATCGGCATCAGCAACCACTTCTGGTGCCATTTGACGTGGATTACTTTGGATAACATTCACTAAACTGGTCGGCATAATGCGGAATTGATTAAAGCCATAATGCATTACCCCTTCAAGCCGAGTCACACTATCACCCACTCGTAAGGTATTATTAGCCGATAGCCCGGGCGCAGGATACGGGATCACTTCAGGATTTTGGCGAGTTGAACCATCATCTAAAATAATGCTGTCACGGGAATTCGCGGCTGTAACGGCAACAGCATCAGCACCTGGAGTCGCGACCTGAGTTCCAATAAAGTGGCGGCTACTACCTAATAACACTTCCCCATAGCGGCCTAAGCTGTATACCTCATTGACCACTAAATCCTGGTCAAAATACACACGCATACCTTCAACACGCTCAAGCTGCTGATTGTCATTTATTGGCAAGGTAACCGATGAGACACTTGGCAACATTTGCTGAGTAGCACAAAGCGCAAATTGGCTAACGCCCGATAACTGGGTCACACCGTTATATTCTGCTACATTTGCGGCTAATCGAATCCTATCGCCCGCATTAACTTGTAACGCCTGAGTGCCGGTATAGACAAATATACCTTCCGAAGTGTCTATATCAGCATCAGCTTCAAGGTCAGCCATTTGCAAGAACACGCCTTTTAAACCCGCTTGCTGATCGCTGGTGACAATGGCTTCAACAACCACTGTATTCCCTATCAATGCGCTGGCTTGTGCATTACCTTGTATTTCATGAATAGCGACAGCTGATTGACCACAGACAAACTCAACAGGATCAACTGGATCAACTGGATCCGTTGAACCATTGGCTGAAAATCGACCTAAGTCACTAATGTCATCTTGCGCAAAACCTTGCCAGCCCACAAATGTTACGGCATCGTCAATCACTTGATCTGCAGTTAAATTATTTGTATCACGGCGCAACGTATTATTTTGGGTAGAGATATCGCCACTGCCCCATTCTGCACCGGGATCGACGCCTACTTGGCCTAAAGAATCGATAACATTGTCGCTATGAGTCAGCACAATGGCATCATCACCATTAAAAAAACTACCATTAGAAGTCAACTGGGCCAATGCTAAAATGTCTGCTGAAGCATCATTATCAGCAATCACAAAAGTAGAGTTAGCCGCAATGTTGCCTGAAAGATTAATCTTGGTTGACGCAGAAGTATTACCATTAAAATAAAATGATAATACATAATCACTTAAATCAATATTGGTGCCTGTTGGGTTATATAATTCGATAGCTTTATTATTACTACTACCTTCCACGTATTCTGAAATAAGTAAATCTTGTGCGCTGACTTGAAAAGCCATTAATGTTGATATTGATGCCGCAAGCAAGGTTTTATTGCTTAACATAATAGACCCTTATTATTATCCATAATTTTAGTTAACTGATTTATATCGTAAACATATTTTTATCGATTTATAGCGTAAATCGGCTGTTACTATATCGGTAACCGATGACAGTTAGGTTGCAGGTATGTTGCAGGATCAGATAAAAGTAATAAAAAAATACCGCTCATAATGAGCGGTATTAATAAGATGAATTGGTTTAACTGTGATTAATGTTTTTTGGACACATCGACCATATAATGACCTTGCAGCCAATTGCGGCCAATTAATAATTTGTAACCCATTTTGCTGCGGTCTTTAAGATTAACATCAACAACATATTCATGACGAGGTTCACCAACATTTAACCTCACCATGTATCGTCTTTCTGTACCTTGTGCATTACGAATTAATGAGGTACCACGAATTTTGGTGCGAACCTCAGCTTGCTGACCTTTTTCGTTAGCTGTGGTGAATGTGATCATTTTACCTATGTTATTTTCGATATTAACTGTGTCTTCTTTATCGACGCGAATGTTCACCGCATGTAATGAATTTTCAACAGCCCCCGTATCAATGCGGGTATTATACAACAAGCCAGTTTGCTTAATACTCAACTCAGCTAGAGGCCCAATCATTTTTTTATCTGAAACATCCACGATATAATCATGCTTTAGAAAGTTACGCCCTATGAGTAATTTGTGATTCATATGGCTACGATCACGTAAATTAACATGAATATTATGAAACTCATTGGCAAAACCGACGTCGAGTTTCACCATATAACGTGTTTCAATCCCTTGAGAATTTTTGACTCTAGATGTACTGACTATTTCAGCTTGAATACGTTTTTTCTCACCACGCTCATTTTGTGTAGTAAATTCAACAATTTTACCGACATCGTTTTTCATTTTCTTAGATGCACCGCCAATAATATCTATATCGACTGCGTGTAATGAGGTATTGGCTGCACCGGTATCAATGCGGGCACGATAATGAAGTCCAGACTTAGCAACAGTCATGGTTTCAACTTGTCTTAAAACGGTTTTATCACTTGCAAATACGGATATAGAAAGGAAACACAATACAGCGGCAATCACAATTCTTTTAAACATGATCAATTCCAAAAATCCACAAATCGCTTTAATAGCGGGCGTTTAGCTGCGTTTAACGCAACAAATGATCAACTTCTTGATCAAATAAATTTTTAATTAAACCAGAAAACTCAGTAATAAAAATACTCTGTTCAGGGGTGGCTAAATGATTAGCGACAGAGGCTAAAATCTCTTCTAAATCGTATACAATTGCGTCAATTTCACGGATCACCATATTGCGCTCAGCAAACGATAACTGTGGGTTCTGGCCGCAAACCATAATAATCTGAGCAGATAACTGCTCTTCAAACAATTCCATGACAGTTTCAGTTGCCGCTACATTATTCTCAGATGACTCAAACAGCCCTAAATGTTCAGTTAAATACTGAATTAAATGTATGTACCCTTCTTTGTCAGTAACCATTTTATCCTACCTTTCTTGAAACGACTTAACCGAAAATGGCTTTCAATCGTGATGATCGAATGCCATTTTCAATCACCGATAACTACTGCGCTAAGGTTAGCACAAATGACACAGGCACTGCTAAGCTGATGCTCGGTAAACCGGCCAATTCTTTGAGTTTTTCGACACCTGCCACAAGACCGAATTCATTTGCTTGTACAATCACAGGCGCTAAACTTGAAACCACCATTTTCTTATCAGATAATTTTGCCACTAACACATCAAAGCTCTTCTGTTGTTTCTGACCATGTAACATAATGGTCGCTTCAACTTGGGTCGTTAATGTGTCACCGACTTTTAATCCGGCAAGCAATTTAGGATTGACCACCGCATCTATCGTTAATGTTGGAAACTGCGCGACTTCAAATAACACTGACTGCAAACGCTGATCACGAATTTCAACTCCAGTATCAACACTGGTTAAATCAATCGATAAAGAAAATGCACCCGCATCCGTTAATGAACCAGCAACGTGTTTAAAATGATTCACTTCAGCAATATCAGTTTTCTTAATCGAAATAAAGCTTACTCGAGAATGATCTTGATTGACTTGCCAGTCACTTGCCATCACAGATGTGCTGAGCAAGCTAGCGGCTAATAATGGTAACCATTTTTTCATCATAAAGTCCTTAGTATAGAAAGTCAGATTAAGTATAGAGTAATATTTGCTTATATTTTGCTGGGGATCAATTTAGCCAGCCATTTGTCTAATGCTTGTGCAAACGCATGCTTATCCGTTTGTGAAAAACTATTCGGGCCACCAGTATGAATACCACTGCTGCGCATTTCTTCCATAAAGTCACGCATTGTCAGGATCTGTTTGATATTTTCCACGGTATAAACCGTTCCTCTGGGATTTAATACAAGCGCACCTTTATCAACCGCATCCGATGCAAGGGGAATATCAGCAGTAACCACCAAATCCCCTTGTGCCACTTGTTCGACAATGTAGTTATCGGCCTCATCAAAACCTGAGCTCACTCGGATCATGCTAATTAAAGGTGATATTGGTACTTTAATCATCTGATTAGCAACCAGCACAAGTTGAATCGATTTCCGCTCAGATGCCCGAAATAACATCTCTTTAACCGGATTAGGGCAAGCATCAGCATCAACCCAGATTTTATTCGTTATCACAGCTAAAAGCTCCTGTTCATTAACACTCATTAAGGTGCCAAACGATCAATATTCCAATCAGCATCGGTTTTGGTGTAAATAAATCGGTCATGTAATCTGTGTTCACCACCTTGCCAAAACTCAACACTGGCAGGACGAACTAAATATCCGCCCCAAAACTTCGGCAGAGGGACTTCACCTTGGGCAAACTTTGCTTTCATTTCTGCAAATTTTCCTTCAAGGGCCTGTCGCGCACTAATTTTGCTTGATTGCTTAGATACCCAAGCAGCAATTTGGCTGTCTTTGGGTCTAGACATAAAGTATTTTGCCACATCTAACATCGATAATGGCTCCGCTTGACCTAATACCGCGACTTGGCGATCAAGTGGATGCCATGGAAACAATAAACTGATTTTGCTATTAACGGCTATTTGTTTAGCTTTGCGGCTTTCTAAATTAGTAAAAAAAACAAAACCGTTGTCATCAAATTTCTTCAGTAACACAATACGTTGAAATGGCTGACCATCTTCATCAACCGTAGCAACGCACATAGCAGTTGGATCGGAAAGCTGAGCATCTTTAGCCTGCTGCATCCATTGTTCAAACAGATCCATTGGGTTAGCAGGTAAATTAGCCCTTCTTAATCCACCTTGGGTATATTCACGGCGAATATCACTTAAATCACTCATACTGGCTCCTCATTAAAGCTTGCAAGTTGTATTCTACGCTGAGCAGACACAAAAAAGCCAACGTCAACACGTTGGCTTAGGTGTTTAATAGTAAAGTTAAAATTACTTTTTAATTAAGCCTTTACCTTGGGTCCAAACATACAGTATTTCAAGGTCCAATGTTGCACCTGCAAGCGCGGTAATTTCAGCAGAATTTATGATGCTGCGACTGCAACAACATCTATCGCAACAAGACTCATACCACGTAAACCGCGCATAATTGCCATTGATTTATCACAGGTTAAGCCACAACACTCTGAGGTATCCGTAGCGGATGAAAAGCAGCATCTAAGTAATCACAATGACAGTGTTAGACTCAATGGGTTTAAAATTAAGCGCTTGGCGTAAATAGCTAAATACATTTGAATAAAGCCAATAATTAGCTTTGTCGGTGAAAGGAGTCATAGGCTATGCAAAAGATAGCTAGCACCGATAATTATAATAAAATAGGCTTCAGCACTTCTAAGCAATCTTGCTGATAGTGGCTAAAATGTATGTTGTAACCTTGCTCAAGAGTCATCGAACAATGGCTTAAACACACATAATTTAACATTGGCTTATTGGCCATATGACTATTAAAGCCAATAATATCGCAGCTGTTAGGCTGTAATAATACGATAAGCTCAGCAAAAATATCGACCTGATTTGAGCTAATATCGATGTTGGTTTCAACACTCACATAAGAGCTATTTTCCTGCGGCGTAATGTGTATAGTAAAATATTCAGCACCTCGAATACCATTAATTGAATACCCTAAAGGACTGAATAAATATTGATCAACACTAAAACCGCTGAATAATTGTTCCAATTGTAACAGCTGACTAATTTGTTCTGTTGATTGATGCTCGCCACGTAAATAGTCTGCTACGGTACCAGAAATATGATACATCAGTAATTCATTGGTGGTATCAAGTGGACTGGCTTGATAATGCTTATCTGTGGTAAAAATATAATGGTGATGGCTATCTAAATGACCCATTCTATAGGCCTGCCCACCAATAAAATCTCTTAACCTAAGCACATCATCGCCAAAAGAGCTGGCTTGTAAATGAGCATAATATTCATTTTTACGCTGATAACACACATAGGAAATCGCTTGTTCACCTATATGCTCAATGAAGTAACAGGCTGATTCGACTAACGTACTAGCCCCGCATGTGAGCACAACGATACGATCATCCCAAACAAATAAGCTTGATTCACTCAATAAATAAGCATCACAAAAATCATTGCTTATGCTAGATAAAATGTCTGCATTTGAGGCAGCAACAAGCCCCTGCCAAAACGTTCGATCTAAAGACCGTAATTTAGGCGCGGCTGCATCAACAATAATCTCTAACTTTTTCTCTGAACCTTCAAAAAACATCTTAGCAACTTAAAAGCCTAGCCACCTGAGGGTGCTAGGCTTTTTGGATAACAAGTTAACCTAATAGAAGAGATTAAAAATCTTCTAAGTAAGTGTAGCCTTTAAGACCTAACTGCAATTCTTCTAGAATACTAGCTCGCTCATCTTCAACAATATGCTGATTCACAAGCTCTTCATAGGTGCGCATAAAGTCAACAGCATCTAGATTCACATAGCGTAATACATCTGCTACCGTGTCGCCTTGTAAGACAGACTCAATCTGGCTTAATCCACGCTCATCGATACGCACTACTGCTGAGTTAGTATCACCAAATAAGTTATGCATATCGCCCAAGATTTCTTGGTACGCACCCACCATGAAGAAACCAATCAAATACGGGCTGTCAGCACTCCACGCAGGTACAGGTAAGGTAGTTTCAATACCTTGACCATCAACATATTGATCCACAATACCGTCTGAGTCACAGGTAATATCTAACATAACCGCACGGCGCTCTGGCGCTTTATCTAATCCCGATAAAGGCAACACAGGGAACACTTGATCAATACCCCATGCATCAGGTAATGACTGGAATAATGAGAAGTTAACGAAAAACTTATCGGCTAATTTTTCATTTAATTCATCAATCACTGGACGATGATAACGGTTATTGTTACTTAATAATCCCTTCACTTCATGGCAAACACGTAAATTAGCTTGTTCTGCCCAAGCTCGGTCAGCCAAACTTAATTGACCCACAGCAAACAATGAGTGTGCTTCAGAAATATCACTTTGGCTATCATGATAAATTTCAATAATCGCACGTTGATCATAACGACCGCTGATTTCTAACCAAGATTGCCACATATTGTGGAGCAATTGCGGTGCATCTTCACTTGGTTCCTGAATATTTTCAGGAAGATAGGCTTCAGTACCTATAACATCCGTAATCAACACTGCATGATGCGCCGTTAAATGGCGACCTGATTCAGAAATAATACGCGGCATTGGTTGCTCGTATTCATTACATAAATCGGTTAATACATTGACGATATTGTTTGCATACTCATTTAAACCATAATTCATTGAGTTGTTGCTTTGGCTACGAGTACCATCGTAGTCAACCGCTAACCCGCCGCCGACATCGAAACAATCAATACTGGCACCCAGTTGGCGTAATTCACAATAAAAACGGCCAGCTTCACTTACGCCTTGGCGAATGTCACGGATGTTGGCAATTTGCGACCCTAAATGGAAATGTAATAACTGTAGAGAATTAAGCATGTTAGCACTTTTCAATTCAGCTATAACTTTCAACACCTGCGCTGCAGATAAACCAAACTTGGACTTTTCGCCACCGCTGGCTTGCCATTTGCCTTTACCTTGGAAAGCCAAACGTACACGTAAACCTAAACGAGGTGTAATACCGAGCTTTTCTGCTTCAATTAATACCATTTTAAGTTCTGACATTTTTTCCAGAACGATATACACCTTATGGCCTAGCTTTTCGCCGATAAGCGCTAAACGAATATATTCTTTATCTTTATAACCATTACATACAATGACTGAACTGGCTTTTTGTGCCATAGCCAATACAGCCATTAATTCAGGCTTACTACCAGCTTCAAGCCCTAATTGAGGGACTTCTTTCGATTTTTGGCTAGCTAAAATTTCTTCAACTACCGTTTTCTGTTGGTTTACTTTAATTGGGTAAACTAACAAGTAATCATTTTGATAATCGTACTTCTTAATTGCATCATTAAATGCTTCGCATAAACTTTCCACTCTGTGGTGCAAAATCTGCGGGAAACGGACTAAAACCGGTAACGAAACGCCTGCTTCAACCATACTTTTAGCTAATTCATTTAAGCCAACTTTATGATCAGGATTTTGTGGGTTAGGTGACACTGTCACTTCGCCATCTTCACGAATACCATAAAAACCTTGGCTCCAGTGAGTCACGTTATAACCCGAGCGAGCATCTTCGATAGACCAATCAGACATAATTATTTTCCGTATTTGTATCAAAGTTAGCAGTGCCGCAATAGGGGCATCTACTTGTTAAAAATCCAGATAACACAACAAGGTTATCTCAACAGTAAAAGAGTGTGCAGCACGATTGAAGCTACAAAACTCTTGACTAAAAAGGCACTGCCAAGTGCCCTAATGTCATCTCATCTTTATTTATCTATTGCACAACATCTAATGCTAATCATCTTACGCAGATATTCACAAATCATGCAAATTTTACTAACAGAGTATCGGCTAGTTGCTGTAACAGGTTTTTTACTGATTTCGCGCACGGTTAGATCACTTTTTAATCCCAAAACCAGTAACATTTTCAGCCTTTATAAAAACGGCGCAATTAAAACCTGCAATGGCGAGTAATGCAAGTTAATTACCGAATAATTACCAGAAAAAAACGTCTATAATCGATGAGTTAAACATCAATAAACAGTACCTCAACCATAAATGATTTTTAATCGTGCTTAATTGGCACAACGTCAGCTAAATTTACGTGTATAATTAAGCGGATTTCCAAAGATCATCTTTTCATTTTTATCTTTCATTAAAGTAGAGCAGAGTCATTCATGATACAAATCGGTAAACGTTATTCATTAGAAGTCGTTAAACAAGTTAATTTTGGGGTTTATCTAAATGCTCAAGAGCTTGGGCAAGTCTTGCTTCCTAATAAATTTGTCCCTACCGGTTGTAATGTCGGTGATATGGTCGATGTATTTCTTTACTTAGACTCAGAAGACATTGTGATAGCTACCACCCAAAAAGCACTTGCTCAAGTAGGTGAATATGCTTACTTAAAAGTGGTTGCAACAGGCCCATATGGTGCCTTTTTAGATTGGGGATTAGACAAAGATTTATTGCTGCCTTTCGGCGAGCAACACAAACCTGCCGAAGAAGGCCACTCATATTTAGTGTATGTTCATGCTAACCATGCCGATGAACGCATCATGGCCTCCTCTAAACTGGATAAGTTTGTTGATAAAACAGAAGCTCATTACACCGAAGGCGAACAAGTTAACTTGATCATTGGCGGCACAACAGATTTAGGCTACAAAGCTATTATCAATCACCAGCACTGGGGAGTGATATACCAAAATGAAGTGTTTCAAAAACTTCGCTTTGGCCAAAAAGTCACCGGTTTTATTAAAACGATGCGCAGTGATGGCAAAATTGATCTTGTGCTACAAAAAGGTGACAAAGATGAGCTCGATAAAAATGCTCGCTTGATCATCAATAAACTGCGCAGTGCAAACGGCTTTTTACCTTTACACGACAAAACTGATGCCGATGTTATTTATGACAAACTCGCTATGAGTAAGAAAGCCTTTAAAAAATCTATTGGTGGTTTATTTAAAGCAGGTGAAATCACTATCGAAAGTGACGGTATTCGCTTAACTGTGTGAACAATAATCGATTAACCTCCCTAAACTAGTGCAATCCTTTGAGAAAAAGCATGGCTCTGTTATAAAAGTAATAGAATCATGCTTTTTATTAAAAGGATACTGTTTATGGAATTAACCCCGCTAGAAGCTCGAGTCATCGGGTGCTTGCTCGAAAAAGAACTTACAACTCCTGATCAATATCCCCTGTCATTAAACTCACTTACCCTAGCATGTAACCAAAAAAGTAGCCGTGAACCGGTTATGTCACTCAGTGAATCTCAAGTACAAACCATACTCGAAGACCTCACTAAAAAACGCTTAATCAGTGAGCAATCCGGTTTTGGTAGTCGCGTCGTAAAATATAAACATCGCTTTTGTAATACTGAGTTCAGCGAATTACAGTTAACCAGTGCTGAAGTTGGATTAATTTGTGTGTTGTTATTACGTGGTCCTCAAACGCCAGGGGAACTCAAAACGCGATCAAATAGACTGCACGAGTTCACTGATGTATCCCAAGTTGAATCCGTATTACTGGCATTAAGCCAAGGTGAAAAACCCTTAGTGGTACAACTTGCTCGAGAGCCGAATAAACGTGATTGCCGCTTTCTTGAGTGCTTCAGTGGTAATGTTGACGACTATGATGTTAACAGTAGTGATGCCATTGTGGTTTCAGGCCACACGCAGCAAACATTACAGCAAGATACTCGGATTGCAGAATTAGAGCGCAGAGTTGAATTGCTGGAACAAAAGCTCGCACAATTAGAACCCCTATTAGACTAACTTATGCTTTTCGTTAAACGGTAAGCAAGGACAATATTATGGAAAGTACTGCCTCCCCATCAACATTGACTCATATTTGGTTATTAGCCAAATATGAGTTAAGCAAACGCTTTACCAATAAAAGCGGCATGATTTCATTAATTGCCTTTATGTTAATTTGGGCAATTTTATTACTGTATCCGATTAAGAGTGCATCTGAATTTATTATGCAGCCAAACTTCAGAGACTTTACCGAAGCACTCTTTGGACCTGGGAGTTTACGCCATCTATTCGAATGGCCAGTTGAAGAATTTGCAGTGTTCTGGCTAGCCGCACTATATCTGTTTCCCATGTTCAGTATTTTTATCGCCGCAGATCAATTCAGCTCAGATAAGCAACGTGGTAGCTTGCGATTTTTAACCTTAAGAGTTAGTCGTAGCAGTTTGTTTTTTGGACGTTTTTTAGGTCAAATGCTGATCCAATTAATGCTTATTGTGTTAACACTATTGGCCACCATCGCATTGGCTCTTTCGCGTGATATGTCATTATTACTGCCATCAATAACCACCAGCCTATTAGTGATGGTGAACTTAGTCATTGTATTATTGCCCTACACAGCCGCAATGGCGGTGCTGTCATTACATGCCAACTCGGCCAGACAAGCGAGTATATTTGCGGTTATCTTGTGGGCTGTGGTATCGATTTTTATTGCCTTGATCAATATGAACTTCCCCCAACTGAGCTGGTTAAATTGGATATTGCCAGGTTCGCAAATTTCTAATTTAATTAATACTCAAGGGCTAAGCTCTTTCGCACTTGCTCCCATCCCATTACTGCAAACTGCGGTTATTTTATTTGTCGGTAAACACTTAATGAGCCGGAGCGCACTATGAGTATCATTCAATGTGACAACCTTTCTAAACAATATGGTAATAAGCTGGCGCTCGACGCAGTATCGTTAACGTTGACACAGGGCGCACCCATTGCATTAGTTGGTCCTAATGGGGCCGGTAAAACGACCTTATTCAGTTTATTATGTGGGTATATTCAACCCACCAATGGCAGCATTAGTATTTTAGGCCACAAGCCAGGTAGCAAAGCGCTGCAAGGACTATTATCTGCGTTACCACAAGATGCAGCATTAGATCCTAATTTTAGTATCGTGTCACAACTGCAATTCTTTGCCCAATTACAAGGCATGACAACAAAAGCCGCCAAGCGAGAAGCATTACGAGTACTCGCGCTTGTTGATTTAACCGATTCTGCTGAGGCTAAGCCCAAAAGCTTAAGTCACGGGATGAGCAAACGAGTCTCAATAGCACAAGCGTTAATGGGTTCACCTAAAATTGTCTTACTCGATGAACCAACAGCTGGACTTGATCCTGCCAATGCGAAAAAAATCCGCCAGATTGTTAAAGATTTATCAGGTAATACAACTTTTGTGATCAGCTCGCATAATCTTGATGAACTTGAAAAGTTATGCGACCAAGTTGTCTATCTTGAGCATGGCAAACTACAACAATCTGTATCGATAAAAGCCAGTCAAGCGACTGACTTTATTACCCTGACAATGAAACAGTGTGACATGGATAGCCTCCACCAAAAACTATTGGGGCTAAACGATATTATTCAAGTTAGACGTATCGGTGATGATCAATATGTTATTGAGTACCAAAAACAATCTGGCTTCGCCATTGAAATACAATTATTTGAACTGTTTACGGTGAATCAATGGCAATATAAAGCCTTGCTGAAAGGCAGAACTTTAGAAGAAACCTTATTCTCTTAATATTTAGAGATTATTCAGAATATGACTTATGCTCATCAGCTTCGCTAGTGATGAGAAAGCGACTCACTGCACGTTATTGCAATAGTATGTAGTCCCCTTATTTATGATTAACTAGCACTTTTCATAAACGAGGGGATCCAAAAATGCCACATCATCATCCCCCCTCTCAATTCCGTGATCGTCTCATGATATTAACAATGCTCAAACACCATCCATTCCCAAAAAGGCTCTTAAACTCGCACTCCTTAGTTACTAGCTTGAACTAGCAGGCATAGACTGTATTAACCAAGAGTAAATTAATCACACAGCGGCACAACTTACATCAGCCAGTTATTGTCATTAGATCTAGCGGATCAGTTTGAGCAAATTTTTAATTACTCAGGTTAAGCTATGGGAAGTAAGGAAGCTAAATCCCCCCCATTCGGCCTATTTCATTAACCTCGCATTTGTTTTGTTAGCAACACCGATCAACACCTTAATAACCAGCCCATTGCAAAACAATGAAGTCAAACCGCGATACAAACAACTGTTTGATAATCGTTTATTATCCCGAGTCGAGCTTATTCTCTATTAAATGACAAGCCTCAAGCCCATAGCGGCGAGTAATCGATGATTAAACAAACTCTAATGAAAGATGATTAACGCGATACCAGGTCTAAGCATCAGGAAATAATATAATAAACGTAAGTAAAACTGAGATTTATGATGATGGATGGTAGAAGGTGGATGATGGAAGGTGGATGAAGGATGAAGGACAGTAATTGATCATGATTTGATAAAAACAAATAGTTTCTGATGATAACAACCGATAGCAAGAGCTGGTTGATGA
>NZ_JACJEB010000013.1:0-118978 GCF_014163845.1 Shewanella sp. SR43-4 | reverse complement strand
TGCTAAGTGCTAAGTGCTAAGTGCTTAATGGCTATTTATCACTGGTTATCTTTCTCAACTCATTTAGTGCAATGCTGCAATAATTGGATAAAAAACTCACTGCCTTTACGTTCAGCAAACGCAATATTACGCTCAGGAATCGATTCCGGATCGCTATAGTTGGCTAACGCGATTTCCATACTGGCTTCACGGATAATATGCAGGCAAGGATAAGGTGCACGATTAGTAAAATTCGCGGCACTGTCTTGAGGTTCGCCTTCAAAGCAATAGTCTGGATGAAATGTCGCTAATTGATAAACCCCTTCATAGCCTTGCGCCATTAATTCATCAGCAGCAAAATCGACTAAATCTAAGTAAGGGTAAAAACCTTCAAAGCCCCGCGGTAAAATAAATAGTGTCGTTTCAGTATCAGGATGAGTATCTAAGTGTTGGCACTCGTCAATTAATGCTTTTAGTACGGCCTTTATTTTTGTTGCTTCAATGGCTACATAACGAATGCTAGCGCGTTCAACTTCACGACGCGCAAATGGGCAAATGTTGTATTTCATAATGACATCTTTTACCCAGTTTTCGGTATGAGCAAGACATTCATGTTGTTCCATTATGTAACCTTTAAGCTTATTTAATAAATTAATGTGTTGCGGGCGGTAACATCATTGGGATGATCGATGCCACTAATAATAGAGCCATAGAGATATTAAAAATACGCTGTTGGCGTTCATTTTTTAGCAGACGTTTTAGTGCCACGCCAAATCCCAGCCACACAATCGCGCACGGGAATGCCACACATAAAAATACACTCGCAATCGTGATCACTTGGCTATTCAGTTCTTGTTGCACTGAAGTAAACGTCGCAATAGCTCCCACTGCCATGATCCAGCCTTTTGGATTGACCCATTGAAATGCTGCGGCTTGTAAAAAGCTAAATGGCTTGCTTACCTGCTTACCTTCCATTTTACTGCTGCTATTAGCGATAAGCCATGAAAGATAAAGTAGGTAGCTGATACCAATCACTTTAATAACAATATGGATGAAAGGATACGCTTGAAATATCGCGCTTAAGCCAAGTCCAACCGCCAGTATCATGGTCGGAAAACCCAAGCTAATGCCCATTAAGTGAGGAATGCTGCGTTTAATGCCAAAATTAACCCCAGAGGTCATCAACATAATGTTGTTAGGGCCTGGAGTAATACCGGCAGAAAAAGCAAATAAAGCAATGGCGAATACTAACTCCATGAACAGGTTTCTCGGCTTAAGTGTTATAGAAGCAGAATTCTAGGTGAATTTAGTCATTCACCATAATGATTTTTTTAGCAGTGAGTTAAATTTATCGTTTTAATCTTAATGAATTATCATTGTAGCGATTAACACTTTGATATAATTCAAATAAATTAATGGTTAGCAAGTGTAATTATCATAGGCTATTTTTACGTCACGAGACCTGAGTGAATCTCAGATCTCACAACTTAAAAATACAGGCATTGCTAGCAAGTTTTGAAAAAGAAATCGTTAGGTGAATTAATAACTGACGTCTACTTCGTAAGATGAAAACTTACGAATATTGATCACCCCAGTATCAAAAATAAGATATTGGCCTTTAATGCCTTGCAAAATACCGCTGACTTCAGCAATTTTATCAAAATTGTGTGATTTAACTTTCACCGGAAATTGCGTTATAGGATAGCTAATGGCTTGAATGTTGGCATCAAGGCGTTCAATCACAATGTCTTGATATTCGGCCGCTAAAGCGTGCAGTCTATCTTCAATCAGAGGAATCAGTTGCGCGGCTTGTTCGACAAGATCAATATCATCATTATGACCTTTCAACATCGCTTGCCAATGGGTTTTGTCGTTAATGAATTTGGCTAATTCTATTTCGATTAAGCCCGACATTTTTCGCGTCGACACTTTAAAAATCGGTAAGCCCTGAGTCGCCCCTTGGTCTATCCAACGGGTTGGGATTTGAGTATGGCGAGTAATGCCGACCTTGATACCTGAAGTATTCGATAAATACACGTAGTGGGGCACAAAGCAATTTGATATGCCCCATTCTGGTTCGCGACAAGTGCCTTGATCAAAATGACATGTTTCAGGTTTCATAATACACAGGTCACAACTGGCTAGCTTTGACATGCAAACATAACAATGACCCTGAGAATAACTTTTCTTGGTCTTTTTACCGCAGTTGCTGCAAAAAATATTACCTGTGTGAGTCATGGTCAATGACTTACCAATAAGCGGGTTAAGCGCTAAACGCTCGTCACCCACCGGTAAATGATACTCCACCTCATGGTTATCATTAAGGTGGGTTTTCAATTTTGATAGCGTTCCAAACATGGTTAATCCATTTTCATCATCATTATTTCGTGGCAGTTTAACAGATGATGAAAACGGATTTTAGGCTTAATTGAGCTTGTATGCCGATCTGCTGTTCATTTAAGCCGATTTACTCAGCTTATCAAGCACCACGTCATCACCCATTTCATAAAGCGATGCAGTAATTTGTTCTTCTTGGTTTGGATCGGTTAAGCCTAATGTCATGGTCGCCTTAAATAACGCGATACCAGTGTGACTCGCCGTTTCATACTGGCTGCTAAATTGTTCAATATTAATGCCTAGCGCATTCATTTTATTTGAGATATGCAGCACAATTCCGGGGCGATCGTAGGCAACTAAGTTGTAATATAAATGCTTAATCGGTTTAGCGGCTAAGGTGGTTTTAGCAAACGTTAGCGTTAAGCCGTCAATACATTCTAAGGCATCAATTAACTCATCCCATTTTAGTGCAGGGACTTCTAATTGTAATATGGCTGCAAAAATACCGTCGATATGACGCATTTCTGAGTCTAACCAGTTGCCATTATGTCGACTAACGACATTGGCGATTTGTTCTACCAAGCCTTTTCGGTCTGGTGCTTGAAGAGTAATAAGATAACGCATCATTGGATATTTCTCCTATAAACAAAGTCTGTAACACAACTGTCATCTTTACGTCATATAATCGCAGCCACTTAAGATTGTGTTATGGTTTTTTTGCTGTCTTACATCAGTTTTACTATTGTCTTACTAACACTTAATTAGAAACTAATATGAGTTATGTAGAGACTAAGGTAAGTGATTTAGAGACTTAAATAAGTGGCGAAAGTTAATGTATTTGGTCATAAATATTTATTGTTAGCATAGTAAACTACACATTCAAAGCGCTAATTATGGCATCGATTAATTATTAGAGGTTCTTAATGGAAAGTCAGGTCAATAAACCTGGTTCTGCTGAAAAAAGTCTACTTGTTGATAGACATGCAACCCGCAGAGCATTTAAGGATAAGGCAGCAGAGATTGGGGTAACCGTTGGTGGCACGTTGGTATTTGTCACCCTGTTATTAATATTTTTCTATTTGCTGTATGTCATCAAGCCCATTTTTGATGGGGCACATATAGAACCTGTTACGAGTGTGAGTTACCAAAATACTGACGCTAAAACCTTAATGGTTGGTAGCGATGAACAAAACGAAGTCCTTTATCGGGTAACCGAAATGGGTAATGTCGATTTTTATTCAGCCATTAGCGGTGAATTAATCTCGTCTTTTAAGGCTAAAATTCCTGAAGGTACCACGGTCACCAGCAGTGCTAAATCGAGCCCAAGCGAGCAACGTTTCGCGTTAGGTTTGAGTAACGGCCAAGTGATCGTTATCGGGATCGAGTTTGGCTTAACCTACCCAGACAACAAACGCGTTATTACGCCATCATTACGTTATCCGATTGGTGAAGAGCCATTAACGATTAATAATGAGGGCGCTGTTTATAATCTGGTGTTTGATTTCAGCGACAGCCGCATGAGTTTTGCTTACCAAGATGCCAATGGTGCTTGGAAGTTAAATCGCCAGGAAGGCGAAGAAAACATGATGACTGAAGAGGTTGAATGGTCATCTGTTGAAGTGTTTATTGAAGATGCACCTAATCATGTTATTTCGGCAATAATGACACCCGATCATCGTCAGCTTATTTTAGGCGCGACCAATAAACTGTTTGTCTACAACACTCGTGACGCAGACTCGATTGAATTACTTCAAGTTATCGATGTTCAAAAAGTCGGAGCTCAAGTGAGACAAGTCAATTTGCTTGCCGGTGCTAGCTCGATTTTGGTCAGTTATGACAGTGGTATTGTCAGTCAGTATTTCCAAGTTAATAGCGATAAAGGTCGTTTGTACCAACAAATTCGTGAGTTTGACGATATAGCACCTGTAAGTGTTATGGCGACTGAGTTTTACCGTAAAAGCTTTGCTGTATTGAGTAAAGAAGGTGAATTAACTCTGCTTTATACCACGAGTCAACGTGAACTATTTGATGAGAAATTTCAGTTAACCAACCCAGGTCAAATGGCGTTTAGTCCGCGTTCAAATGGATTAGTGATTGAAGCTGATAACAAACTTAACCTTTTCTCTGTAGAGAATAGCCATCCAGAAATATCCTGGAGCGCGTTGTGGGATAAAGTATGGTACGAAGGCTACCCAGAACCTAAATACGTATGGCAATCAACGTCTGGTACTGACGACTTTGAAGCTAAATTGAGTTTAATGCCCTTGGCATTTGGCACCATGAAAGCGGCATTTTACGCCATGTTATTTGCATCGCCACTGGCGATTGCTGGGGCAATTTATACCGCTTACTTTATGACGCCTAAAGTGCGCAACGTGGTTAAGCCAACGATTGAAATTATGGAAGCATTACCGACGGTTATTTTGGGGTTCTTAGCCGGTTTGTGGTTAGCGCCACTGATTGAGGAACACTTGCCCGGTATTGTGGTGTTGTTGATATTATTACCCACATCCATTCTTACTACCGCATTTGCGTGGAGTAAATTACCAGAAAAATGGAAGCAACGTTTACCTGAAACCTACCAAGAACTGATGCTATTACCAGTGATTATATTTGTTGGTTGGTTTGCATTTGAGATAAGCCCAATAATTGAAGTGGCATTTTTTGACGGCAACACGCGTCAGTTTATTACCAACGATTTAGGCATCACCTTTGACCAACGAAATGCGCTGGTTGTGGGAATCGCCATGGGATTTGCGGTTATTCCAACCATATTCTCAATTGCTGAAGATGCGATTTTCTCTGTGCCTCGTCATCTATCAAACGGCAGCTTGGCATTAGGTGCGACAAACTGGCAAACCTTAACTCGAGTGGTGTTACTCACTGCCAGTCCGGGGATTTTCTCGGCCATCATGATGGGCTTAGGCCGCGCGGTAGGGGAGACTATGATTGTGTTAATGGCAACCGGTAACACTGCCATCATGGAGTGGAGCGTTTTCGAAGGTATGCGTACCTTAGCGGCAAACATTGCGGTGGAAATGCCAGAATCGGCCATTGGTAGCTCGCATTATCGTGTGTTGTTCTTAGCCGCCTTTGTATTGTTTGTGTTCACCTTCTTCTTTAACACTATTGCTGAAGTGGTTCGCCAACGTTTACGCGAACGTTATAGCTCACTGTAAGGAAAGATGATGACTCAATTAATGATTATTTCGCCAATCGCCTTGAGAGGTTTGTGCAATGGGTAAGTGGTTTAAATCAGGTTCACCGTGGATTTGGATGACCGGTGGTGCCGTTAGTATCAGTTTAATTGCCGTATTAGGCTTATTACTGTTAATCGCTTGGCGTGGTCTAAGTTACTTTTGGCCCGCTGATGTTTATCAATGGCAGCTTGAAGACAATAATGGGGTTAAAAGTACCCTTATTGGTGAAATTTATGACCGTGAAGAAGTGCCAACAGAGCGCTTAATTTCAGCAGGGCATAAGTTTACTAAGCATCCTGGTGAGTTTGTGATGCGTTATCTGGTTAAAACCGGTAACCGTGAGTTTGTTGGCTTAGATTTTCGTTGGATCCTTGCAACAGATATCGTCAGCCGTTCAATTCCCGCTGATGTCGCTAAGCTTGAGCGTACGCAAAATGGTAACTTTTACGGTTATCCTGTTGCGGTTATCGAAGACGGTAAACGCCTAGCGTTAAACAGTGAATCAGATATAGAAGCTTCTTTGTTTGACCACATAGATCGCGCTGTAGCGATATCTGATCAAGCCCTGGAGTTGCAAAAAAGCGATATTGGTTCGATTAATTACCAAATGGAGCGTTTACGTTTAAAAGAACGTGGATATGAGCTGGATGGTGAATTAACTGAGGCACGTAAGGCTGATATTAAGGCGCAACTTGATCAACTTCAGCAAGACTACTTAGTGCTTGAAAAAGACTTATTTGCTCTGCGTGACAAAGCTGCCCGTGACTCTGTAATTATTAAAGACATGCGCGGCGTTGAGGTTACCTTGCCTCTAGACTCTATTTTAGACGTAAGCTATGTCAATCATATGAGTTTGCTACAAAAGATAACTCACTGGTTTGTGGGCATAGGTCGCTTTGTCAGTGATGACCCACGTGAAGCAAATACTGAAGGTGGGGTGTTCCCAGCAATATTCGGTACGGTATTTATGGTGATGCTGATGGCGGTGATTGTGACCCCATTTGGTGTTATTGCAGCCATTTACTTACATGAATACGCTAAGAAAGGTCCGATTACTAAGCTAATCCGTATTGCGGTGATTAACTTAGCCGGTGTGCCTTCAATTGTGTATGGTGTGTTTGGTTTAGGCTTCTTCGTTTACATGATGGGCGGTTCAATTGACCAATTGTTCTTCCCCGAAGCCTTGCCATCCCCTACATTTGGCTCACCTGGGGTGCTGTGGTCTGCACTAACCTTAGCAATTTTAACGTTACCAGTGGTGATTGTATCGACGGAAGAAGGCTTAAGCCGTATTCCGAGTGCTGTACGTCAAGGTAGTTTGGCCTTAGGTGCAACCAAAGCCGAGACTTTATGGCGCATTGTAATACCAATGGCAAGCCCGGCAATTATGACCGGTTTGATTTTGGCAGTAGCCCGTGCAGCAGGCGAAGTGGCACCGTTAATGTTGGTTGGTGTGGTTAAGCTAGCGCCAACATTACCGATTGATATGAATTTCCCATTTGTGCATTTAGAACGTAAGTTTATGCACTTAGGTTTCCATATTTACGATGTCGGCTTCCAAAGCCCTAACGTAGAAGCTGCTCGTCCATTGGTGTATGCAACTTCGTTCTTATTAGTATCTGTAATTGTTGCCCTTAATTTAACCGCTATCAGCGTGCGCAACCATTTACGTGAAAAATTCCGTTCGCTAGAACACTAATTAGCGATATCCTGAAGGAAAGATAAAATGATTTCTATTGATAGTTCAACAATGAAAAAAGAAGCCGTTGATTTAGTTAACTTACCGGCACAGGATACCGCGCTTGAGATACGTAACTTAGATTTACGTTACGGGAATAAACAAGCGTTATTTGATGTGTCGATGAAGATCCCTAAAAAACAAGTTACTGCTTTTATCGGCCCAAGTGGTTGCGGTAAATCAACGCTGTTACGTTGTATTAATCGCATGAATGACCTAGTTGATATTTGTAAAATTGACGGTGAAATCTTGCTTCATGGACAAAATATTTATGACAAGAAAGTTGATGTAGCAGCATTACGTCGTAATGTAGGTATGGTGTTTCAGCGTCCTAACCCGTTTCCTAAATCAATTTATGAAAACGTGGTTTATGGTTTACGTTTGCAAGGGCTAAGCAACCGTCGTGATTTAGATGAAGCGGCTGAACGTTCACTGCGTGGCGCAGCCATTTGGGATGAAGTGAAAGACCGCCTACACGACAATGCATTTGGATTATCAGGTGGTCAGCAACAACGTTTGGTGATTGCTCGTGCCATTGCCATTGAGCCAGAAGTATTATTACTCGATGAGCCAACGTCGGCACTGGATCCAATCTCAACCTTAACCATTGAAGAATTGATCACTGAATTAAAGCAAAAATATACCGTGGTGATTGTGACGCATAATATGCAACAAGCGGCGCGTGTGTCAGATCAAACGGCATTTATGTATATGGGTGAACTGGTTGAATACGCTAATACCAACACCCTTTTCACTACCCCTAAAAAGCGTAAAACAGAAGATTATATTACCGGTCGATACGGTTAATCTGGCTAAAACGCTTTTAATTAATATACAGAATTTAGGTGGGTATCATGGATAAAATGAATTTAAGTAAACATATATCAGGCCAGTTTAATGCTGAGCTTGATGATATTCGCAATCGCGTATTGGCGATGGGCGGTTTAGTTGAACGTCAGCTTGAGCAAGCATTAGATGCTCTTGCAAGCCTTGACTCAGAGCTGGCTCAACAAGTGATTGAAGGCGATCATAAAGTGAATGGCATGGAAGTGGCTATTGACGAAGAATGCACTCGTATTATTGCCAAGCGTCAGCCTGCAGCAAGTGACTTACGCTTAATTTTGGCTATTTCAAAAACCATTACCGATCTTGAGCGTATTGGTGATGCGTGTGTTCGTATTGCCAAAGCCGCGGTTGAAAAACGTGCTAACAGCCAACAACCTTTATTGGTGAGTATTGAAAACATGGGGCGTCATGCCACACGTATGCTGCACTCAACTTTAGATGCATTAGCTCGTATGGATGCTGACCAAGCATTTGAATTACATAAAGAAGATGCCAAAATAGACAAAGAGTATGAAGGTATCATCCGTCAATTAATGACTCATATGATGGAAGATCCACGCTCAATTCCTGGTGTATTAGACGTATTATGGGCTGCGCGTGCTGTTGAGCGTGTTGGTGATCGTTGTAAGAACATCTGTGAATACGTGATCTATTATGTAAAAGGTAAAGACGTTCGTCATATTTCTTACGAAGAAATGGAAAAAGAGCTTTAAGTCTCTAAATTGTAATATTCAAATCTAGAGTGCCTAAGTAAGCCATTTTTCGACCTTGTAATAAAGCCCCCATCGATAGGGGCTTTTTTTATGTAAGTGAGAGAAATGTATTATCAATATCATCAATATATTGATGACCAAATCTACTTTTTCATTGATTCAGCTGATCTTTTTTTAGGTAATCTTTTCTAAATACTAATGATTTAACAAACGATTATGTGGACATAATGACCATTGTTGGCGACATGCTATGGTTCATATTGTCGCAATGAAGTTGTTAAATTTATATTTAGGCATATTAATTTAGAGGTGTGTCGCATTTTTAATATGGCACTGTAATTGCTTTATTTCAGTATCCATTCCTTACGGCAAGATATATGAGATGTGAGATCAATCGTTTCGATAACGTAAATAAGATTTCAGGTGAGTTCAGTGGCGCATTTGCTGATTTAGGTACCTTTCTTCCTCTCGTTTTAGGCTTAATTGCCCTTAATCAATTCTCTCCCCAAGGGATATTTTTAGGATTTGGTTTTTTTGCCTTATTTACGGCATTTTATTATCGACGCCCCATTCCGATACAACCTATGAAGGTGATCAGTGCGTTAGTCATTGCAGAAGGAATGTCTCCTGGAATGTTACAAGCATCTGCCATGTTAATGGGCCTTATTCTACTGGTTTTAGCCTATAGCGGCATTATTCAATGGATGGCTAAGTTGTTATCGCCGGCGATCAGTATTGGGATCCAGCTAGCAATAGGACTCCAATTGATATGGTTAGGTGGCGTCATGATGAGCGAAACATGGTGGGTCGGCATACTTGCTTTTAGTTTTTTGTTTGCCAGTCGTTTTATGCCAATGCAATATTTGGTGATGCCGGTAGTGATTATTCTTGGCATTGTTTGGCAGTTAACAAGTGGGACTCTGCCCAGTGTTAACTTGAGCCATACCAGTGTTTGGCCGTTGAGTTGGCCGAGTATCGATGAGTGGGGCTCTGCTGCCGTTTTATTGGTGCTACCTCAGTTAGCGCTCACATTGACCAATGCAGTGATTGCGATTTCTGCGATGGCAAAAGATAAATTTCCTCAAGAAAGTGAAAGATTTGAACCACAACAATTTGCTAAAAGCTCTGGTTGGGCTAACTTGCTGTTATCGCCTTTTGGTGCAACGGCAATGTGTCACGGCGCTGGTGGGTTGGCGGTGCAATATCACTTTGGCGCACGAACCTGGCTAGCACCGACTATTTTTGGTAGTGCGTGCATTGTTATTGCCATCTTTTGGGGTAAAGGTATTGCCAGTGCATTGTCATTGATCCCTTTAGCCGTTTTAGGTAGTTTACTTGCCATAGCAGGGACACAATTAGCATGGTCTAAACGTTTATTTGATGGCAAGCCGTTTTGTATGTTGGTTATTTTATCAACCGCGGTGACGTGTTTATTGATTAACACCGCAGCCGGTTTGGCTGTTGGTGTCGTACTAGAGTTAGGTCGTCACCAATGGTTGCATCTTGTTAACTCGAAACAGTAATCGTGCACTTGTAGGGTAATATTTGTGAGCTTATGGTATCTTTTTTTATCTGGACAGTCTGACAGCGCAGCAATAGTCCAATGAGTCAGTTGCTATTTTTGAAGTGACTAATCAACAAACTGTGGTAACATTTTTGTCCTGTTCTATCTTCTTTTGTGTGATCAATGAAAAATACCCTTACTCGTGGTTTAACGAATTTATTACCTATGGTGCTATCGATCTGGCTTTTCTGGTCATTGTTCATCTCCCTTGATGGTTTAGGTAAGCTATTACTTGATATTGTTGGAATAGAACCTGTTTTTGTCGGCGCAGGTTTTTGTTTGGTCGCAGCCTTAGTCTTTATCGCGGGATTATTATTTTCAGTTAGCCCAATTGTGTGGGTCTATGGCTGGATTGAAAATCAACTGATGAAGTTTCCATTGTTTAAATCGGTTTATGGCAGCATTCGGGATATTGCCAGTTTAATGAACCGTGACGGCCAACCTAAAACCCAAAAAACCGTGTTAGTAAAGCAAGCCAATGGTAGCTTTGTGGTCGGTTTTATCATGAGTGAGTTTGCGCCACAGCCCTTAGTTGATGCTTTGCCTGAAGGCGATTGGGTGCCAGTATTATTTCAATTGAGTTATCAAATTGCTGGGGTAACAAGCTTAGTAAAGCGTGAAGACTTAATCAGTGTTGATTGGTCTTTTGAAGATGCAATGCGCTTTAATTTAACCGCTGGAATATCGAATATCAAAGACGCTTCATAGCCGCTAAAATCTGTTTGGAGCGATAACAGTTGATAAAAGCGATAGCTGCCAACGCTGTACTAAACATAAAGCGTTTTAGGGCTAAAGACTAGGGCGGGTTTGCCGTTCTGCTCGTTCGTTTGTCATCTCTAGTTATCGCTTTGACTTTGCATATATGACCATTGCAGCGTAATGGTCTTCAAGATGCTATAAACAATTACCCCAAGTGATAACTGTGATTATCCTTGAGGCCATTTTATTTATGAGTGATAAATTAATGTCAGCCAACGAAAGTAAATTAGATAAAGTATTAGCTGAAGACAGAGACTATAAAGCCTCTCGTGAGAAAGGCTATCGTGAGCAAGCCCTTAAGCTCTACCCTTGGGTATGTGGTCGCTGTACTCGCGAATTCACCCATAAAAATTTATCTGAACTCACGGTACATCATCGTGATCATAACCACGATAACAACCCATCAGATGGCACCAATTGGGAATTATTGTGCTTGTACTGCCACGACAACGAACACTCACGTTTTGAAGAATTAATTCGTTATGGCAGTACCAAAGAAGCCAAACAACAAGCGGCCACCTTCAACCCATTTGCTGACTTAAAAGCCATGATGAAGAAGTAGTTCAGCGACGGGTAAAGTGCTAAGAGAGATGACAAATTAATAACCGGCGATGACAAGCGCGAAACCGCCTAGGATCTAGGACGTTTCACGGCGAGATGCTATAACATCAAATTCAAAAGGGTGAAGCTTAGGGGGCTAGATTCCATCATGGCAATACTTCTGAGCTATGCCTGATGCCTTTACCCTTGTTACAGAAGGCGAAGCGCACTAGCAGGACGCTGTACGCCTAGTATCTAGGCTCGTAACCACTCGTTATCGCTCGTTATAACCTATCAGCGCTTAATCCGTTTTTCAGCTTCCAACCATTTGGCTCGTGACAAGGTCTGATTATTACTCTCACCTAAAAACTGTTGTTTTCTGGCCGTTAAACTGTCCCAAATGAGCTGTTGTTGCTCATCATTCATTTGTGACCAAGTGACAATCTCATCGATGTGACGAAAACAACCCATACAATAATCATCAGCATTTAAGCCACAACGGGCGACACAAGGTGAGTGCATAGTTTACAATTCCGGTTTAGGTATTCAATGGACTGCATCCTATCATTTCAATCAGCTAAGGTTAACTATAAGCAGCCATATGTCAGTAATCGATTATCATTCTACCTTTAACGCGGTCGATGCACTTCTTGATGCTTTAAAACCCTTATGGCAGCTGGTCGCGTTTGAGTGTGACCACTTACCTTGGCAACAGACCTTTCCGCAGTTAGCTCAAAAGGTGTGGCAGCTTGACGATGGTGAGATAGATAACCTCGATATGGATCAGCAGTTGCTGGTTGAGACGTTATTGCCCAGTTTGATGAGCGATATTAAACAAAGTCTATTACCACAGGCTGACGAACTCATTAGTCAACTAAGCTGGTTAGTCATCACTTCGGCTGCACAATCTGTTCACTCAGAGAATATGATCGATTTTTCCAGTCAAGAGCAACAGAATAATCAGCCTGAAAATGACGATTTAGTGCATTTTAGCGCTCATATTAAAGGGCGGAAATGGCAGCAAATTACGGCGTTTTCACATCAAGTTGATCCAAAGTATCAACCTTTGTTACCTCGATTACCCATTTTAGAATGGTGTGCTGGTAAAGGCCATTTAGGCCGTTTAGTCGCCAAACAGCAACAGGTTGAGGTGACCAGTCTTGAGTGGCAAGCGAGTTTATGCGCCCAAGGGCAAATGTTTGCCAAACAATGGCAAATCCCGCAGCGTTTTATTTGTGCCGATGCGTTTGCGCCAATAGACTCAAGTAAACCGCTATTGTTAATCGATCAACATGCCATCGCATTGCACGCCTGCGGTGACTTACACATATGTTTACTCAAGTTAGCAACCTTAGCGGGTACTCGGGCGATTTCTATTTCACCTTGTTGTTATCATTTGATTGAGCATGAAGATTATCAGCCGTTATCGGCTTTAGCCAAAGGCAGCGCTCTGAAGCTGTCAAAGCATGATTTACAACTACCCTTGCAACAAAGCGTTATTGCCAACAGTAAAAAACAACAATTACGCAATCAAGAGGTATCATGGCGCTTAGGATTTGATAGCTTGCAGCGAGATATTCGAGGTGTAGAGGCTTATTTGCCGGTGCCGACGATTAAAAAAAGCCAGCTTAGCGGTAGTTTTAGCGATTTTTGCCAATGGGCAGCAAATCAAAAGCATTTATCACTATCCAGTGAGATTAATTTAAGCCATTATTTGCACCGCGGTATTGCGCGTCAACGCCTGACAAAGAGAATCGATTTAGTGGCTCATTTATTTCGTCGTGCATTGGAGCGCTGGCTATTGCTCGACCGAGTCTGTTTTTTACATGAGCAGGGATACCAAGTTACCTTGGCTGAATTTTGTGCAAACAGTGTGACACCACGAAATGCCTTGATCCAAGCAATTAAAACAGACGAATAACAGCATTTGTCACAAATCGGTAAATTAAACCATTGTTTATACTAGTCTATTTACCTTAAAACTGTGAAAATCAACATACTAGTTAATCAAGCAATAAAATCTAACCATAAATAATTATCCAAATGACGGTATTGGCTTACTGTTTTTGATTGAATAATTAGGCCATTCTTGTTCAAATGGCGGGTTAATAACGAATAACAACTATTCTAGTGGCTTTTGGGCTTGCTAGAGCGAAGCGAATTATACGGTTTAATGAAATATTCACGCGTCTTTATCAATAGTCTGGCCTATGAGCTAGCACCACAAGTAGTGTCGAGTAGCGATTTAGAATCTCGCTTGGCGCCACTGTATCAAAAGTTTCGTATTCCAATGGGGCAACTTGCCGCATTAACCGGAATTACCGAGCGTCGCTGGTGGCCTAAAGGTCATCGTTTATCAGATGGTGCCATTGCTGCAGCACGAAAGGCCTTGAATGAAACCGGAATCAATGTCAGTGATTTAGGCGCGGTGGTTTACACCGGTGTCTGTCGTGACCAACATGAACCCGCTACCGCTTGTCGTATTGCTGCTGAACTCGGGGTGTCTAAAGACACTGCAATCTACGATATCAGTAATGCGTGTTTAGGTGTGTTGTCGGGCATTTTAGATATTGCTAACCGCATCGAGTTAGGCCAAATCAAAGCCGGTATGGTGGTGTCGTGTGAATCTGCACGAGACATAGTTGATGCGACCATCGACCACATGTTAGCTGAACCGACCATGCAAAATTTTGCTCAATCACTGGCGACATTAACCGGTGGCTCAGGCGCTGTTGCGGTAATTTTAACCGATGGCACTTTGGACCTTAAAACCACTCGCCAACACCAGTTGTTAGGGGCGAGTCATTTGTCTGCACCAGAACATCACCAATTGTGTCAATGGGGCCTGCAAGAAGCTGGGCACTTGTTGTACCGTGAGTTTATGCGTACAGATGCTGTCACCTTATTGAAAGAAGGTGTCGAGCTTGCCAAGCACACTTGGGAGCATTTTTTAGAGCAGCGCGATTGGGTTGTCGAACAAGTTGATAAAGTCATTTGTCATCAAGTGGGGGCTTCCAATCGTCGACAAGTGCTCAATGCATTAAATATACCCCACGAAAAAGAATATCCCACCTATCAAACATTAGGCAATATGGGCACGGTCTCACTTCCTGTGACGGCGGCAATTGCTCATGATGAAGGCTTTTTACGTGTTGGCGATCAAGTCAGCTTTTTAGGAATAGGCAGTGGCTTAAACTGCATGATGTTAGGAATTAAGTGGTAAGCCTATGGCTGCACTGACGTTTTTGCATTTCATTATAAAAATAGTTAACAGGATGCATCATGCTAGACAACTTGCTGCCATTTAAACGTCATTTTTTAGATCGTAATGGCAATAAACTGCACTATATCAACGAAGGCCAAGGCGAGCCTGTTGTGATGGTGCACGGTAATCCTAGTTGGAGTTACTACTACAGAAATTTAGTCAGTGCCTTGAGTGATTCCCATCAATGTATTGTGCCAGATCATATTGGCTGTGGTTTATCAGACAAGCCTGATGATCCTCAATATGATTACACTTTAAAAAGCCGCATTGACGATTTAGAAGCTTTGCTGGACAGTCTTGATGTTACACAAAACATTACTATAGTGGTGCATGACTGGGGCGGTATGATTGGTATGGGCTTTGCGGCGCGTCATCCCGATCGCATTAAGCGTATCGTGTGTTTAAACACTGCAGCCTTTCATTTGCCTAAAACCAAGCCGTTTCCATGGGCGCTATGGATTTGTAGAGAAACTTTGCTAGGCACCTTGCTGGTTCGTGGCTTGAACGCGTTTTCGTCAGCGGCTTCTTATGTCGGCGTTAAGCGAAAGCCAATGGCAAAAGAGGTTCGAGAAGCCTACGTTGCGCCTTTTAATTCGTGGAAAAATCGTATTTCGACCTTACGCTTTGTGCAAGACATTCCCCTAAAGCCAGGCGATCGTAATTATGATTTAGTCACCAGTATTGGCGACAGCTTAAGTCAGTTTGCTGATGTCCCGACATTGATTTGCTTTGGCTTACAAGATTTTGTATTTGATAAGCATTTTTTACAAGAATGGCGACAGCGAATGCCTCATGCGACTGTGCACGAGTTTGCTGACTGCGGTCATTACATTCTTGAAGATGCCAGCGACGAAGTCATTGGCTTAATCAAAGATTTTATCGCAAAAAACTAATCCGACTAAAAGGCTCATTTGAGCCTTTTAGTGATTTTAAGCGTCTAAAAAGTTTGGCTTGGTTATCTGTGTTATCACAGCAAGCCTGCTCAGATGAATCATCCACATTAGTCAGAATGAATAAACATGACTCAAACCACCGTTGTCGCTAATGCCAATATCTGCCAGCATCTAAACACCGCTGCGCAAACCATGCCAACAGAGCTTGCCGTTGCTGTGCAACATGCCAAGCAAGGGCGATTTGATTATCAAGAAATTGATTTTATCAGCCTGCATCAGCAATCAGATATGATTGCCAAAGGCTTATTGCAATTTGGTATTACGCGCGGCATGAAAGCCGTGTTAATGGTGACACCCAGCCTTGAGTTTTTTTCGCTTACCTTCGCCTTATTCAAGGCTGGGATTATTCCTATTCTGGTCGATCCTGGCATGGGCATTAACAACCTTAAACAGTGTTTTGAAGAGTCACGCCCGGATGTGTTTATTGGCATACCTAAAGCCCATATTGCAAGGCGTATCCTCGGTTGGGGTAAGGGCAGTGTTAAACACCTTATTAATGTCGGAGGCTCGGGTTTACAGCGTTGGTTAGCCAATGCGATTAGCCTAGAAACCATAATTGAAATTGGCCGTAATCAAGCGCAACCACTTAAGATAGCATTGCTTGAACGCGATGAAATGGCGGCGATTTTATTTACCAGTGGTAGTACAGGAACCCCCAAAGGCGTGGTTTATAGCCATGGGATGTTTGAAGCACAAATTAGCGCCCTTAAACACGATTACGGTATTACTCCTGGCGAGCGAGACTTAGCCACATTCCCGCTATTTTCATTATTTGGCCCAGCACTGGGCATGGCGTCTATTGTGCCCGACATGGATGCCAGTAAACCCATTAGCGCCAATCCTGCTAATTTGTTTGCTGCAATCGATCAATATCATTGCAGTAACATGTTCGTTAATCCCGCCTTATTAGAACGCTTAGGCCAAGCGGGCGAACAAACTCAGCATAAGTTAACCAGTGTTAAACGGGTTATTTCAGCTGGTGCGCCAGCCACAATTAGCTCGATTAAACGTTTTAGCCAGATGCTTAACCCACAGGTTGAAGTGCTGAATTCTTACGGCGCGACAGAATCTTTGCCTATCAGCATGATTGGCAGTCATGCATTGTTTGCTACTAGCGAATTAACCGATCAAGGTAAAGGCATTTGTGTCGGTAAGCCAATACAGTCTGTCAGTGTGGATATCATTGCGGTTACTGATGCAGCGCAGCCTGAATGGGCAAAGGTTAATAAGCTTAGCGCCAACCAAATAGGTGAAATCGTGGTGAGTGGTCCCATGGTCAGTCAAGCCTATTATCAACGTCAACATGCGACAGACTTAGCTAAAATTAACGATGGTGATCGCGTCATTCATCGTATGGGTGACGTAGGGTATATCGACGATCATGGCTTATTGTGGATGTGTGGACGTAAAGGTCACATAGTTGATGCTACGCGAGGTAAGCAGCGACTTAAACGCTTTTATACACTGCCCTGTGAGCGAGTGTTTAATACTCATCCTCAAGTTAAGCGTTCCGCCATTGTTGGCGTTGATGTTAATGGTGATATGGTTCCGGTTTTGTGCGTCGAATTACACAAAGGCATTGTTTGCTCAACCTCTAAGATCCTTTATCAGGAGCTAATGGCATTGGCTCAGCAGTATCCACATACTGAAGGCATTGGGCGCTTTTTAATTCATCCAGATTTCCCTGTCGACGTGCGTCATAATGCGAAAATATTTAGAGAAAAACTCGCCATATGGGCCCAAAAGCAATGGAAAGAATAACGATGGATTTGGCAGACTTACATCCTTTGGAGCAAGCTGCATTGAAGCAGTTAGCGCAATCGGTCAGCAAAGTTTTTGTGACCGGTGCGGGTGGCTTTCTTGGATTCGCCATTTGTCAGCGTTTATTAGCTGCTGGAATTGAGGTTGTCGGTTTTGCCAGAGGTCATTACCCTAAGCTTATAAAACTTGGGGTTGATATGCGTCAAGGTGATATTAGCGACTTTGCTAGTGTAAAACAGGCAATGCAAGGTTGCGATTTAGTTTTTCATGTGGCATCAAAAGCTGGCGTGTGGGGCAGTAAACAAAGTTATTTCTCGCCCAATGTCGATGGCGCAGCCAATATCATCAACGCATGCAAAGCGGTTAATATTCAAAGGTTAATTTATACCAGCACCCCAAGTGTAACGTTTGCTGGTGTGGATGAAAACGGTATTAATGAATCTGCACCTTATGCTACTGAATACCTTAATTACTATGGTGAATCGAAAGCCATCGCTGAGGCCATGGTATTAAAAGCCAATCATCCCATGTTAAAAACAACCGCCTTAAGGCCGCATTTAATTTGGGGGCCAAATGATCCTCATCTGGTTCCGCGAGTGATCGAACGGGCTAAAGCAGGGCGCTTAAAGTTGGTAGGACACCAAGATAAACTGGTCGATACGATTTATGTCGATAATGCCGCTTATGCGCATATTCTGGCGGCAGTTGATCTTGTTGGCGCCGCCAACAGTGCCGGTAAAGCCTATTTTTTAAGTAACGACCAACCGATTACAATGGCTGCAATGCTTAACCAGATCCTAGCTTGCGTTGATTTACCGCCAGTGACCAAGCGAGTCCCTGCATCTGTTGCTTATGCTGCTGGTGTGCTGCTTGAAACAGTCTACGGCTTACTTAACAAACAGCAAGAGCCCATCATGACTCGCTTTGTCGCAAGACAATTATCAACCAGCCATTACTTTGATATCAGCGCGGCAAAACAAGATTTAGGCTATCAGCCGCTGGTGAGTATTGAGCAAGGAATGCAAAAGCTTAAGTTATCACTGTCGCACTAATTGCCTGTTTATCATCTGCGTTGGCGGTTTAAGCTGTTAGCGCAAAATACCTTCGATTATTGCCCATGATAATCTGCACTATAGAAAATCCCCTTACTAAAAACACCACACTAAATGGTTTGTAAAATTGTTTTTACATTATTGGTTTTGGTTATTTTTTAGCAATCGCTTGGTTATATTTTATTCCACTGTATCTTGAATCCCGACCACCATAAAAAAGTTACCCTAAAGAGGGTAACAACTCATAACAAGGTGGCGCAGGGAGAAGCAATGCAAGACAACAAGAACAACACATGGAATTTAGCAACCTTAGCTATTCATGGCGGCCATCAACGCGAAGCCTTTGGCTCACTTACTACACCACTTTACCAAACCGCCACATTTGTATTTGATAACGTAGAGCAGGGTGGTGCTCGTTTTGCTGGCGAAGAACCAGGCTATATTTATACTCGTTTAGGTAATCCAACCACTGCAGAACTCGAGCGTAAAATGGCGTTGCTTGAAGGCGCAGAAGATGCGGCCGCAACCGCATCCGGTATGGCTGCTGTATCAAGTGCACTACTAACCCATTTACATGCAGGCGATCACTTGATTGCTTCCAAAGCCGTCTATGGTTGTACCTTTGCGTTAATGACCACTCAGCTGACTCGTTTAGGCATTACCAGCACCTTGGTCGATTTTACTGATATTGCAGCAATAGAAGCGGCTATTATGCCCAATACCAAAGTGATATTTTGTGAAACCCCAGTGAACCCACATTTACAAGTATTTGATCTTGCTGCAATCTCCAAGGTTGCTAAAGCCCATAAATTGGTATCAATAGTCGATAACACCTTTATGACGCCCTTATTGCAACAACCTTTAGCCATGGGTATCGACATGGTGATCCACAGTGCTACCAAGTACTTAAATGGCCATGGTGATGTTATTGCCGGTATTGTGTGTGGTAACGCCGAGCACATGCACCGACTCAAATATGAAATACTCAAAGACTTTGGTGGCGTGATATCCCCACACGATGCTTGGCTTATTTTACGCGGCTTAAAAACCTTAGATGTGCGATTAACTCGCCACTGTGACAACGCTGAAGTATTAGCTGAATATTTAGATAAACATCCTAAATTTAGCCAAGTTTTTTATCCAGGGCTAAGTCATCATCACGGTCATGGTTTTATCGGTAAGCAAATGAAACGCGCCGGAGGGGTGATTGCATTCGAACTCAAAGGCAATAAGCAAGACGCGATCAACTTTGTTAATCGTCTCGAGCTCTTTACCATAGCAGTCAGTTTAGGTGATGCAGAATCCCTAATTCAACACCCAGCATCTATGACCCACTCACCATACACTCCAGAGGCACGATTAGCCGCAGGTATCACCGATAATTTACTGCGTATCTCGGTTGGTTTAGAGAATGTTGAAGACCTGATAGCAGATATAGAACAAGCACTGCTGTAATAAAATTATACAAGCGGTAAGTCAAATGAAACACCTGGATCCCTGATACAAGCACTCAGGGATTACGTGCGGGTGGTGCTTACAGTTACATGCCAATACAAAGCTAGTAGGTGATGCTTACCAATACTTCATACAAATAACGCCCACTACCTCGTCATTCCGGCAATGCTTTTGAGCCGGAATCCAGGTGTAGATTTTTGCTTTTACACAAGGTCAACAGAAACACCTGGATCCCTGATACAAGCATTCAGGGATGACGAGCGGGTGGGGCAACACCTAGTAGCTAGAACCTAGGAACCCAAATCTAAGCAACACCTGGATCCCTGATACAAGCACTCAGGGATGACGTGCGGGTAGGGCGAAACCTAGAACTTAGGAACCCAAATCTAATCAACAGCTAGAACCATACAACAGATCTCGGGAATAACGATTGGATAATGATTCTGTGTGGCGGCTAAAGAATATATTGAATTTTAGCCATAAAAAAACAGCACAAATTGCGCTGTTTTTTTGTTTAAAGCAAATTCGTTTTGTAGTTATGTAAACTGTATTAAAACGAAATCGCGTTAAAAAATTAGTTGCTAGATATTGTTCCAGTGCCGCCGCCTGAGCCGCCACCGAAGCCTGGGCCACCTGGAGCTGGAGCTGCACCAAATGCACCGCCGCCAGCAGTTTGTGCATCTTCAAGATTGGCTGCAACAATAGGAGGGTCAATCCCATTAGCAATCGCAATCGCTAAGATGTCATCAGAGCTCAAACCTGCAGCAACAGCAGCTTTTAATGCTTCTATTATCAATGCTTCATCGCCATTAGCGGCAACAAGATAATTAGCTAATTGTGTTGCAGCTTCTGAAACTGGAGTATTTTGAGTACTAGCGATTAAAGTATTTTCAGCCATAACGGTGGCAGACATGCCCGAAGTCAATAATGCTGAAACCAATAACAGGGTTAATTTATTTTTGCGCATTATTTATTCTGCCTTGATGTTTGTTGAATAACTAAAGTTATTCAGTTGCAATGCGCTGATCCATGTACTTGTAGCATTAACGGGAATAATTGTGCTGAAATTTCGTACAGCATACAATCCATTACCTTGTAAACCATCGATATTCATGAGTGAAAAATGTTCACCTATAACGACTGATTCTACCTGTGGTGCGATGATTTTAATGCCAATACCATGACAAATTTGAATCACCGTTTGAACAAAAAAGCGTGTGTCAGATTCAGCTATGTCACGCACATAACTAGGATCAATCTTAATGTAATCAATGTTTAAGTTTCTGATGTAGCAAAATGAACTCAAGCTAGAGCCAAAACGTTCAATGGCAATATCAATATCTAATTGTTTCGCTCGGCTAATAAACTTCTCTGTCGATTCAAGCGAAAGCATTGCACCAGACTCGTTAAATTCATACAAAAGTGGTGGAAGGGTTCTATGCAATTTTTGGTATAAATCAAACAACCAATCGGTAAACACTGGGTTATGCAGCGCACGGTTACTAATGTTAATCGCCACACGCGTGTGTTCAATGTGTTGCAGCTTATAAAAAATAAAACACACAACAGCTTGTTCAAGATCTTGCAACAAGCCCAATCTTTCAGCCATGGCAAACACGTCTAAAGTTGATAAATTTTCTCCCGCTATTTTAAAGCGAACAAACGACTCAACATATAAAATCGATTGATTATCATCTACTACAGGCTGGAGCATTAAATCGAATAATTTATCTAACGGAATACACTTAATGGCAAAATCTTTGCTGCTAGAGTGGTTAATTTCGTTTTTGAAATACTCAGTAAACTGAGTCAAAATTCCAACCCATTCTTCACGCGAATGATTCTTTTGCATACCCTGAGCAGAAACGAGCCCCTTGGCCTTATCTGCATATTGATTATGAACAAGCTGATTATCTAAACGCATCACGACATCTGCAAAGTCTTCTTGATGGTTTACGCGGGTGAGGCTGTGTTTTGCAAAGCCATTACCAAAACGTGATGAGCTTTCAATCAAAATACTCTCAGCAATGTGCTCATCGACTTCTTTGGCTTCATCTTCAGTAAGTGAACTCAAAAAGGCAAATTCAGACCCAGAAATACGGTATAAGGTCGACTCTTGTAAACTGTTTATCTGCTTACTAAAAAGCTTTGCTCCAGATAAAATATAGTCATCACCACTGCCATAACCTTCATCGTCATTCACCTGCTTTAAAGAGGTCATCGACAACAAACCTAGATAAAATCGGTTTCCGTGTTGTTCATACTCAGCTTGAATCGACTCAAACTTTTTTAACAATGCTCGGCGATTTGGCAACCCAGTATGCGAGTCAATGTAAACCTCACGCGACAAGGTTTCTGCCAATTGAGTTTGTTCGTTAAATGATCGCTGAATATTCTCAATCATACGATTAATCGCATTAACTAAAGTACGTAATTCAGTGGTAAAGGGCTTAATAGGATTAAGCTCAAAGCGTTTTTGAATCACAGACTCAGCTTGCTTCTCAATACTATTAAGAGGTGTTAATACCGACTTTAAAATGAAGTAAGCACACAATAGGGCTATAACAAGTTGAAATAACGTTGAAGTTAAATTACTAACCGCATGATCCCATAAACTTTTATATGACGTACCTGCATGCGATTGCACTTCCAGTTTACCGGAAATACGCCAGCCGTCACTCACTTCACTGGTCATTACAGGAGGATGCAGCGTAAACCAACTGATAAACCATTCTGGTACAGCAAAGTTACCTTGAGGGTTGGTGCGTTCAAATAATACTTTGCCATCAAGATCGGTAAATGTGATGTGTTGATAATAGCCTGAATCGAAAATAGCATTGGTCATTGTTTCTGCAATTACCAGGCCTTCTTCATCCATAAAAGGTGATATCGATAATCCTAAACTGTGTGCAGCACCTTGTGCATGAGATGCCAACTGCTCATTTAAATAGCCACGCATATTCGATACATTATTGTATAACGTAGCGCCAAAGCTAAAAATCGATAAACAACCTATTAGGAGATACAACTGAAATCGTAACGACATTCCTTTAGAAAACATGGTTTGCTCCAGCGCATTTGTAACGATTATTCGCCATTTTCAATTCGATTTATTAAATCAGTCCAGTTTTTAGTGCCACCACGTGTGAATTTATCCATGGTAAACACAGCAAACTTAGCTCAGTATAAAAATATACATAAATGTAGTAATAATAACTCACATCATAATCTAGTTAACTTTAAAACGACAATAAAATGACGAATTGTATCAATGGATATCTGTATCACCACAAAGTAAAACGGCAACATACGAATTTAGTATCATTTTAACCCAAAAGTAATTAAACGAATGGTTTTGGTTGTGTCAATTTTTTGGCACGCAACTTGGTTAACCCAATGGGTCAATAGGTAATTTCAACACAAATTTTGTCCTGAACAGTCAGATTAAGCGTAGAAAAAAATCTATTCACTACGAATATCAATATAGAAACATACAATTAATGATGATTTTTAATTTTTATTAAATATTACGTGGTCAAACATCCTCACTGATTTTAGAGCTTGGAGATAGCTAATCATCCAAAGCTTCAACATACAAGTGGTCAAGTAGTGCGTCATAAGTTTGTTGGCTAGTTAAGCATGTTGCTAACAAGCAGTAAAATCATGTTTCAATTATGCTCAAACTGGTTTGAAACTATAGCCTGATTCAGTAGTGATCAAAAAGCATTTACCAAGGGACCTCTATTGTTTCGTTCTGAAGCGTTAAACCTCAAAGAAACAGATAATTTGAAACGCATCATAGTAATCTGGAAACAGTAATCTAGGGGTGGTAGCGTGTCTTTTTAGCTAAATAGCCATCATCCCGAAATAGAGAGATGCAGTTATTATTGAATTAATCAACAGCGTCACTGCTAGGTTCATAAACGCTGCCATCATTAGGCTCAACGACGCCGTCATCACCAAAATATATTATCGGGAATCCAGCTTTTATGATTTTGAATTTTCATCGCCTACCATCATTGTATCTTCTTGTTATCTGTTTATGCTTCTACTTCTACTTCTACTTCTACTTCTACTTCTACGTCTATATCGCTTGTTATCGCTTTCTCACATCAACGCCTTTCCTTTTAGCAATTTACGCAGCCACATTCTGTTGGGGCCAAGCAAAGCTTGTAGCTCTAGGCTTAGTGGTGATAGCTCGCCGCAGAGGTTTGCTGCTAAGCATTCTGCTACAAGTGGGCCTGAGCTTAGGCCGCGTGAGCCGAGTCCTCCTAATACATATAACCCGTCATAAATTGGTGCTGGTGTTGTTTGCCAGTAACGTTGCCATAGGCTAGGCTTGTCTTTCGATTGCTGCTGCACGGCATATCGGGTAGATAACGCTTCAACATCAGGTACGCAGCCCATTACTGGGAAATGATCGCGACTGACCATCCTTACGCCAACTCTGGCATCGTTGTTTGAAACATCAATATCGTTAGGCCAGTTTGAATTGGGAAAGCTTTGTTGCATTTTTAGACTGTTTTCATATTGTTCTAATGGACAGAAATCTAAGTGCTTAGGATCTTTGACATAGCTTGCTCCCACGCAATGAAGTTGATTGTGTTGTGGCGTAAGATAACCATTAGCGCAGATAACAGTATTGAGATGTGCCAATTCACCTTGTGGAGGAACATGGCTCACTTGGCCTCTAAAACCGGTGATTTGTAGCTGTTTTGTTTGCTTGTAGCGAGTCAGTTCAGCACCTGATGCAATGACGACCTGGTCGTGACTTGCTATAAGGGTGTTATTTTCGCCACTAAGCAGTTGCCAGCCAGATGGATGTGATTCCAGTGAGCTAATGTCACTATTATAGATAACGCGAACCTTGGCTAATGATTGTGCTTTGATAATGCTAGCCTGTGCGAATTCAAACGGGCAGGCCCAGCCACCTAATGGATAATAAAAGCCCGATTTATCGATATCCACTTTGGCAAGTTGTGTCGCTTGGCTCGGGTTTACCTTAAAAGCAATTTCAGTTGGCCATACTTGACCATCAATGATTTTATCTAATCTTGTTTGGCTGCGTTGATCAAAGCCTGTGTGCAAAACACCACACCAGTCATGACTAATATTAAATCCATTATCCGCTAAAGCCTGAATTCTTCGTCGGCTGTATAGAAAGGCTTGTTGAAAAAACTGACTTAGTGGGCCATTTTCTGGCGTCAATAACGGATAAATAGCGCCTTGTTTGTTGCCCGAGGCGCCTTGTCCTAGTGTGTCGTCTTTACAATAAATGACCACGTCTTTACCACGTTCAGCTAAAGATAGGGCAAGGCTTGCTGAAGCAATGCCTCCACCTATAATAGCGATAGGACTGCCGTCGTGAGAAGGTAAAGGAGGCATGGGGTTATAAGCGAAATGTTGGCGGGTTTGTTGTCTCAGTGCCTGACGTTCTGCAATAGCAATGTCATCATTTTCTTGTGATGATGTGGCAGTTAAAAAACCGCAACGTGATAATTGCTCATTAATGGATAGCGCAACATCGTCATGACTTGTACTGGCAAAAAATCTTGCATTATCAGTACTAATGCGTCCACATTGCCAAAGCAGTTGCTGATTAAAATAATGATCCGAATGAGTCTCTAGGCTCGTATGGGGTAGGGCAAACCAATGTGTTATCCTTTGTTTATTCGGCGTGGCGATAGTCTTAACTTGCTCCAGTGGCAAACCTTGATACAGGTCAATCGTCACTTGGCTTTGCAGGAGACTTAGGCGTTGGCAACCTTCGATTGCAGCTATTTCACAATCGAGCAAAGCGTGAGCAAAAGGGCATAATGGATGATGTGTATTTAGTAGCCCTTGTTGTTGCCATTGATGTTCAAGTTGCTTGCGGTTTATGGCGATGGGTTCAAATACACTAATATGAACTCGTTTGTGGACCTGTTTTAAGTCATTTTGCAGGTTTACCTGTTGTAAGGCTGCTAATAGCAGTATGATTTCGTGACCATTACCAAAACCAAATTGACCTAGTGTTAATAATTCACGCTGATTGCGGTTAGATTTTGCATCATAGTCACTGGTTTGCAATACAGTACTGATATAGTGGTTAACTTGTTGTGAATATCGACTGTTTTGATTGACGTTGTCGCCTAACAATTCACAGATTGGTAATGTGTGTAAGTTGTTAGATGTAGATAACAAAGTAGTTTTATTCAAAATATTTTACTCAGAGCCGATAAGTTGGCATTATTTTACCTGCGTTTATGGAAAGCTGACCACTTAATTGCGTTAAAGCAGCTATGATTGCCACAATTAAGTACCGACATGTACCAAATGGATAGTATAAAAATGAAAAGAGTCGTGATCACCGGAATGGGTGTTGTTTCAAGTATCGGCAATAACAAGCAAGAAGTGACAGAGTCATTGAAAGCGGGTCGTAGCGGTATTACTCACTCGGCACAGTTTGAAGAAATGCAACTACGCAGCAAAGTTTGGGGCGACATTAAAATGAACCCAGCTGATCATATCGATCGTAAAGCGTTTCGCTTTATGGGCGATGCTGCTGCATATGCTTACATAGCTATGCAGGAAGCGATTGCTGATGCTAATTTAACAGAAGAACAGTATTCTAATTTCCGTGTCGGTCTGATTGCTGGTACGGGTGGCGCATCGTCAAAAAACCAAGTTCAGGC
This sequence comes from Shewanella sp. SR43-4, assembly GCF_014163845.1. Classification (NCBI taxonomy): domain Bacteria; kingdom Pseudomonadati; phylum Pseudomonadota; class Gammaproteobacteria; order Alteromonadales; family Shewanellaceae; genus Shewanella; species Shewanella sp. SR43-4. Next base: position 92,142 of record NZ_JACJEB010000013.1, on the reverse strand, counting down.
TGCTGATACGCTGCGTGAAAAAGGCGTTAAGCGTGTAGGACCTTATATAGTACCTCGTATTATGTCTAGCACCGCAAGTGCTTGCTTGGCGACACCGTTTAAAATTAAAGGTATGAGCTATTCAATTAGTTCAGCTTGTGCCACTTCGGCCCATTGTATTGGCCATGCTGTTGAACTTATCCAGATGGGTAAGCAAGATATGGTGTTTGCTGGTGGTGCTGAAGAAGTTGATTGGACATTAACCATGGGTTTTGACGCTATGGGTGCGTTATCAACTAAATACAATGATACCCCTGAAAAAGCGTCTCGAACTTATGATGCTGACCGTGATGGTTTTGTTATTTCTGGCGGCGGCGGGATTGTTGTTGTTGAAGAATTAGAGCATGCATTAGCACGTGGTGCGAAGATTTATGCTGAAATTATTGGCTATGGCGCAACATCTGATGGCTACGACATGGTTGCTCCGTCTGGCGAAGGTGCGGTGCGTTGTATGCAGATGGCATTAGCCGATGTCGATACGCCGGTTGATTATATCAATACTCATGGTACTTCTACTCCAGTAGGTGACATGCGTGAACTTGAAGCGTTACGCGAAGTATTTGGTGAAAAAATGCCAGCTATCGCGTCAACCAAGTCTTTGACGGGGCACGCTTTAGGTGCTGCGGGTGTTCATGAAGCGATTTACAGCATGATCATGATGGAAGACAGTTTCATTGCGCCAAGCATCAACATCGATAACCTTGATGAAAAAGCGATTGGCATGCCAGTGGTTCGTGAAATGCGTAACACTGAGTTGAACACCATTATGAGCAACAGCTTTGGTTTTGGTGGCACTAATGCAACATTAGTGATGCGTAAATATAAAGCATAATGCGTTGTTAGTGGCTTAAGCCGCGAATGATGTTGAAGCCAGCTTGGGTAACCTTGCTGGCTTTTTTATTGCCTTTTGCCTAGAGAAAAAACGATAACTGGCGATTACAAGCGAACGCTGCGCTTATAGGAATGGCTAAATGCCTAAATTCTAGGTCGCTTCGATGCGAGGTACTATAAAAGCAAAAAGCCAAAGCTGGATCCGTCCCGGCAGCGTTTCTGAGCCGGGATAAAAGCATTCGAGGATGACGGCGTTGGGGATCCGTGATGACTTTATTGGGTCTGTGATAACGGTGTTGTGGATCCGTGATGACGGAAAACTTCATGATGACTGTTCTGGGCATCGGCAATCGCTGTTTCGTCCTATCCGTCGGGCTAACGCTGTTTCTCCTTATCCGTTGGGTCAACGTTGTTTCGTTCTATCTGTTGAGCCAATGCCGTTTTGTCCTATTCCTCGAGCCAACGTTGTTTCGTTCTATCAGTTGGGCCAATGCAGTTTTGTCCTATTCCTCGCGCCAACGTTATGTCGTCCTATTTGTTGTTCCAGCAATGTATTCACTCATGTAATCAATAATGTTTTCACTTACGTCATCCCGGTAACGCTTTTGAGCCGGGATCCATTCTTGGCTTTAGCTTTTCATTCCATAGCGCCGATGTCGCTTTGCTGTTAGGGGCTATAACATTAAAGTCTACCACTGGACTCCCAATAACCGATCTTGGGAATGACGAGCTGGGTGAATTTGGTATAAGATACTGGCCATAAAAAAACGCGATGCCATGTCGTTAAACTCGCAGTGAATAAGATACCCAAATGAAAATAATTGCCGATGAAAACATGCCTTATGTTGATGCCTTATTTGGCTATTTAGGCAAAATAGAATATGTAAACGGCCGAACCTTGACCCCTAAGCAAGTCGAAGATGCCGATGTGTTACTGGTGCGTTCGGTGACGAAAGTGAATGCTGCATTAATTAACAATGCACATAAACTTAAATTTGTCGGCAGTGCGACCATTGGTACCGATCATGTTGATGTTGAGTATCTTTCGACGCGCAATATTTACTTCACTAATGCCCCTGGTTGTAACGCCACAGCAGTCGGTGAGTATGCTTTTATTGCCATGTTGGAATTAGCTCAGCGTTTTGGTGAGTCTTTAGCCGGTAAAGTGGTGGGAATTGTCGGGGCTGGTAATACCGGCACTGCAGCCGCGAAGTGTATGCAAGCTTATGGGCTAAAAGTGTTGTTGTGTGACCCCATTAAAGCATTGCAAGGTGATACCCGTGAGTTTGTGTCACTTGATACGATTATTGAGCAGGCCGATATTATCAGTTTGCATGTGCCTATCACCAAAGAAGGTGAGCACAAAACCTGGTACTTGTTTGATGAAACTAGACTGAATAAGTTAAAACCCAATACCTGGTTACTAAATTGCTGTCGAGGTGAGGTGATTGATAACCGAGCGTTGATCAAATTTAAACAGCAACGCGATGATGTCAAACTGGTGCTTGATGTGTGGGAAGGTGAACCTAACCCAATGGCCGAATTAGTTGCCTTGGCAGAGTTTGCAACACCGCATATTGCTGGTTATAGCCTTGAAGGCAAAGCTCGCGGTACGTTTATGTTGTATCAAAAGTGGTGTGAGTTACTTGATTTTCCAGTAAAGAAATCATTGGAGAGTTTATTACCGGCGTTCCAATTTAACCAAATTGTTAGCCAAGGCGATTTAACTGAAGGCCAATTGCTGAAATTGTCGCGTTTGGTCTATGATTTACGTGATGATGATTTTAACTTTAGGGGGTGTTTTTCAACCGCGACAGGTTTTGATCTAATGCGTAAAAATCACACTTATCGTCGTGAATATAGTGCTATCTCGTTAACGCAATCTGTGGACTATTTATCTGCTGGTTCGATAAATCCATCGATGTTGAATGCTTTAGGTTTTAATTGATAAGCTAATGTGAATATTGCCGACAAGCGCACAGATTAAGGCTAAAAAACAGTAATTTTAGCCAGTTGAGAAAAAATCACTTCAAAGTCGGCTTTTTTAGTACATTAACCCTAGTAAAGCACAACTAAACTAGGGTAGATTGATTGCTCAAACTGGAAAATATGGAGTCGGGCGTTAATTATGTCTCAAGAATTTAATGTAGTCGTTTTAGGTGCATCGGGCGCAGTGGGTCAAACTATGATTGAGATCCTCGAGCAGCGTAATTTTCCGGTTGCTAAGTTGTTTCCATTAGCGAGCAGTCGCAGTGCTGGCGAAACGGTCAGTTTTCACGGTAAACAAGTTGAAATTCTTGACGTAGAAACGTTTGATTGGACCCAAGCACAAATTGGTTTCTTTTCTGCTGGTGGCGATGTTTCGGCTAAATGGGCGCCTATTGCAGGTGAAGCAGGTTGTGTCGTCATCGATAATACTTCACATTTTAGATATGACGTTGATGTGCCATTGGTCGTGCCTGAAGTTAATCCAGAAGCGATTGCTGATTTTCGAAATCGCAATATTATCGCCAATCCTAATTGTTCAACCATCCAAATGTTAGTGGCGCTCAAGCCTATTTATGATGCGTTTGGTATTTCACGTATTAACGTGGCGACTTATCAGTCTGTATCGGGTACCGGTAAAAAGGCGATTGATGAGTTAGCGGGTCAATCAGCTAAATTACTGCAAGGTTTGCCTTCAGAGCCGTCGGTTTATCCTAAGCAAATTGCGTTTAACGTATTGCCGCAAATCGATGTGTTCATGGAAAACGGCTACACCAAAGAAGAAATGAAAATGGTGTGGGAAACGCAGAAAATTTTTGGTGACGATGAGATTGTCGTTAATCCAACGGCTGTGCGCGTGCCTGTTTTTTATGGTCACTCAGAAGCTATCCACATTGAAACTCGTCAACCTGTTGATGCCGAAGATGTTAAAGCCGTATTACGTAACGCACCTGGCGTAGAATTATTTGACGATGATAGCGAATATCCAACAGCTGTCACTGAAGCCGCTGGTAACGATCCTGTTTACGTTGGTCGTGTTCGTAAAGATATTTCTCATTCTCACGGTATAAATTTATGGGTTACTGCCGATAATATTCGTAAGGGTGCAGCATTAAACAGTGTGCAAATCGCCGAGATTTTGATTAGAGATTATTACTAGTCACGTTTTTATGATCAGTAATGACTTAATCAGTTACGCGATTTAGTTTAAAAAGCCTGCAATGCGCAGGCTTTTTTCGTTTTACTGATCCCAATAGTAGCAGGTGTGGTAAATCTAGTTTATAGTCGTAAACATATCATTTTTAACATCAATAACATTGAAATTGCCTGCGAAATTGGCTCATCATGGATGTGATCAGATATAGTTAACGACCATAATACTAACGATAAAAATTGCCTAAAGCCTGTTGCCAAGTCGGTAACTCAATAGCGCTAAATGGGAAGGATGGGATGACTTTGCGTACTTCATATATTGTAGGTTTGATCGCCTGCACAGCCGTTGGCTTAACCAGTGTACAAATTATTGAGTCGGCACAAGCTGAAACGCTCAAAATTACTGGTCCCAATGGCGAGGTTAAACAACCAGCCAAACGCCAATATGGTCCGACGACGTCAAGAGATACCTTTTGGAGTATTGCGCAAAAAGTCAGACCCAGTGACAAGGTTAGTGTTTATCAAGTGATGGCGGCGTTATTTGATGCTAATCCGCACGCATTTAGCGGTAATAATTACAATACATTAGAGCGAGGAATGATATTACTGATTCCTTCTGCCGATGAGATAGCCGCTATTCCCAATGATGTCGCTAAACGCCGCGCAGAGCAAGATGACAGCCGCATGAGTAGACAAACTCAGCCCCGTCCCGCCAGCAAACCGGTGCAATCTCCTAAAGTGGATATTGCCAAAAAACCTACAGCAACAAAACCACTGCAAATAGCCCCACAACCCCCTGCTGTTGAGGTTCAAACCAAAGCGATTAACCAAGCGAATGTTGTTGAAGTGAGTGAGCTAAACAGCTCGCTAGATAAAGCGAATGCAAAAACATTAATGCTTACCGATGAGTTAGCGCGCTCACAAGATGAGTTAATGGTCAGTAACAATGACAATCAAGCGCTGAAAAACAAAATTGAACAAATGTCATTAAACATTTCGTCGCTTGAAGAAGATTTACAGTTATTACGCGAAAAATTTGATGCCCTAAGTTTAGAAAATAAAAAACTCGTAGATCAAGGCGAGAATGCTGCCCCCGTTATTGAGGAGCCGACTGACTTTTGGCGCAGCTTAATGGACAACACTATGTTGCTGATCTTGGCTGCATCGGTGCCGCTTTTGGCGATATTTGGACTTATATTTTGGTTACTCAGTCGCCGGAGTAAGAAGTCTCAGCAGTCTGAGGCAAATACAGAAGCTCAAGCCGAGAAAGCGCTCGATCCAACACAAGCCGCTGACGACTCTGACGATATAGTGGTTCATTTAGATACTGATGATGAAGAGTCGATTGATGATTTATTGGATTTAGATAGCGTTGATTTACAGCCTGAAGTCCAAATGAGCGGTGATGCTGAGATGGACATGGCTTCAGATATGTTCATTGATGAAAAAGTGCCTGAAGATGAGGGCACTTCTTTAGACGATTTATGGGCTGAAGCCATGGATGATCAAGATTCTGATCTGCCACCGCTTGAAGATGACGATGATCTCGACAGTCTGCTTGCTGGGTTAGATGATGATCCTGATCAATCCCTAGATTCTACCGCGTCAGAGGATGATATAAACAGCTTATTAGCTGAGCTAGATGCTGACGACATTGTAAATAATGACACTGATGCTTTAGATGCAGCTGCCGAAGATGACATTGATTCGTTATTAGCTGAATTTGATATGCCAGCAGAGTCGGTTGCTGCAGCTGCTGCTGTAAAACCTCAGCAATCAACTGCCGAAGATGATATTGACTCTTTATTGGCTGAATTTGATATGCCGGCTGAGTCTGACGATGCTGATACACCCATTATGGCGGATAGCGCCGAAGATGATATCGATTCATTATTGGCTGAATTTGATCTGCCAGCTGAGTCTGATGCTGCGCCTGCACAGAGTAAACCCGAAGCGGCCACCGCCGAAGATGATATCGATTCATTATTGGCTGAATTTGATCTGCCAGCTGAATCTGATGCTGCGCCTGCAGTAAGTAAACCCGAAGCGGCCACCGCCGAAGATGATATCGATTCATTATTAGCTGAATTTGATATACCGGCTGAGTCTGATGATGTGCCTGCAGAGAGTAAACCCGAAGCGGCCACAGCCGAAGATGATATCGATTCGTTATTGGCTGAATTTGATATGCCAGCGGAGCCTGGAGATGTGCCTGCACAGAGTAAACCGGAAGCGGCCACAGCTGAAGATGATATTGATTCATTGTTAGCTGAATTTGATATGCCAGCGGAGCCTGGTGATACGCCTGCTGAATCGGATGAGACTATATCTGCAGATGACGCTATATCCACTGATGACACCAATACTGAAGATAATGCTGACGAGCTGCTTGCTGGCTTATCTGCCACCAAAGATGAGAGTGATCAAGATGGTTCGCAGGATAGCGGCGATAACCGTGCTGAAGCAGACGAATTGGCACCTCTTACCAGTGATTCGGTTGACAATGATGATGACATTGCCGCGTTAATTGCTGCTGAGTTACAAGACGATGCAGATGACCAAGATGAACAGAGTAGCGATGAAGATATTGATTCATTATTAGCCAGCCTAAACGAACCGGTTATTGATTCTACATTTGCCGAAGAAGATGATGATTTAGCGGCGCAAATTGCGGCAGAATTAACCGATGAAGATATCACTGATGCTAATGACGATAATGAAACCAGTGATGATGACATCGATGCATTGTTAGCTAGCCTTAATGACCCGGTTATTGAGTCTGATACCACTGATAAGGACAATGCTGCGCTACAAGCACAAATTGCCGCTGAGTTAGAGGATGATACCGCTGCTGAAGAACTTGTCGCCGATGATGAATCTATCGATGATGATATTAATGCTCTATTGGCCAGCTTTGAAGAGAAAGCAACCGACGATTCACCTTCTGCCACTGATGCTGAGAGTTCGACATCTGTCGAAGAAGCTCTTGAAGATAATGAATTATTTGACGAGTTTGACCAATATCTTACTGAAACTGAAACTGAAACTGACTTGGCTTCAACAGACGATGATGTTGAAGACAACCAAGCTCCTGCGGCAGCAGAACCCAAAGTTGATACTGCAGTCGACAGCGAAGAGGAAGACAACAGCTGGTTGGAGGCTGAACTTGAGGCTGCATTAGCATCAAGTAGCGCGACTGACAGCGATGTTGATAGTGATACCGAGGTTGAGCCAGAGCCTGCTACTAAAATAGCGACAGAGACAGATGATGATGGTCTTGAGGCATTGTTGGCTCAAATGGACGATGACGATACGCCGCCATCGGTCGCGCAAAATAAGGCCAATAAAGATTCTGGTTTCTTTAATGATCTTAAATCGAGCAAACCTAAACCTGAGTTATTAGATTGGGAAAGTGATTTACTTAATGCGGTTGAGTCAGCGGCTGATGAAAGAGAAGTCGATGAGCCACAGGTAAGTGATGATGATCTATTGGCAGCATTTTCACAGTCATTAAAAGATGATGACAATGATGATGACTATAGCTCTGAAGACGATTATATCCTTAGCGATAACAACTTAACGGTTGATGAAGCATTAGCGGCACTTGACGAAAAAGAACGTAGCAAATCTTCAGCATATAAAGCCAGTGATGATGACTTAATGCGTTTTGAACGTGAAAATGGCTACATTGATATTGATAAATTGTTGAACGATGCGGATGAAGATGACGATAAAACAGATCAATATAAAGACGTTAGTGTTGATATGGGCTCTGTAAACTCGTTAATCGGCAATCCAGATATGGTTGATGTTGATGATGAAGAAAACTCTGTTAATGCCAAACTTGATTTAGCCAGGGCATACATTGAAATTGAAGATCAAGACAGTGCTCGAGCATTATTAAAAGAAGTGCAAATCGACGGTAATGAACGTCAACAATTAGAAGCTAAGAATTTAATTAACAGTTTCAGTTAACCCACTAAATGAGGTTTCATAGGCTTAAAATACAGGCTTATGTTGACCATATAAAAGCAAACGGCGCAGATACATGCGCCGTTTTTTTGTGATAAACTGCGCGCCATTATTGAGTAGAGGATATAGGCATGCGGGTCGCGTTAGGTGTTGAGTATGATGGTAGTGGGTTTTGTGGGTGGCAGCGCCAACTCGATGTCGATTCAGTGCAAGCCCAGATTGAGAAAGCGTTAAGTTATGTGGCTAACGAGCCTATAACCGTATCGTGTGCTGGACGAACTGACACCGGAGTACATGGTACTGGGCAAGTGGTGCATTTTGATACCAATGTGCAACGTCCAATGACGGCGTGGACACAAGGCGTTAATGCTAATTTACCCAACAGTGTGGCGGTGAGATGGGCAAAAGAAGTTGATGACAGTTTTCATGCCAGATACAGTGCATTGGCCAGACGCTATCGTTATGTCATTTATAATCATAAGCTACGCCCTGGTATTCTCAGTGCCGGAGTGAGTCATTATCACGGCGATATTGATGAAAAACTGATGCATCAAGCTGCGCAACTTTTTGTTGGTGAACACGATTTTACCAGTTTTAGAGCGCTGCATTGTCAATCTAAAACCCCATTTCGTAACGTGCATCAAGTCAATGTGACTCGCCAAGGCATGTACATCATGGTCGATATTCAAGCTAATGCATTTTTACATCACATGGTGCGTAATATTGTGGGTTCATTATTGCAAATCGGTTTAGGCAATCAACCTATCGAGTGGATCTCTGAACTGTTGGCTCTGAAAAATCGCAAGCAAGCTGCTGCGACGGCTAAACCTAATGGATTGTATTTAGTCGATGTGACTTACCCAGAGCAATATCAACTGCCTAAGTTGTCTCTCGGGCCATTGTTTATGCTCGACTAAAGTGATGTTAGTCATTTTTGAGTTGTTAAACCCAGAGTATATTACTGCAACACCTGCTAAGGTTTGCATACGTTAAATGGTATTGAATTATGTCAATCGCGTCTGAAATTACTGTTCCTAATCAACAATCAAGCTTAAATCAATGGCTGGATTATTTACTGGCTATTCATCCTAGTGAAATTGATATGGGATTAACTCGAGTGAGCGCTGTTGCTAGGCGTCTTGAGGTGATTGATTTGGCTCCTGCTAAAGTGATTACTGTAGCCGGTACCAATGGCAAAGGCACAACCTGCGCCATGCTCGCGTCGATTTTACGCCAAGCTGATTTGTCGGTGGGTGTTTACAGCTCACCGCATTTACTGCACTACAATGAACGAGTACAGATTAATCAGCAAGACGCCAGTGATGCCTCTCTTATTGAAGCCTTTTGTGCCATTGAGGCCGCTCGTGGTGATATTTCATTAACCTTTTTTGAATATGCTACCTTAGCCGGTTTATATTTGTTTAAAGCTGCTAAAGTCGATGTGATTATTCTGGAAGTCGGCTTAGGGGGCAGGTTAGATGCCACCAATATGATTGATTCCACCGCCACGATCCTTACCTCTATTGATCTTGATCATCAAGAATATTTAGGTGATACCCGTGAACTGGTTGGCAGAGAAAAAGCCGGTGTGTTTCGCCCCGATTGCCTGGCCATTGTTGGTGAACCCGATTTGCCGATGAGCGTCACTGAATATGCACATCAAATTGGGACTACACTTTATCGTGTTGGTCATGAGTTTGATTACCATAAAGACCAGAGCCATTCAGACCAATGGCATTTTACATCGATGCAGCAAACATATTCAGGGCTGAGTGTACCAAAGCTACCACTGGCCAATGCGGCGAGTGTTGTAGCCTTGCTAAGCCATATTTGGCCGCACATTAGTCAGCAGCAGATTAACCAAGGTTTGCAGCAAGCTCAACTCGCTGGACGATTAGAGCAAGTCAGTGAGCAACCATTAGTACTCTTAGATGTGGCACATAATCCCCATGCGGCCAGATATTTAGCCCAGCAATTGCAGGCGTATCAAGGTCGTCGTATTGTAGCCTTGTGTGGCATGCTTAAAGATAAAGATATTACGTCAGTATTAGCGACATTAGCCGAGCAAATTAGTCAGTGGAACTTCGTCAGTTTAGATATTCCACGTGGCGCATCAGCGCAAGCTCTACGTCAAGCATTGCCTAATGATACATGCCGTGACCGTGCCAGTGAGTTTGTTGATATCAGCAGTGCATGGCACGCGATCCAAACGACAGTGAAAGCCGATGATGTAGTCATTGTATTTGGCTCTTTTTATACTGTCGCAGGGTTTAAATTGTTATAAACACTATTTGTTTAAGACGTCGTTTTTAGAAATCATCATAAACGTCATTTGGTTAAAGAAGGGAATTAGCTTTGAATCGTCAATTTCAAAATCGTTTGGTAGGAACCATAGTACTCGTGGCCTTGGGGGTGATTTTTTTACCTGATTTATTAGACGGTAAAAAAGCTCAGGTTGTTGAGGAGTTCACTGAAATTCCTTTACGACCAGCTAGATTAACAGCTCCAAATCGCCCTAATTCTGCTGAAAAAGTAGAAGAGTTCCAAGTATTAACGATTGCAGAACCACAAGACCTTAGCAACGATATTGTGGCATTAGGTGAAGAGGAAGCAACCAAAGAACCGGCTAAAGAAGTGGCTCAAGTAGTTGAAAAGCCTGCTGTGGTTAAAACGGTCAAAAAACCTCAAGTCCAGGTAGCGAATAAAACCTCTGCACCGATCACCGCAGGCTTTACTCTGCAGTTAGGCGGTTTTAATAATATTACTAATGTAAAAGCGTTGATTATTCAACTGCGTAAAGCCGGATTTACGGCTTACACACTGCCTAAAACACCTGTCGAGGGGAAACTCACCCGAGTGTTCGTTGGCCCTGAAGTATCAGAAGATAAACTTAAAGCTCGTCAGCAACCTATATTCAAATTAACCGGATTAAAAGGCAAAATCGTTGCCTATAATCCACAAGAACAATAACCTATTCAGACGGTATTTTGCTTGGGTGATTAATATTTACAATTTGATTGTTCTTAATCACGCAAGAATAATTTGTACAATCAGAGGTGAGAAACATCTCTGTCTCTGTTAGAATCCCGCCGTCTTGAACCCTATACCGGATCCCCATCTTCATGGTTTGGATTGATTACGCAATTATTATCGTCATCGGGTTATCAACTGTAATCAGTTTGATCCGCGGATTTGCCAAAGAAGCCATGTCTCTTGTGGTTTGGTTTGCTGCATTCTTTATCGCTAGCCAGTTTTACCTCGATCTTGCTGCTCATTTAACCCAAATGCAGGACGAGTTAGTCAGAAACGGTGTGGCGATTGCTATTCTTTTTATCATTACCCTGATCTTAGGGGCACTCGTTAATTATTTACTCGGCCAGTTAGTGGCCAAAACAGGCTTATCGGGCACAGACCGAGTGTTAGGCCTGTGTTTTGGTGCCATTCGTGGCGCGTTGATCGTTAGTGCTTTACTGTTTTTCATGGATGCGTTTACAGCATTTCCAGATTCTAAATGGTGGCACGATTCTGTACTTGTACCTGAATTTGGTGTGGTTATTCAGTGGTTTTTTAACTATCTGGAAAACACGTCAAGCTTTGTACCCCAAATATAAACATAAAACACTTTACAGTGAGGAACCTTACCCATGTGTGGTATCGTCGGAATAGTAGGAAAATCAACAGTTAATCAGACCATTTATGATGCGCTAACTGTGCTTCAACATCGTGGTCAAGACGCAGCAGGTATTGTGACTGTTGACATGAATGCGTTTCGTTTACGTAAAGCAAACGGCTTAGTCAAAGATGTGTTTGAGCCTAAACATATGCAGCGTTTACAAGGCAATGCCGGTATTGGACATGTTCGTTATCCTACTGCTGGTAGCTCGAGTGCATCAGAAGCTCAACCGTTTTATGTTAACTCGCCATTTGGTATTTCGTTAGCACATAACGGTAACTTGACTAATACGATTGAACTGGCTGAAAGCCTAGTGACAAAGCGTCGTCATGTTAATACTACTTCTGACTCCGAGGTCTTGTTGAACCTGTTAGCCGATGAGTTACAAGAAACGCGCAGTTTAACCTTAAGTGCTGATGAAGTGTTTGATGCTGTTGCCAAAGTGCATGCGCAAACCCGCGGTGCTTACGCTGTAGTGGCCATGATCATCGGTCAAGGTTTAGTTGCATTTCGTGACCCATTTGGTATCCGTCCATTGGTACTTGGTAAGCATGAAACGCCTACCGGCACTGAATATATGGTTGCTTCAGAGAGTGTTGCTTTAGACGCAGTTGGCTTTGAAGTGATGCGTGACGTGGCACCTGGCGAAGCAATTTATATTTCACTTGATGGACAATTATTTACCCGTCAATGTGCTGCAGATCCTAGCTATGCTCCGTGTATTTTCGAATTCGTGTATTTTGCACGTCCTGATTCGAGCATTGATAAAGTGTCTGTTTATGCTAGTCGTGTAAACATGGGCGCCAAGTTGGGCGAAAAAATTAAGAAAGAATGGGAAGATCATGACATTGATGTGGTGATTCCTATTCCTGAAACCTCGTGTGATATCGCCTTAGAAATTGCCCGTTGCATGGATCTACCGTATCGCCAAGGTTTTGTTAAAAACCGTTATATTGGTCGTACGTTTATCATGCCTGGTCAGCAAGAACGTAAAAAATCAGTTCGTCGTAAATTGAATGCGATTAACACTGAATTTAAAGGCAAAAACGTACTATTAGTTGATGACTCAATAGTACGTGGTACTACGTCTGAGCAGATCATTGAAATGGCGCGTGAAGCTGGAGCAAAGAAAGTGTACTTTGCATCAGCAGCTCCTGAAATCCGTTTCCCGAATGTCTATGGTATCGATATGCCGACCTCAAATGAGCTTATTGCTCATGGTCGTGATGCTGACGAAATTGCTAAAATCATTGGTGCCGATGGTATTATTTTCCAAGACTTAAGCGACTTAATTGAAGCCGTAAGAATGGAAAATCCAGAGATTAAGCGTTTTGAAACATCAGTGTTTGATGGTCATTACATTACTAATGACGTTGACCAAGCTTACTTGGACCATTTAACACAATTACGTAATGATGATGCCAAAGCTAACCGCTCAAAAGACATTGGAACTAACTTAGAAATGCACAACGAGTGTCATCCATAAGCTAGCCAGGTTTTCATAGCCATAAAAAACCAGCATGAAAATGCTGGTTTTTTTATGTCCGCTTTAAACACTCGATAACAAGCGATAACAAGATAGATATCTCGATACTAGGTCGCTTCGCGGCTAGAGGCTATAAAAGCGATAAAGAACGATAGTAAGTGATAACCTGAGAATACAAGCGCATCGGATTTAAGGGCTCTCTTTCAAATACGACCATACAGCAATATTGTCTACACCTTCTATCAGACATTATTACTATGCCTTCAATCAGATAGCGATTAATTTTATCGTCAAACGAATATGTCTGCTATACCTTCAATCAGATATCGATTGCTTTTATCGTCAAATGAATATGTCTGCTACTCCGTCAATCAAATAGCGATTACTTTTATCGTCAACCAGATATGATTCCTTTTACCGTCATCCCGGTAATGCTTTTGAGCCGGGATCCAGCGTCTAAAATAGCGCCGTACACTCGGAGGTCGACGTCCGTTCTTTACGTTCGACTTGTGCTTTAATTGCTAGATAATTTGGCAACGCCTGTGATGCTTTTTGCGGATTCGACAAGGTTATTTTTTGATAGTGAGTCAGCACTTTGTGTAAATATCGTATAGCAACATTGTGCTCGTGGTCATTGTTACATTGCCAAAGTTTATCGCCCACAGCGCTAATGTTAGTGGTAGAACTATCACTATCACTTTCTATTCGCGACGATGGACTGTCACGCCTCACATAGATAATTTCATAAAAGCGGCGATTTTCTTCAATCAGTTTTTCATCAATTAAACGGCAATCAAGTTCAATGAGTTGTTGGCGAAGTTCGTACTGGTGATGGACCGGACACAAGATAAAATCAATTTGACGGTTAGGGTGCAATTGGCAAAGTGTATTCACTAACTCGATCATCAAATCTCCGCCAATACCAGCAATGATCACTAATGGGGTTTGCTCATCTTGCTCCAGAGGTATCGCTGACACATCTAAACAATGTACCTGCCATTGATTGGCAGTTTGCCGTGGGTAAAAAAGTTCAAGCTTAGCGGTTAACTGCTGCATTAATGCAGGCACAATATCGACAAAATGGATCGTGGTTGCAGCATGCCTATCGAGTAATGCCGCACCAAGAAATCCATGGTCGCAACAACAATCCCAAATATGGCTATAACCCACGGTGATCATACTGTTGATTTGTGCTAAACGCTGGCCGAGTTTCATCTGTTCATCGTGTTTGGGATTTAAGCTGCGTATTGTAATATTTTGACGATATAAGTGGTGAATTATTTCGTATTTGCAGCTTGGCGTATTTAGCGCTAATCTATACTGTAAATTTATACAGTTAAGCGGTGCCATTGAGTTTTATCTAATTGAACTTTAGCGCCCTAATAATGGATTATGATTCTATATATTGCTGAAAAACCCAGTCTCGGCCGTGCTATTGCCGATGTTCTGCCAAAACCACATAAAAAAGGTGATGGCTTTATCACTGCCGCCAATGGTGATTGCGTGTCATGGTGTATTGGCCATTTATTGGAGCAAGCCGAACCTGATGCTTACGATGATGCATTTAAATCATGGAAGCTAGAACATTTGCCCATAGTGCCACAAACGTGGAAGCTTATGCCTAAAACCAAAACTCGCAGTCAACTTACTGTGCTGCGTAAACTGGTTAAGCAAGCCTCAGTAATCATTAATGCTGGCGATCCAGATCGTGAAGGGCAGTTGCTGGTGGATGAAGTGATTGCTTATTTAGGCGTCAAGGGTGACAAGCTCAATCAAGTTCAGCGACTATTAATTAGTGATTTAAATCCACAAGCAGTCAAACGTGCGTTAGGGCAGTTACGCAGTAATCGTGAGTTTATTCCTTTATCGACTTCTGCATTAGCCCGCAGCCGCGCTGATTGGCTATATGGCATGAACATGACTCGTGCTTATACCATTCAAGGGCGCAAAGTGGGTTACCAAGGCGTGTTGTCTGTTGGCCGAGTGCAAACGCCTTTGCTTGGCTTAGTGGTGCGCCGCGATGATGAGATTGCCGATTTCAAGCCAAAGTCTTTTTATGAAGTGCTGGCCCATCTGGTTACCGATCAGCAACAAACCTTTACCGCCAAATGGCAACCGAGTGAAGCATGCCAACCATACATGGATGAAGATGGCAGAGTGTTAGCCAAAGGCTTAGCTGAAAATGTCGTTGCTCGTATTAATGGTAAACCAGCGCAAGTGACTAAAATTGAAGCCAAAGATAAGCGCCAAAATCCACCATTACCCTATAGCTTATCAGCATTGCAAATAGACGCGGCTAAACGTTTTGGCCTCTCGGCAAAAGAGGTACTTGATACTTGCCAAAGTTTGTATGAGCGCCATAAATTAATTACCTATCCGCGTTCAGACAGTCGCTATTTACCTAAAGAGCAACATGCTTTGGCACCAAAAGTATTGGACGCGGTACTCAAAGGTGCTGCTGCATTAGTTGATGGTTGTGAGGCACCAAATGCCAAGCTTAAGTCTAAAGCTTGGGATGACAGTAAAGTCGATGCTCACCATGCCATTATACCCACAGAGAAAGTTGCTAATTTGTCATCGTTATCCAGTAACGAAGCCAAGTTATATCAACACGTTGCGAGGCAATATTTAGCCCAGTTTTATCCAGCTTATATGTATGCTGAAACCGCTGTGGAAGTGACTATTGCTGGAGGTTTGTTTACCACTAAAGCGCGTCAAGACAAAAGCTTAGGCTGGAAACAACTGTATAAGCGGGCGACCACAGTAAATCAAGCGAGTTCTGATTCTAGTTCAACTAGCAGCGATGACGATAACGACGACACGGTACAATCATTACCGCCGCTGGTTAAAGGGCAAATACTCCAATGTGAGCGTGGTGAATTACTAGAAAAAATGACTCAAGCGCCCAAGCATTTTACCGACGCGACATTATTAGGCGCGATGACTGGCATTAGCCGTTATGTGACAAACAGCGATATTAAGAAAATTCTTAAAGAAACTGATGGCTTAGGCACTGAAGCGACTCGTGCTGGGATTATTGAATTACTGTTTAAGCGCGGTTATTTAGTTCGCCAAGGTAAATCAATACTGGCCACACCTGTGGGTGTTGGTTTGATCCGCAGTTTACCTGAATCTGCAACCACACCAGACATGACCGCATTATGGGAAAACAGCCTCGATGCCATCAGTCAAAAAAGGCTTAAGTATGATGCGTTTATGCAGCCATTACTCAGCCAATTAGATAACCTAATTACCCAAGCATCGAGTCAATTACCTTCTGCATTACAAGGTGTTGCCAGCAGTGCACCAAAGCGCAGTTTTAAAAAGCCATATAAAAAGAAAACTAAAGCGAAAAGTTAACAGGGTGGCAAGCGATGAAAATTGTTAAGAGGGATGATGACAGGCAAACTTACCCAGGCTAGTCGCCTTGGCCAGACTAGGTTGGTGACGACATGGTTTAAAACAGTCAGGTGTCAAAGAAAGATTATTGCCAGTAACCTATTCACATCTTCTCAGAAGTAGAGGGGAAGCTTGGGTAGGCAAAATACAAGTTTGAAGAGCAATAAACACGATACAGCAAGGTGATGCTAACCAGGCTGATTTTATGTTTTATGAAATCTGGCCGAGCCGTGAATTATGCCAAGTCTCTATGCAGACTTAGTATTAAGCTGATTATGTAGCAATGGCAGAGGGTGCGATAATTGAATCTACGCTACATGAAATGGCCGTTTTCGTGAATAATCGTCAGTGTGATCAACTGAAGTGATTTTAATCGCAAAGTAGAACCAAAATGTTCTACTTTTTTTGTCGATTTTTTTAAGACTCCTGTGAGACACTCAGAAGATAAACTCTGGTGAAGAATCAGTATTAATAGACAGGGATAATCGCCACAATGGAAATTCGGTTTACTCAGCTGCAATGCCGTTCGTCTAGTGTCACCATGAACATTGAAGATTGGCTTATTGAATCACAACAATCTTGGGGCGTGTTTAGTTCCGAAGGTGATTTAGGCGCCATATTGGGCCAGTTATTGACTCAGCAAGCACAAGATAACGCTTTGGCCTATTCTGGCATACTATCGGGTGTTGACTACTCGCAGGTCGCTTTGGTGTCACTGCATGAACAGCAGCTGTTACTCGAACAGATTCTTGAGCAAGATGACAGCGAGGCTTTAGGCTACATCGACCCTAATACTAGCGTTTATGGGGTGATTTTTACACTATGTGATGATCACGCACTGACAAAGCGCTTATTAGAACAGCTGGATCTCACTCGGTTAAGCGATAGCCAGTTTACTCAGCTTTCTACCGGTGAAAGTCGCCGAGTCATGCTGGCCCGTGCTGTGGCAACCCAAGTGCCATTTTTAGTCCTCGACGAACCTTATGCAGGGCTTGATGTGGGCCATCGACAAGCGTTAAGTCAATATTTGCAGCTGTTGTCGCAAACGGTACAAATGCTGGTGGTCGTGTCACGTGAAGAAGATATGCCTGACTGGATTGAGCATGTTGCGATGTTTAATCATGGCGCGTTAGACAGCATAATGACTAAGACTGAGTGGGATAATCATCCGCTTATTAGTCAACTTACGGCGCAATCAGGCCAACAAAGTGAAGATATGTTGGCGCTTATTCGTCGTCACAGACATAAGCCATTATTCGCAAATCCGGTTTTTCAGTTACACAATGGCCGAGTAGCTTACAGTGACAAAGTGATTTTCTCTGGGGTTAATTGGCGCATCGATAATGGCGTACATTGGCAAGTTAAAGGCCCAAATGGTTGTGGTAAAAGTACTTTGCTAGGGCTTATTTTTGGCGATCATCCACAATGTTATAGTAACGACATTGATATTTTTGGTAAAAAAAGAGGCTCAGGCGAGAGTATTTGGGAGATAAAAAAGCATATCGGCATGGTGTCATCAGCGTTACATTTACAGTATCGGGTTAATTGCAGTGCCTTAGATGTGATTGTATCGGGCTTTTATGACTCGATTGGTTTGTATCAACAACCGACAGCACAACAGTTAGCTATTGCATCCGAATGGTTAGCCATTTTACACATGAGCCAGTTGAGTAAAACGGCCTTTAGACAATTAGAATATGGCCAGCAACGCTTGTTGCTCATTGCTCGCGCTATTGTGAAACAGCCCACGTTATTGATCCTTGACGAGCCTTACCAAGGCTTAGATTACCTAGGCCGAAGATTGATTAAAAATGCCCTTGAACTCATCGCTAAAGAGCACTTGAGCCAATTGTTGTATGTGTCACATTATCAAGAAGATAGCCTTGATAGTATTCAGCACTTTATTGAGTTTGTCGCCGACGAACATCAAAGCGGCTATCGTGCTGTGGTAACTGAAAGCTAATCATTGCATGGCTATTGTTTAAGGCTATGACGCTTATCTAAACAGCTAACATTTGTTGGCTGTTTTTCTTTGTCTGCTTAATGGCAAAACACACCCGATAACCTTGCCATCATGGCACTGTATGCGGCAGCTAAAGTCGCTAGGCGGATTGAACATCTGAATGACTTGATACCCGCAGTAAATAGCATCTTTGGGCGGCTTGGTCGAATAGCCTAATCGAACTTTAGTTAGTGATAAACCTTGAAAACCCCATGTTTTGGCACCATAACCGTCTTATAGTGTATTTACTCAATTTTTTTAATATTGTTTTGTTGTTTTATATTGTTCGTATCAAGTCTATTGAGCCAGATTGTAGGTTAATCGATAACATTACGACATGTCGTTTCACTGCTAACTCTTTCTCTGAGTGTTTAAAATTAATATGGAGTCTGACATGACCAACGCTATTATTACTGATTTAGAAAAACGTTACACCGCCAAACGTTATGATGCGACTAAGCGCGTATCACAACAAGATTTAGCCGTCATTTATGACGCAATGGTGTTATCACCTTCATCTATTAACTCTCAACCATGGAAATTTATCGTGATTGAAAGTGATCAAGCAAAACAACGCCTACATGACTCTTATGCTAATAAGTTTCAGTTTAACCAACCGCATGCTAAAGCGGCTTCACATACCATATTGTTTGCATATAACCCTAAGTATACCCGTGAAGATTATGCCAAAGTGGTTGATCAAGGCATTATCGATGGCCGTACTAAGCCTGAAGATCGCGAAGCTGCATTTGGTGGATACGCATTTGTTGATTTAAACACTGATGAAGCGGGCAACAATGCGGCATGGACTAAGTCACAAACCTATTTAGCATTAGGTAATACTATGCATATTTTAGCTCGCCTTGGTATTGATTCTACGCCGATGGAAGGCGTAGACAGTGAGTTGCTAGGTGAAATTTTTGCTGAAGAACTTGGCGGTTATGTGTGTGAAGTTGCATTAGCATTTGGTTATCATCATTCGGATGAAGACTATAACGCTAAGTTACCTAAATCTCGTTTGGCTAAAGAGCAAGTATTACAAGTCGTATAATAGGCTTTGATATTGATTTTATTCGTTTCAATGTCGAATAAACCTTGGTTAGATAAATATTAATGTTGTAGCGCTTCGCCCACAGAGGATCAACAAGGGGAACACTGCTTGCCCTTGTTGATCGCTCCATCAATTCCGCCAAGGTGTTGATCTTCCATACCATAATAACAATCACCTCATAGCCCAGAGAGTACATCTGATGTGAAAAGCTTCTGACGCCGTTATATGTGATAAATAGCATGATTTTACCACAGGGTTCTCATCATGCTATTTCTGACTCTTCGGACGGTGACTTTAGGTTTATCGCTTTGTTTTAGTTAAGCTTATGCCAGTTTATTTTCATCACACAAACTTGGTTGATTGATGCATTAACGTAAACAATGACCGCGGTTGAGGCTAATAAGCTTATCAAGAATGCGTTCGCCATCCATGCGGATGCCGTTGTGTTCATATTCGGAGGTGAGCCAATACTTGAGATTGTTGACTTGCTTAGCGGTTTCTAGACTGTATTGCATTTCGACAAACATGTCGTTGCTGTAAATAGCGGCTGCTACCGGAACCTTATTATTCGCTAACGTTTCAAGGTCATATAATGCCGGCCAATCTTTCTTAGCCGCGATTAAGTCTGCTGCAGGTTGTAATGGCATTAATGCTTCAAATTGAGCAAACATCCATGGGTAAATCATTTCACCTGTAAACAATAATGGCTTATTCGGACTGTAATTGAATTGTTCAAACTGCGCTCTCACTCGATGGGCCGCCCACGCTGAAGCCTTATGTTGGCAGTAAATAGATTCGTGCAATAAAGCAAAAATAGGATTAGTGCTGTAGTCGAGGAAATGACTAAATTGATGTAAAAATAACGGATTAACATCAATACCGTGGGGTGTTTCGATTAAGGCTTGTTCAAGCAAATAGTAGACCGCTTCTGGCCCTTGTTCCATGCCTAAATTAATCCCTAACAATTGCAACATTTCAACTGTCAGTAATTCGCCTGTGGCTAAGTACACTTTGTTTTGATAAAGGTGGCTGGCTAAGTTATCAACTAAGCTGCGGGCATCACTAAAGCGTTTGAAAAAGTCGTTGTTTTTGGCGATGACTCGTTGATATGTCGCTTGATATACTTCATCTGCAGGGCGGCTAAGTGAAGGTATGCCGCCAGTAATGTAGGCTTCTTTTAGGCCTTCAGGCGCAGCAGACAAATAATGCAGCACACAAAAGCCACCAAAGCTTTGGCCTAAAATACTCCAAGGCTGGTCTGGGGATAGTTTGGCTCTAATATATTCTGCATCGCGAATAATGTTGTCGGCACGGAAAAAACTTAAATAATCAGCCTGGTCGGTGGCGTTCATATAACTTAAGCTGGTGGCATTGATTGGGCTTGATAATCCGGTGCCCCGCTGGTCGAGCAATAACACTCTATATTCAGTTAACGCACGTTTTATCCAGCCGTTATTGCTGATCGGTCTGACGGCACCAAATCCTGGCCCACCTTGAAAGAATACTAAATAAGGCAGTTTTTTATGTTGGTTTTCAACACTAACAATTTCCCGAGCGAAAACCGTAATCTGTTTACTGGGACTTTGTTGATAATCTAATGGCACCGAGAAAAAGTGCTTACGAGCAACAATGTCTGCTAAGGTGAGTTCTGTGTGCATAAAATGCCTATTGGGTCATGATTAATGTTGATATCAAGCTTATTCAGCCGTAAGTAACGTTATTTTATGAGCCATGTTAATGATTAACAATCACTAACTTGATGCAAATCATCTTAAATAGCTATCTAGATCAAATCTGCCTAGGTAGAATTAACCGATAATTAGCCACTGATTATTAAACAACGAGGTTGTCAATGAAGTATCAAATCATCCCCGTAACGCCTTTTCAGCAAAATTGTAGTGTTATTTGGTGCGAAAAGACCTTGAAGGCTGCGGTAGTTGATCCTGGTGGTAACATTGATAGGATTTTAGCCGAGGTGGCTAAGTTAGGCTTAACGGTTGAAAAAATATTATTAACCCATGGGCATATTGATCATGTTGGTGGGGCGGCGGCATTGGCGAACGAATTAGCTATTCCGATCATTGGTCCGCACATTGCGGATAAATTTTGGTTAGAAAACTTGGTAAAACAAAGTCAAAACTTTGGGTTTCCGCGTGTAGAAGCTTTTGAGCCAACCCAATACCTTAATGAAGATGATGAGTTAAGTGTTGGTGAGCAACATTTACGAGTTTTGCATTGCCCTGGACATACACCGGGACACATTATTTTTTATAATGCTTTTGCTAATTTAGCCTGGGTGGGCGATGTGCTTTTTCGTGGCTCAATTGGTCGTACCGATTTCCCGCAATCCAATCATCAAGACTTACTTCAATCAATCACCACTAAGTTATGGCCATTAGGTCACAATGTGAGTTTTATTCCTGGTCATGGCCCAATGTCGACGTTTGCAGATGAACGACAACATAACCCTTTTGTTGCGGATCAGTTATTTGATTAACACTTTTCTACACAATTAGGTCGTTGAGGTTATTTATTAATAAGTTGAAACTATTGATTCTTTGCATTGTAAACCCAGTCTGTTAGCTTAAGAGTATGCGTTTACATATGATGGACAGTTCAAATGGTTCAACACCTCGTTGATTTACTCGATACCTGGTTACCTTCTTATCAAGAAGACTGGGTACTCGCCGTTCTCACTCAAGTACAAGGCTCTTCTTACCGCAAACCAGGCGCAATAATGCTATTTCATCCCATGGGCAAAAGCTTAGGAATGTTAAGTGGTGGTTGCCTTGAAGCGGATCTCCGTCGTCACGCGCAACGTGCGATTCAAACTCAGCAAGTTATTCAGTTAACCTATGATGCAACTGACGAGTCTGATACCAGTTATCAACTTGGCTGTGGTGGCATCGTTAATATCATGATGGTGTCGTTGAATAAATCTAACAATTATCTTGGTTTAGTGAGTGTTCATGATGCTTTGATGCGCAGTCATTCAGGTGTATATCAAATTGATATCGTTGCTGATGGCACGCCGGCCGACCAACTCAATGGCCACTTTGTTGAACAAAAATCTGAGCAAGCTACCGTTATCACTCTCAATACTAAAACCCACAAAGAAGCCTTTGAAGATCACTCAGTGTTACATATTCCTATCAGGCCACCTGTGCATATTGGTATTTTTGGGGGCGGTTTAGATGCCCAACCAATTGCGCAAATGGCGCAAACGTTAGGTTGGAAAGTCACTGTATTTGATGAACGTACTGCGTACGCACGCACTTATGATTTTCCTGGCTGCCAGATCATCAAAAAAGCCACCAAGGATGTGTCAAGCTCACTGTTGGCCAGTTTAGATGCAGCCTTTGTGATGAGTCATAATTTACAGATTGATGCTAAAACATTACAGGTACTGCAACCTTTATCCCTAGCGTATATTTCATTATTAGGTCCGACTCACCGCCGTGACAAGGTGTTGAGCATGGCTGAACTTAATATCGATGACTTTAGTGGTTATTTTTCGGCACCAGCAGGGTTGGCATTAGGGGGCGAGCTGCCTGGTTCGGTTGGACTGAGCATATTGTCCCAGTGCCATGGCGTACTTTATCAAAGCAAGATAACCAGTCTTGATACTGTAATGCTGTCTTAGCGAGTTGATACGTAAATGACGGCAAACATAGTTACAGTGATCCTAGCTGCTGGGGCAAGCAGCCGATTTAACAGCGCTAAAATTGTTGCTAAAGTGCAAGGCGAACAAAGTTTGCTGGCACACGGCTTACAGACTCTTGATGTGGTGACTCAAACGGCAGGTATTGCACCTGCGGTGGTGATGTTGGGTGCCCATCAAACCGATGAAGTGTTAGCGATAACGGCCAATCATCAGCGAATTATTAATCATGATTGGCATTTAGGTTTGTCCAGTTCAGTGAAACTTGCTGGCCAATATGCCCAAACGCAACAGGCGGATGCTTTACTGGTGGTGTTAGCCGACCAAGTCGCATTACAAAGCAGTGATTATTTACAATTGATCCAAGCATATATCCATAATAAGTTAACTAGCTGTGCTTTTTACCTGCATAGCGTAGGTGTACCTGCTATCTTTTCAGCTGAAGATATTAAAATATTGATGTCTCTTGATGGCGATAATGGTGCAAAAAGCATTTTAAAACAAAATGATAAAAATAATAGCTTGAACATTATTGTGATGGAACAAGCGCAATTTGATATTGATACACCTGCTGACTTAGTACGTTGGTTAGATAATAAGGATTGATTATGACAACCCCAACACAAAAATTGATGGTCAATGGAAAGGATTTTACCCTTGATGCCGACCCGAATATGCCAGTACTTTGGGCATTGCGTGACATATTAGGTCTAACCGGCACTAAATTTGGTTGTGGAGCAGGGCTTTGTGGTGCATGCACTATCCATGTTGACGGCAGTCCAATGCGTGGTTGTTTAACCAGCTTAAAGCAAGTTCAGGGTAAGCAAGTTACCACTATTGAAGGTCTTGAGGCTGAAAAACTAAAGCAAGCTTGGTTAGCGCATAATGTGCCGCAATGTGGTTATTGTCAGGCTGGGCAGTTAATGTCTGCCGCAGCCTTACTCACCAGCACGCCTAAACCGACTGAAACCCAAATCCTTGATGCGATGTCGGGTAATATTTGTCGTTGTGGTACCTATCCACGGATAAAAGCCGCCATTCAATCGGCTTCGGAGGCGTGATCATGACCACATTCACAGCTGTTGAGAATATTAGTCGCCGTAATGTATTAAAGTTATTTGGTGCAGTCGGTGGTGGACTCGCTCTAGGGGCAACCAGTTTAAGTTGGAGCCCAATGGCCTTAGCTGAAGACAAGCAAGCGCTGATGAACTTGTTTGTTGCTATCGGTGAAGACAATAAAGTGTATTTGACTTGTCATCGTTCTGAGATGGGACAAGGGATTAGAACAGGCATACCGCAAATTTTGGCTGACGAGTTAGAAGCTGATTGGGATAAGGTTGTAGTGGTGCAAGGCTTAGCGGATAAACGCTATGGCAGCCAAAATACTGATGGTAGCCGCAGTATTCGTAAACATTATCATCGTATGCGTCAAATGGGCGCGACCGCAAGAACCATGCTTGAACAAGCTGCGGCGCAAATTTGGCAAGTTCCGGTTGCTGAGGTGTATGCTAAAGCCCATAAAATCCATCATAAAGGCAGTAACAAAAGCCTTAGTTACGGTGAGTTGGCTGTAGCGGCATCGAGATTACCGATGCCAGAATTAGATTCTGTAGTGCTAAAGCCAGAAAGTGAATTTACCCATATTGGTCAATCTCATACTATTATCGATATGGATGCCATGCTCACGGGCAAAGCGATTTACGGCTATGACATTAAATTAGACGGTATGTTGTATGCCAGTATCACTCGTCCGCCAGTATTAGGCAGCGATGTGCTGAGTCTTGATGACACCAAAGCCCGTAAAATAGCCGGGGTGGTCGATATTATTACCTTACCCGTTCCGAAAGGTGCACCATTATTTCAGGCTTTAGGCGGCGTCGCAGTGATTGCCACTAACAGTTGGAGTGCGATTGAAGCGCGTAAAGCGTTGGTGATTACCTGGTCTAAATCGATTAATGATAGCCACAATTCAGACACTTACCTGCAGGGGTTGGTCGAGAGAGTAAACCAACCAGGTAAAGTGATGCGCCAGTTAGGTGAGTCAGTCACTGATTGGCCTGAAGCGTCAACAGTTAAGGCTGTTTACACTGTGCCCTATTTAACCCATGCCATGATGGAGCCACCAGTAGCAACAGCAAATGTAACCGCCAATGGATGTGAGTTGTGGGCTTCGAGCCAAACCCCACAAAGTACCCAGCAAAATGTGGCTGGTGCATTAGGGTTAAAAGAAGAGCAAGTTACCGTTAACGTGACTTTACTGGGTGGTGGTTTTGGGCGTAAATCTAAGCCTGACTTTAGTGTTGAAGCCGCCATTTTATCGCAAAAGCTCAATAAACCCGTCAAAGTATGTTGGAGCCGTGAAGACGAAATTCAGAATGGTTATTATCATGCTATCAGTGCGCAGATGTACCAAGTCGCTCTCGACAATAATAAGATGCCCACCGCACTATTAGCCCGTACAGGCTTTCCGTCAATCAGTTCAACATTTGCCGAAGGGGTTGAATACCCTTCAGCTGGTGAGCTCGATTTAGGTTTTAGTGACGTACCGTTAGCGCTTAAGCACATTCAACTTGAAGCCGTCAAAGCGCCCGCGCATACGCGTATTGGTTGGATGCGTTCTGTGTGTAATATTCAGCATGCTTTTGGTATTGGCAGTTTTGTTGACGAGATAGCCGTAAATGCTAATAAGCCCTGTGTACAAATGTGGCGTGATTTATTAGGTAAAGCGCGTATCGAACCGTTTGAAAACCAAAACTTTACCTATGGAAATTACGGTGAAGACTTAGCCGATCATCCCGTGGATGTAGGGCGTTATCATAAAGTGCTCGACAAGTTAGAAGCCGTAATGGCAGATGCCCCTAAAGCGGCTAAAAACCAAGGTTGGGGTATGGCGGTGCATCGCAGCTTTGTTAGCTATGTTGCCGTTGCTACGCTAGTTGAAGTGGTAGATAAACAGCTTAAAGTATTGAAATCTATTGCGGTGATGGATGCTGGGAGAGTGATTAATCCTGATCGAGTGAAATCACAATTAGAAGGTGCGATCATTTTTGGTTTAAGTTTAGCGACCATGGGCGAAATTACCTTTAAAGACGGTAAAGTCGAACAATCTAACTTTCATGACTATCCGTTATTGCGTATGCCGCAATCGCCACAGATTGACACTTATATTATTGAGTCGATAGCAAAGCCTGCTGGTGTCGGTGAGCCCGGTGTGCCTCCTGTTGCGCCCAGTTTAACCAATGCCATTTTTGCGGCAACGGGGATACGATATCGCGATTTACCGCTTAATAAATTTTTATCGGTTTAGCCATTTTCGTGAGCTACAACACTTAAGTTTACTGCGCTTAAGCCGATAATAAATAAGCTAAATGCCTAAGTGTATTCGCACTTAGGCATTGTTTTTTTTACGATAATTTAAAATCACTCTCAATTGAATCGTTAATGAATTTTAGTATTGATTCAGATTGAGTGGGTGCTGTTGTTTATTTAATCTTATTCTCATATTTGAGATAGTAACGCATTGCCTTAGGAAGCTTATATGAAGCAAATTCAGTTTAGAACCATTGATGCAATTTTGATTAAATTTAGCCTGAATGGCAAATTTTGGGTGGTGTGTTCGCTGGTTGCATTGATCACCAGTGTTATTGCTCTGATGAATTACCAACAAACGAATGATTTAATTGCTCAATCATCATTACAGCGGGTTAAAGCAAGTGCTGAAAGTTATGCCTCGGTTGCCAATAATCAAGGCTTAACAAATACTGCTCTGGAGCAATTTGCACAAACTCATCAATTACAGTTATCTGGTCGCGATAATACTTTGCGCAGTGGTGATCAAGTAACAGCATCAGCGAGTGTCGGCGATCAGTTTCTAAGCGTGAGTCAAAATGTTCAATCCTGGGAACAGGAACCATTAAGCCAAAGCTATTTTATGCTAATCATCGCATTAGTTGGCTTGCTACCATTATTTCAACTGAGTTACTGGATCTCAACCTCGTTAGGCGGCGGTTTATGGGATATGTACATGGCTATCAAACGGTTAGCTGATGGTGATTTAACCTTGAGATTAAACTTCTTTGGTACTGACGATTTCAGTTTAATCGCCAATGAAATTGATCGCTGTGCTAATAATATGAGTGAAATGGTGACCGCTATTCGGAGTAATGCAGACACCCTAGCGACTGCCGCCAATGAGTTTAATCATCAAGCTAACACTAATGATGACTTAATTGATCAGCAACATCATTATTTAGATTCTGTAGCGCATGCCATGGATCAAATGACCGGAGCCATTGCAGATGTATCACATCATGCGAGTGATGCATCTTTGAATACTAAGCAAAATGCTACCCAAATGGGTCAGAGTCAGGGCAAGATTAATGATGCAGTTAAGCGGATTGGCTATTTGTCTGAGCGTATTGCTGAAGCATTTTCATCTGTAGAGCAGTTATCTCATGATGCCACCCAAATTAATGTTGCTGTTACTACCATTGAAAGTATTTCTGAACAAACTAATTTATTAGCGTTAAATGCAGCCATTGAAGCGGCGCGTGCCGGTGAGCAAGGCCGGGGTTTTGCTGTGGTGGCTGATGAAGTACGTACTCTTGCAGGGCGGACTCAACAAGCGACCGTTGAAATTCAAAATATGATCGAAGGCTTACAACAAGGTTCTAAAAAACTGACCAGCATTACCAATGTGATTGTTACCGAAGCAGATCAGGGCAGTGCAAGTATTAAAGCGGTCGGTGACGATATTACCGACATGGCTGAGTCGATTAATGCCGTGTTTGATATGAGTAGCCAGATAGCCGCCTCAGCTGAACAACAAAGTGTCTCTGCTGGTGATATTGCCTCGCAACTTAATCAAATCCGTCAGCAATCGGAGACGATTCGCAGTACTGCAAAACATGCCGGAATATTAGCGAAAGATTTACATCAATCATCTCAAGGTTTAGCGGCGATTTTAAGTCAATATAGAATTTAATTTTGTATCAAGCAGCCCATAACAACGTTCAGTGATAGTTAGTTAAGGTGCTCGATAAAGATGGCATAGTAGTGATGATAATCACTTGGGTTACTAATATGCATGCTTAGCCATTATTTGATTTTTATAGCAGCAACCTTTTAAGGGCGATTATTTGGCCTGTAATATACTAACGTGAGTCGTTTACTCTGCTCATGTGAGCGTGTTGACAAACTATCAAACTATCAAGCTATCAAGCTTAGCCGGTGGTGAAGGAATGCTGTAAAACTAAAAAAGCTATAAGCAAGATTGCTTATAGCTTTTTTGTTGCTAAGCGATGTCGGGGGCTAGGTTATGTCAGCACCCTAACGATTAACTAAACGTAGTCCAAATGGGGGCATGATCGGACGGTTTCTCAATCGCGCGTAATTCGTAATCGACATCAGATTCGACTACGCGTGACACTAATGAGTCGGTCACTAATATCACGTCGATGCGCAGACCACGGTTATCATCAAAGCCTTTACTGCGGTAATCAAACCACGAGTAACGTTCAGTGCGATCTGGATGCAATTGGCGGAAACTATCAATAAAGCCCCATTGTTGTAAACGTGCTAACCATTCACGTTCTTCTGGTTGGAAGCTACATTTTCCGCTTTTTAACCAACGCTTAGCGTTCACTTCACCAATGCCGATATCTAAATCGGTGGGCGATATATTGATATCACCAATGATTGCTATGTCATCGCTTGGTTGGTGATGTTTCTCTAAATATAGCATTAAGTCTTGATAAAACTTACGTTTAGCCGGGTATTTTGTTTCGTGGTGAATGCTTTCACCTTGTGGAAAATATCCATTGAATACCGTTAATACTCGGCCATTATCTTGTGTAAATTGGCCAATAATAAGTCGACGCTGAGCATCTTCATTATCAGATTCAAAACCTTTAATAATGCTAATGGGTTCAGCTTTTGACAGCATGGCTACGCCATAATGTGCTTTGCCGCCATGGTAATGAACTTTGTAGCCCATTGCCTCAACATCTGCAACCGGAAAGGCTTCGTCGTGCACTTTGGTTTCTTGTAAGCCAATAATGTCAGGCGCGTGGCTGTCTATAAGTGCTTGCAATTGATGCAGTCGAGCACGTATGCCATTAATGTTAAAAGAAACAATCTTCATTATGGGAGCACTCGTTTAAATGGCTTAACAATAACGCTTTTATACACACCAGCACCAATGTAAGGATCCACATCAGCCCATGCTTGTGCATCTTCTAATGAGGCAAAATCGGCAATAACTAATGAGCCGGTAAAACCTGCTTCACCAGGGTTTTCGTTATCAATAGCAGGATGTGGTCCGGCAGTTAATAAACGGCCTTCATCAGCTAAATCTTGTAAACGAGCTAAATGTTCAGCGCGAACAGATAAGCGTTTCTCTAAACTGTTTTCCACATCTTGAGATGAAATCATATACCACATATCGTTGCTTCCTTTATTTGATTTTATTTTACATGAATGCTTATTGACCATCAGTTGTTTGCGAATCGTCATCTTGCATATTTTTATACAAATAAACGACCGTAATAACGGTGTTGATTAAGGTGAGGGCGGTTAGGCCAAACACTTTGAAGTTTACCCAGGTTTCCAGAGGTAAATTAAACGCAATGTAAATATTAGCAAAGGCACATAAGACAAAAAATCCAACCCAATACCACGTGACTTGAGCCCATATTTTATCGTCAACTTTCATTTCTTTACCAAGCATGCTTTTAAGCGCAGGTTTGCCCATCATTTGTGAGGCAATTAGTCCTATGGCGAATAAGGCATAAACGATACTGACTTTCCATTTGATAAAGGCATCGTCATGGAAAAACAGTGTGAGTGAGCCAAACACAGTGACCAAGGCGAAGGTGGCTAAATGCATTTTTTCAATGTGTTTATAAAGCAGATAAGTGATTACAAGTTGAAGCGCTGTTGCCGCGATCAATACTCCTGTAGCGGCGTAAATATCATAGAACTTGTAAACCGCAAAAAAAATGACTAATGGTAAAAAATCTAACAGTTGCTTCATATAAATCTCAGGCTAGGGAAACGATAATGTCTAGTTCGGACATGATTGCATCATATTTCCAATCGTAGTTGTGGCCAATTGTAGCATGATGTTATTGCCATTCGCATTAATATGGTGGTTAATCTGTGGATTCTAAACCTCTATTGTGCAAAAGAATGTAAACCTTTTTAATTAGGTTTGTGAGTAATAGAAGGTGATTACAGTAGTGCTAAACCTGCTGTGGCTGAGTGTAATTTATTGATTATCAATGTTTTTGATAAAACCTGCAATCTCTGTATCATCAATGAGCATCGCATAGGTTGAGCGTTTAATTGTAAAGAGGTACCGCAATAGAGGTTGCTGTTTTGATGGTTAACCATAATTTCGGCTCATCAAGAAGACTGGCGCTTTTTTCTGACAACAAGGGATTATGCAGAACAAATTCTTTACGTTTGTCGAGTTCGGATTTTTCGAGCATGCCATCGGTGATGGGGTGATTATAGAACATGGCATTGAAGCTACCGTCATCGATGGCGACT
Organism: Shewanella sp. SR43-4; assembly: GCF_014163845.1. Taxonomy (NCBI): domain Bacteria; kingdom Pseudomonadati; phylum Pseudomonadota; class Gammaproteobacteria; order Alteromonadales; family Shewanellaceae; genus Shewanella; species Shewanella sp. SR43-4. The sequence goes on along the minus strand of NZ_JACJEB010000013.1, from coordinate 61,339 downwards.
CGTAAGCCATATTCAATTCGTTCAGCTAACCGAGGATTGTCTTTACTGACAAAAAAATAAATTGGGGCTGTGTAGCGTATTAAGATATTCTTTTCTACTACTAATTCACTGTGACGAGCAAGGTCGCGCCAAGGTTCAAAAAGAGCACGAGGGTAATAATCAAACCGATTTTTAAGCAACATACTAATTAAACTCTTTTCTGGTCCTGGGACCACATTAAAGCCATTGCTGTTCAAAATATTGGTATCAGGCCAATCTAAACCTTGACCCATGAGGATTTTTTTTAGGTCTTCTAGGCTGGTGAGTTGATCAAATTGTGCTTGGTCGCCTTTGCGTATAATCCCAATTCTATATCCCATAAGCCCTTTTAATAGTGGGATATAGACTGCTTGAAGCTGTGCTTCCCGTTCAATACTTGTCATGCTCCACGCGACATCGATATTTTTGTTTTCGGCCAGCATTTTTAGGGTACGACTTTGAGGCATATTAATCATGGCTGCACGCATTTGAAACGTACCGTAGCGGCTAGCACTTTTATCCAGAGCAAGTGCTAACAGTGAAATAAAATAGGCTTGCTTAGGATCAACACCTTGAACGGAGGCATTGTAATTAACTATGGTGTGTTCAAACTCTAACGCATTTTCTGAGGCGTTTGAGGTATTGAATGAACATAAGATTACAAGTGTTAACATCCTTATTAACTGACTTTTCATACAGCGCCGATTTAGTGATTGATTGATGATAAATAAAGTATAGTTAACAATAAAAAAATAGCTGGAATAATTACTCTTTTTTGTTATTTTTATCAGTAACCTATAAGCGGGATAAAAAACGTTTATTAAACCGTTATTTGCCCGCTAGTGTGGACAATTTAACTTGCTAAAGCTTAGCACTGGATACGTTATTATTTCTTGCTTGGTACACACATTACTCGTTTGATATGAGATGGGTCAAGTTTATGATTTTGTACATACCGCTATCATTTATTGACCCCCGTTAAAGTTTACTTTTGGAACTGATAAACACTGCCTAATTTCAAAATTTGTGTTAGCTCATCTAACGCAGTGCGCGATTCAATAATCAATTGTGGGTCGGCTAAATCTTGAACCGTTAATTGGTCGCGATAATGCCTATCAACCCAGGTATTTAGACGAGTAAATAAGCTATCATTCATGAGGGTGTTTTGATTAACTGCGGCAACTTCTTGTTGGTTCATTGCCACACGTAAACGTAAACAAGCTGGCCCACCACCATTTTGCATACTTTGTTTCACATCAAAATAACGCACCTGTTTGATTGGCGTGCCTAAGGTTATCAGTTCATTTAAGTAAGCAAAAACTGCGGGATTTTCTTGGCAGTTTGTCGGTGCAATAATGGCCATTTCACCAGACGGTAATGTAATGATCTGCGTATTAAACAGGTAACTTTTGACCGCATCATCAATTGACACTTGGCTGGTTGCCACTTTGATAAAATGCATGTCACTATCCATTTTTCGGCGAATTTCATCAAATTTTGCTTCGGTATGTAAAAACGCCTGTTCATGATAAAAAAGGACGTTTTGATTACCAACAGAAATCACATCGTTGTGGAATACACCTTGGTCAATCACATCAGGGTTTTGCTGCATAAACACGCAACTTTCATCTTCAAGCTGATGCAAACGAGCAACGGCTTGTGATGCTTCTAAGGTTTGACGGGCGGGATATTTTTTCGGTTTTGGTGCATCAGGATTGGTTGCCGATTGTCCATAAACAAACAGTTCAACACCAGCATGGCCGTATTCAGCACATAGGCGGGTATGATTTGCGGCGCCTTCATCACCAAAACTTGCATGTTCTGGTAAATGTTGGTGATGTTTAAAATGGCGATCGTTGTTAAATGTTGCCTGTAAAATATTGCCTGTGGTGACAGGCTCAATGCTGCGGTGTAATTTGTCGACTAAGTTAGCTGGCGTGAAATGAACTTTACCGTCCCGGGTATCGGCACTGGGGGATACGGTTGCCGCGTTAGCAGTCCACATACTTGATGCACTGCAACAAGCATTAAGTAGCGCAGGAGCCTGTTGAGCCGCTTTTTGTAAAACTTCAGCGTCTGACCCAGAAAAACCAATTCGACGCAGTGTATAAAGGTCTGGACGCTCTTGTGGGGCTAATACCCCTTGTACCATTCCCAAGTCTGCTAATGATTTGGCTTTTTGCAAACCTTGTTTAGCTGCCGCTTTGGGATTTGAGGTTTGGGCCGCATTACTAAATGAGGCTACATTACCAAATGATAATCCGGCATAGTTATGGGTTGGTCCTACCAAGCCATCAAAGTTTGCTTCAAAATGCTTCATTCGTGATCCTTGAGAGTTTTTAGTGAATAATTATTATTGTTGTTGCACTTATTTGTGTTACTTATAAAAAAGGAACGTGATTGCTGACTACAGTTAACGCTAATTTAACCCCAGTATACTGAAGCTATAAGGGTTAACAAGGTGTGGTTAATTTGTACAAATGTGTATAAATGACTAAAAATGCACTGAAGGTGCTCGCAAGTATCATTAAGTGAAAAATTACGTTTAAAAAACGCATATTATTTTTCGCATTTTTTATTATTGAATAAATTTTGCTTAAAAAATGACTTACTAGCCATGTAAAAGAGGGATTAACTTGAAACTATTGTCTCAACCCTCTATATATGGAATCAATTTTCTTTTTTTCGAGACTTTTTGGCGCAAATAAAACTATGGGTAAATCGCTAGTTATTGTCGAATCGCCGGCCAAAGCCAAGACAATTAATAAATATCTTGGTAAAGACTTCATTGTGAAGTCGAGTGTAGGTCACATACGTGACTTACCAACTTCGTCTACTTCTGACGGTACAACTGTGACTAAAACCGCAGCAGAAGTTAAGAAATTATCTCCTGAAGAAAAAGCTAAATACAAGCTAATCAGAGACAAACAAGCGCTTGTGGCGCGAATGGGTGTCAACCCAGATAAAGGCTGGGCGGCTAAGTATCAAATCCTGCCTGGTAAAGAAAAAGTTGTTAAAGAACTCAAAGCGTTAGCAGAAGATGCTGACCAAATATATCTCGCAACGGATTTGGACCGTGAAGGGGAAGCCATCGCCTGGCATTTGCAGGAGATCATTGGTGGTGATGCTTCACGGTATCAGCGAGTTGTGTTTAACGAAATTACTAAAACTGCGATTCAAGATGCATTTAGTAACCCGTCTGTACTTGACACTAATATGGTTAACGCCCAACAAGCACGTCGTTTCTTAGACCGTGTCGTTGGCTTTATGGTGTCACCTTTATTATGGAAAAAAGTTGCTCGTGGTCTATCGGCTGGGCGTGTGCAATCGGTTGCGGTTCGCTTAGTTGTAGAACGTGAAAGTGAGATTAAAGCATTTGTTCCAGAAGAATTTTGGGACATACATGCTGAATTAAATACGCCAACCGCAGCAAGCTTGAAAATGCAGGTGATGAAGTATCAATCTGCTGCATTTGAGCCGATTAATGAAGCACAAGCTAAAGTGGCAGTCGATGCATTGCGTGGGGCGTCTTACGTGGTCAGTGCGCGTGAGGATAAAGCAACCTCAAGCAAACCAACAGCACCTTATATAACCTCTACATTGCAGCAAGCCGCGAGTACTCGTCTAGGTTTTGGTGTGAAGAAAACCATGATGATGGCGCAGCGTTTATACGAAGCGGGGCACATTACCTATATGCGTACCGATTCAACCAATTTAAGTAAAGAAGCGGTTGAAAATTTACGTGAAATGATTGCTTCTGAGTTTGGTGATAAGTATTTACCGGCTGAACCTATCCGTTATGGTAGCAAAGAAGGTGCCCAAGAGGCGCATGAAGCGATTAGACCGTCGAACGTTGCTGTGCAGTCTGCATCGCTAACCGATATGGAAAGAGACGCTCAGCGCTTGTATGAGCTCATTTGGCGTCAATTCGTGTCGTGTCAAATGACCCCAGCTCAGTATGACGCAACACGTTTAACCGTTACTGCGGGTGATTACGAATTAAAAGCCAGTGGTCGCACATTACGCTTTGATGGTTGGACGCGTGTTCAACCACAGATGAGTAAGAAAAACGAAGACGATAAAACACTGCCAGTAGTCGAAAAAGGTGACAAGTTAGTGCTTGAAACCTTATCGCCTAAACAGCACTTTACCAAGCCTGCACCACGTTACAGCGAAGCTTCTTTAGTTAAAGAGCTCGAAAAACGTGGTATTGGCCGTCCGTCAACGTATGCGACAATTATTTCAACCATTCAGGATCGCGGCTACGTCAAAGTGGATAATCGCCGTTTCTTTGCTGAAAAAATGGGTGAGATAGTTAGCGAACGTTTAGTAGGCAGTTTTAAAGAATTAATGAGTTACGACTTTACCGCAAGCATGGAGCAAACATTAGATGATGTTGCTCAAGGTAAGCTTGACTGGAAAAAAGTACTCGATGGTTTTTACGGTGACTTTACCAAACAATTATTGTTGGCTGAGTTAGACCCAGATGAAGGCGGCATGCGCCCCAATGAGATGGTATTAACAGACGACATTAAGTGTCCTACCTGTGGCCGTCCAATGGGGATCAGAACCGGTTCTACTGGGGTGTTTTTAGGCTGTTCTGGTTATGCTTTACCACCTAAAGAACGTTGCAAAACCACGCTTAACTTAACCCCAGGTGAAGAAGCGGTTAGCGACAATGAAGATGGTGAAACGGAAGCGTTACGGGCTAAACATCGTTGTGGTAAGTGTGGCACAGCGATGGACAGTTACCTGATTGATGAGACGCGTAAATTACATGTTTGTGGTAATAACCCCTCATGTGATGGCTACGAAGTGGAAGCCGGGCAATTTAAGATTAAAGGTTATGAAGGTCCAATTATTGAGTGCGATCGTTGCGGCAATAATATGGAACTGAAAAATGGTCGATTTGGTAAGTATTTTGGTTGCACTAACAGCGAGTGTAAAAATACGCGTAAGTTGCTAAGAAGCGGCGAAGCTGCGCCACCAAAAGAAGATCCTATTTTTCTACCTGAATTAAAATGCACTAAGTCAGATGCGCATTTTGTGCTTCGTGATGGTGCTGCTGGCATATTTTTAGCGGCAAGTACTTTCCCTAAATCGCGTGAAACACGTGCGCCATTAGTGGAAGAGTTAGTTCAGTATCGTGATCTGTTATGGCCTAAATATGCGTACCTTGCTGACGCACCTACAGAAGATGATGATGGTAATAAAGCCTCGGTTAAATTTAGCCGTAAAACCAAAGAGCAGTATGTTGCTACTGAAGTTGATGGTAAAGCCACCGGTTGGTCTTCTAAGTTTATTGGCGGTAAATGGGTCAGTGAAGCGACTAAGAAAAAAGCCAAGAAATAGTTTCTAGCTTTAGTTACTTCATCGTTGTTGATAAACGCTACCCGATTGGGTAGCGTTTTTGTTTGCGCCAGATAGGGGGGTTATTGCATTTTTGTATAGTGAATAGCTGGGCCAACGTGTTGTTTAGACTCTGACCAACAAGTTAATTTAGCCAAGCAGACACAAAAAAGCACTGATAATAATCAGTGCTTTTTTAGTGATAAAGTATTGCGTATTACCTCAGCGTTAAACCGAAATATCGCAAATTATTTGGCACTGTTTTGCGCAGCTTGAATCGCGGTTAATGCAATTGTGTAGACAATATCATCGACAAGTGCACCTCGTGATAAATCGTTAACCGGTTTACGCATACCTTGAAGCATAGGACCGATACTGATCAAATCCGCGCTCCGCTGTACGGCTTTGTATGTGGTGTTACCAGTATTTAAGTCTGGGAACACAAACACAGTAGCTTTGCCGGCAACAGGGCTGTTAGGCGCTTTAGATTGAGCGACGTTAGGCATCACTGCGGCATCGTACTGCAAAGGGCCATCGATAATTAAATCTGGACGTTTTTCTTTAGCAATTCGTGTGGCTTCGCGGACTTTATCCACATCAGAACCTGTACCAGAGGTGCCCGTTGAGTAACTGATCATCGCAACGCGAGGTTCAATACCAAAGGCTTTAGCTGATTCCGCTGACTGAATCGCAATATCGGCTAACTGCTCAGGATTAGGATCTGGGTTAATCGCACAGTCACCATAAACAAGCACTTGATCAGGCATCAGCATGAAGAAAATTGACGATACTAAGCTAGAACCCGGTGCCGTTTTAATCAATTGCAGTGGTGGGCGAATAGTGTGGGCTGTGGTATTAACAGCGCCAGACACAATACCATCGACCTCATCTTGTGCCAGCATCATAGTACCAAGCACCATGTTGTCTTCAAGTTGCTCACGGGCGACGACTTCGGTTAAGCCTTTGCTGCGACGTAATTTAAGCATTGGTTCTACGTATTTTTCACGCACGGTTTCAGGCTCAATGATCTCAATGCCATCACCTAAAACGACGTCTTGCAACAATGCAACGCGTAAAATTTCTTCGCGGTTACCTAATAACACACAGCGAGCGATACCGCGTTCAGCACAAATCGAGGCCGCTTTAACGGTTCTCGGTTCTTCACCTTCCGGAAGCACGATAGTTTTACGCGCAGCACGGGCTAATTCAGTTAACTTATAACGGAATGCTGGTGGCGATAATCGGTGTTCACGGGGAGAATCTTGAGTAACACTTTCAATCCATGTTTGGTCGATATGGCTGGCAACGTACTCTTGCACTTTCTCAACCCGTACAGCATCATCAACAGGCACTTCATGATCAAAGCGTTGAATATTGAGCGATGTCTGCCATGTATTTGAATCGATTAAAAATACTGGCAAACCAGTTTCAAATGCTTGCTCACATAGGTTCATGATTTCTGGTTCAGGCGAATAGCCACCAGTCAGCAATAATGCACCAATTTTCACACCATTCATGGCAGCTAAACACGCTGAGACTATGACGTCAGAGCGATCGCCTGAAGTCACTAAAAGTGAGTTGGTTTTGATGTGAGTGACCAAGTTTGGAAGACTGCGAGCACAAAATGTCACCCGGCGCATACGACGAGTATGCATTTCACCGGCATTAATGATTTTTGCATTTAAGTGCTTAGCTAAATCAGATGCGCGTGGGGCAATTAACTCTAAATTATATGGCACACTACCTAATATGCGCAGTGGACTTTTACCCGGCAGTTGGAACATCCCTGAGCTATCAACCGCGTTCATGTTTTTATCATCAAAGACTTCTGATAAATCAGGACGTGTACGACCTTCGTTGTCAACGGGGGCACCAATTTTATTGATGATAGCGCCAATTAAGCGTTTATTTTTCTGCCCACCCCAAGAGTTAAAGGCGATTTCTAAGCGATTCATTAATCCATTAGGCGTATCGTTGCCTGGGGTTGCGATGAAAATAACATCTGCATCTAATGCTTTAGCAATTTCGTAGTTAATGTCATCAGCAAAAGGGTGACTTCGTGTTGGCACTAAGCCTTCAATCACTAAGGTTTCAGTATTGTTGGCGCATTCCGACGCGCGGGCAATAATCTGTTCCAATAGGACATCAGTTTGCTCTGAGCGGATTAAAGCTTCAGCGTGTTCCATTGAAAAAGGCTCTAACGGATTAACCGTAGGAGAAGTACTTAAAATAGTGGTCGAACGCTCAGGACCTGTATCACCAGATCGAATTTGTGCAATAGGTTTAAAAAATTGCACTTTAACGCCTTTGCGTTCTAGGGCGCGAACCATACCTAAACTAAGCGATGTTAATCCTACTCCAATACCAATTGGAATAAGCATAATATTACGAGACATGACGACCTCTTATGTGCGTAGTGTTCATGATAGTTAACCGAATATAAACCTAATAGAGGTTTTACTTAGCTGTGATCAGCTTAATGGCATCTTCGGCAATAACCCACTCTTCATTTGTTGGTATGACCATAGCAATAGGGGTACCTGCTTGGGTTATTACACCCTGTTGGCCAAAACGAGCAGCTTTATTCAAGATGTCGTCAACTTTGAAGTTAAATATTTCTAATAAATTAAGGACTTTTTCACGAATAAGATTCGAGTTTTCGCCAATACCGCCAGTAAAAATGATGGCGTCTAAACGCCCTAATGGCACAGTGTAAGAGGCAATATATTTAGCTAAACGGTAGCAGAAAATATCCAAGGCTAACGTGGCCCCTTTATGGCCATCATGATACCCTTCTTCAATTCCACGACAATCATTAGTAAGCTCTGAAATGCCCAGTAAACCACTTTGTTTATTCAGTAGGTTGTTTACTTCATCCAGGGTATAGCCAAGTTGTTTGACTAAATGAAAAATAATCGATGGGTCTAAATCGCCACAACGGGTGCCCATGACTAAACCTTCAAGCGGGGTTAAACCCATTGAAGTGTCGACGCTTTTACCGCCTTTAATGGCTGCAACTGATGCGCCATTACCTAGATGAGCACAAATAACATTGATGTCTTTAACATCTTTGCCTAATACTTTGGCCGCTTCACGGCAAACGTAAAAGTGGCTAGTTCCATGCATGCCATAACGGCGAATACTATGTTCACGATATAATTTGTAAGGTAGGGCATAAATATACGCTTTCTCAGGCATGGTTTGATGAAATGCGGTGTCAAACACTGTCACTTGTGGCAACTGAGGAAAAGACGCTATCGCTGCGCGAATACCAATTAAATGGGCCGGATTATGTAGCGGTGCTAATGAGGCACAATCTTCGATGCCTTGGATGACTTCAGGGGTGATAATGACAGAGCGGGTAAATTTTTCACCACCGTGAACGATGCGATGGCCAATAGCCTTAATTTGTGCCGCCAGTTCTGGATGTTCCGCCAAGATGTTATTAACGATGAATTCTACTGCTTCGCGATGTGCAGTAAAGGCGCCTAATTTGGCTTCATTTTTACCGCCATTAAATTTCCATTTAATGCGCGAATCTTCTAAACCAAAACATTCAGCTAATCCAGAAATTTTATCATCGCCTGATTGAGCATCAATGATGGCAAATTTTAATGATGAGCTACCGCAGTTGAGCACGAGTACTAATTTGTCTGACATGTTAACGCCTTTTAAGTCAATGAAACTAAATAAAATAGTAAAATTCCATTTTGATTAAGGTTTATGAACATCATTCATAAACGCTACACTTTGGTGTTCTTTTGCTGATTGGCACAGTAAGCTAAATCATTAAAGTGTCAAATCGGCCAGTGCATTTTTGGTACGACACTGTATTATGGTAATGTTTCACTCATGTCCTAAGCAGTAAAGGTAACCGTATATTGAACATGAATCTGGTTAAATTACTTGGCGACGGTCAACGTTATATGAAGACTTGGCCAATGGTTAGGCAACTTGGGTTTTATTTCCCCGAGTACCGTGTCGTCAAAGCGACTCAGTTAGCGATCATCGCCATGCCGATTTTGGCATTAGTGGTTGCGGCCAGCCAACTCTACGTTTTAGGCTGGAATTACTTACCGCAAGCATTAACAACACTGCTCTTTTTTATTAGCCTGCCACTACAAGGCTTATTATGGTTAGGCTGGCGAGCGAGCCATCCATTGCCTTTATCGTTATTCGAGTGGGGCAATCAACTCAGTGCTAAATTGACCGAGATGGGTATCTATTGCCAACCCCTAGGTGCCAGAGCCTGTTATTCAGACATGGCCGCCATCTTGAAATTGGCTTTTGAACGTTTGGATCAAAGTTACTGGGAAGAACTCTAATCTATCTGCTTGGTAATCTGTTGCTCATTTAAGTCGGTTTATTTTTGTTATGACTAAAATGTAGCGCTAATGCCTCGATCTAAAAACACTTGTTGAATTTTTTGCATCGTCTCAGTACTTGGCGCTGCAATATCAGCCAAGGTGTATGCTTCGCCAAAGGCTTGCCATTTATGTTGACCTAACGGGTGATAAGGCAGTAGCTCAACTTTCTCAACATTATTCATCGGTTTAATAAACTCAGCTAATGCAATGGCCGACTCTACGTCTTCGGTAAATCCGGCGACAACGACATATCGGATCCAGGTTTTTATGTTTCGTTTAGCGAGATATTGAGCAAATTGTAATGTTCTATGGTTACTGACTTTTGTCAGTTCGATGTGTTTAGCATCATCCATTTGTTTTATATCAAGTAATACTAAATCGGTATTGTCGAGTAACTCATCAATCACAGGTTCGTATTTGCGCACAAAACCGTTAGTGTCTAAACAGGTGTGGACACCCTGATCTTTGCAGGCTTTAAATAATTCACTGACAAATTGAGCTTGTAAAATTGCTTCCCCACCACTGGCCGTAATACCACCACCGCTAGCGTCTAAAAAGGGTTGATAAGCAATAACTTGTTTCATTATTTCATCGACAGATATTTCTTTGCCGCCATCCAAATCCCACGTATCACGATTATGACAATATTGGCAGCGCATAAGGCAGCCCTGCATAAAAGTAATATAACGGATCCCCGGACCGTCTACGGTTCCGAATGATTCCACTGAATGAATGCGACCTAAGGTCATTATTATTCCTCAAATATCTATAAAAAAGGCTGTATCGATAATTTGTTACACATCGATACAGCCAATTTTAGCAGAGACTACATACTTTTAGTAAATGTACGAGTAATCACGTCTTGTTGCTGCTCTGGAGTGAGCGCATTAAAGCGAACGGCGTAACCTGATACACGGATTGTTAATTGTGGATATTTATCCGGATGAACAATCGCATCTTCTAACATTTCACGGTTCATCACGTTAACGTTTAAGTGTTGACCACCTTCACGATTTGGCTTGCTTAAGAAGTAGCCATCCATTAATGACGCTAAGTTAGTACGACGACCAGTGTCATCTTTACCTAATGCATTTGGCACGATAGAGAAAGTGTAAGAAACACCATCTTGTGCGTGAGCAAATGGTAGCTTGGCGACTGATGTTAATGAAGCAATTGCGCCATTTTCATCACGGCCATGCATAGGGTTTGCACCTGGAGCAAATGGTGCACCTGAACGACGACCGTCTGGAGTGTTACCGGTTTTCTTACCATAAACCACGTTTGAAGTGATGGTTAAGATTGATTGAGTTGGAATGGCATTACGATACATTTTCTTATCGCGAATTTTTGCCATAAAACGTTCAACTAAATCGCAAGCGATGTCATCTACACGAGCGTCATTGTTACCAAATTTTGGATAGTCACCTTGAATATCAAAATCAACGGCAATACCATTTTCGTCACGGATAGGCTTAACTTGAGCGTACTTAATTGCAGACAATGAATCGGCAGCAATTGATAAACCAGCAATACCACAAGCCATAGTGCGGCGCACATCGCGGTCATGTAATGCCATCAACGCAGACTCGTAAGAGTATTTGTCGTGCATATAGTGGATGGCGTTAAGTGCAGACACATATTGTGTTGCAAGCCAGTCCATTAAACCGTCAAGACGAGACATCACATCATCAAACTCAAGTACATCGGCAGTGATTGGATCTGCTTTTGGAGCAATTTGAGTTTTAAGTTTTTCGTCAACACCACCGTTAATGGCATATAACATGGTTTTGGCTAAGTTAGCGCGAGCACCGAAGAACTGCATGTGTTTACCCACAATCATTGGGCTAACACAACAGGCGATAGCGTAATCGTCAGACTCGAAGTCTGGACGCATTAAATCATCGTTTTCATATTGAATTGAGCTGGTGTCAATCGATACTTTTGCACAGTAGCTTTTAAACCCTTGTGGTAATTTTGTTGACCACAATACGGTAATGTTTGGCTCTGGGCTTGGGCCCATGTTGTACAAGGTATGTAAAAAACGGAAGCTAGATTTTGTGACTAATGTACGGCCATCAAGACCCATACCTGCGATAGACTCAGTTGCCCAAATCGGGTCACCAGAGAATAGTTCATCGTATTCAGGTGTGCGAAGGAAACGAACCATACGCAATTTCATTACGAAATGGTCAACCATTTCTTGGGCTTGCTGTTCAGTAAGAACACCATTTTTAATGTCACGTTCAATATAAGCATCAATGAACGTTGAAGTACGACCCAGTGACATTGCCGCACCGTTTTGGCTTTTCACTGCAGCAAGATAACCAAAGTAAGTCCATTGAATGGCTTCTTTAGCATTTTTGGCTGGTACAGAAATATCACAACCGTATTTAGCTGCCATGACTTTCATTTGGCCTAAAGCACGATGCTGCTCAGAAATTTCTTCACGTAATTGAATCACACTTGATAAGTCTTCGCCTGCTTCAAACTGCGCTTGCAGTGAACTGAATTGGGCAAACTTATCTTTCATTAAGTAATCAATACCGTATAAAGCAATACGGCGGTAATCACCAATAATACGACCACGGCCGTAAGCATCAGGTAAACCCGTTAATATACCTGATTTACGACAAGCCATAATTTCAGGGGTATAAACATCAAACACACCCTGGTTGTGGGTTTTACGTAATTCAGAATAAATGTAATTAACATCGCTGTTAAGTTCACGGCCATATGCTTTACATGAACCTTCAACCATACGAATGCCGCCATTAGGCAACATGGCACGTTTTAATGGTGCATCAGTTTGTAAACCGACAATAGTTTCAAGCTCTTGATTAATGTAACCGGCATTATGAGAAGTAATGGTAGAGACCATTTCAGTATCGAAATCGACAGGAGCATGAGTTTGGTTCTCTTGCTTGATGCCTTCCATAACTTTGTCCCACAAAGTTAATGTTGCATCTGTTGCACCTGTTAAGAATGACTCATCACCCTCATATGGTGTGTAATTTTGTTGGATAAAGTCACGTACATTAACTTCTGTTTTCCAATCGCCAGCTACGAAACCTTCCCACGCGTTGGCAAATAGTTCGGTTTTATCTGTCATTTACTTAACCCTCTGGTTGATTTTCAACGGATACTGTCTCAATTAGCACGAGCTGGTATCCGTGAGTATTTACATTCTGTCATCTAGGCGCATTCGCTAGATTGAGCTGTTAACATCTTCTGCGACATTGGTGGCAGAAATGTTCCGCCTGGTTTTTATAATGACGCTAATCGATATTGTTTTAGTCAATGAATTAATTGGTAAGACCATTTATCCATGAGTTGATAATAGCACAGCTAAATGACGATATCGGCAGCTTTTGATAATTGAATAACAAAAGTGTTAACTGGCTAACATATCTGTTTAGAATTAAGAGTAGCACACATTAATATTAGCCAATAAAAAAGCGAAATCGTTGCCGATTTCGCCTTTTAAGAGTGATATTACCAAGCACAACGCGATTATAAGAAGGCTGGGATACCTTCAATCATGCCTACTGCTAACATCGCCGCTAAACAAATCACGAATGCTAGCGTTGGGATCACGATACGGTCGGCAAACGATAATGTTTTAGGACGTTCTTTGTCACCAATTAAGCCGTTGTTATCAAGCAACATGGTTAATGCCCATGCTAATACCGGATTGGCTACAAATGAGGCAAAAATACAGATCCCTGCAGCTTGGCTACTGGTGGTGTCTTTAACCATCTGTAAGCCGGCTTCCAGTAACGGTAGGAACACACCGACTAACAACGCAATTGACATAACCGGGCGCCATACTGTGATATCCATAGGATAACCAATGACAGCGACAATAATACATAAGCTACCAAGCAAGATTGCGCCAGCAGGAATAGGACGTTTGGCTATTGCAGCAGGGATCATATAGGTTCCCCAAGAAGAGGTAATGTTACCGCCACCTACTGCTGTACCTACGATCTGTCTCACTGAACAGGTGGTCATGGTGTCATCGACATCCATCAGTACTTTTTCAGCCCCTTTTGGGTAATTTAATTCTTGGAAAATACGATGACCAAGGAAGTCTGGTGACCACATGGCAACAGCAAGAATAGCAAACGGTAATGATGCAATAAAATGGGCCATATTAGGTAAACCTAACTGCCAACCGTGTTCAGTTGAGCCCCACCAATACACAGGGTTTAAATTAGGAATCCCAGGCGCCGTGGTAAACTGCAAATCTAAGCCTGCACCAAAAGCAAATGCCAGTGCGACTGCTGCAATCGAACACAAAGGAATGGCTAACCAGCGTTTACCAAATTTAGCTAATGCTGCATAAATGATCACATTGATTAACAATATGGCAAAGGCAACATAACCGAGTGAGTAGTCCAAGTTATGCTTGGCTTGCAGCCCGCCAGCCCAGTCGAATAACGAGCCTATTTGACTTTTCGCTCCCATGAAGCCTAAGAACACTAATAAGCCGCCAGCCACGCCGCTACTGGTGAGATTGACCAGTTTCGAGCCACCTTTGAAATAACTTAAAATTAAGCCAAATATACCAATGAGAATTGCTAAGGCTAAAGGGTGGGCACCGGCGAGTGCGATAGTACCAATCAACGGGATCATTGGTCCATGGTTGCCGCCGAGGTTTGCCCTTGGGTTAATAAAACCTGAGCTAATAATACAGAACAGTAAAGCAGGGATGAGCATTTCTACCCGCACGACTTGGATAGCAAAGTCAGCGCCAAGATTGATGTGGTCCCACTTTTCGCTTAAGCCAGCAGCCCAAGCAGCCATTACTGCTGAATACATCACAGTAATACCAATGGTTCCTGCGATAGCTGGAACTAAGTCTTCCCATTCAAAGCGAAAATCACGCCCAGGGAGGTTAAGTCCCCAGCGTCTTGGTTTCATTATTTTTAGTTCGTTTTCTAAATAGGCATCGCGAGTATCAAATTCACTCGCAGGGCGGTGAAGTTCGCGATAGCTCGCTTCTTGTGCTTGTTTTTCTGAATTGCTGACAGTTTCTGACATAATTTCTCATTCTCCGAAAAGAACAGGTTAATCCATCAAATGATGAAGTTTAAGTGTGTTCCCTTGAAGTGATGGCGATATCCATAAGAGCTGCTTGCCAGTGAGCCGCTAATAGCTCTTATCACTTTGCTCATCTGCAATGCCTTTCATTTCTGAAGCATTACAGTGATGTCCTTATTTAAGTCTTTCTTGGTAAGACCAATTTACCTCACGAATTTTAGCATAGTGATTTGATTGCATCACTTGGTATCAATAAAGTTGATGTTTTGTTTGTTGGAAGTGAGAGCTGGATAACAAGTTGACTGCATTATTAGACGAAGAAATGAGTCTAAAAGTTAGCTCGCTTAGCCCTTTGCTGTTAAAAATATCATGCCACATCAATATAATTGATACAAAGTATCGTCATCGTTCAATCGTAGTTGATATCAAAGCAGGTTATAGCATCAATACTAGACAAAAAAATTTTGTTGAGATAAAAATTATCTCGGCTTATGCAAATCGTTTGAAGGTAAAACTGAGTATCGAGAAACTTGATACTGATGATAATGTCTAATCTTACTGTTGCTTAAAGCTCAATATTATTTTAATTAATATGACTGTTGCAGGAATAATTAACTCGAGCTGACGTTAATCGAGTTGACGTTTAAATACAATCGACATCTGTTAGCTGAGTTTACACCAACTTAGCCTGCCACAGCGTGATGTTATGAGGCAGGTTAGTCGGTCGTATCAAAATAGATGCAGCAAAGCAGGCGAGCATTACCTGTTACTATTGCGCTTAGCGCTAATGGAGTGGTGTTTAAGCTGCGAAGATAGAGGCCATGCCGATTAACAACCGGCACTAAATATGTTGTACAAGTTCTTGGTCAATAATGAAGCTTAACTGCGAGTAACACACTTTGCTTCTGCAATAAGGCAATCTCTGAGTGGGTTATCACCAGTATCTTGGCGCCAGATAAATGATAAATGTCGTTTTAAGTTTAATTCAGGCGTAGTTAACACAACTAATTCGCCATTGGCGACATCTTGTTCGACATCCAAATAGGGCAAGCAGCTTAAATACACGCCATTTTTAACTAAAGCTTTTAATAATCCGACGTGATCGTATTCTTTCCAGACATTTAATTTAACAATTACCCCATGGATGGCGGCATCAAAAATACGCCGAGTGCCAGCACCTGGCTCTCTTAAAACCCATTTGGCTTGTTCAAGTTGAGCGATGCTAGTGCGTTTGTTTTGCGCAAACGGGTGGTGCGGAGAGACAACAACAACCAGGTGATCATCAATCCATGGTTCTTGATGCAATCGACTGTCGTCAATTCGACCTTCAATAACCCCTAAATCAAATTGATAATCAAGTACCTCTTGTGCTACATGGTCGCTATTTTCAACGGCAATTTCGATTCTGAGCTCTGGAAAATCGTTATCAATTTTACTGATCAAGGCGGGTAATAAATGCTCCGCAGCGGTTTGGCTCGCGCACAGTTTTACTGTGCCACTAATAATATGTTGATCGTGAAGGCCCAGAGAGATTTGTTGTGCGTCTTGCAGTAGTTTTTGGGCCCTTGGACGTAACCATCTTCCCCAATGACTCAAGATAAGTCGATTTCCCTGGCGGATAAATAATGGTCGGCCCAATAAATGTTCGAGTTGGCTTAACGACATGCTAACCGCTGATTGACTCATTGACAGTTTCTTGGCTGCTGCGCTAACGCTCTCTAAACTTGCAACAGCATCGAAAACGGCTATTTGCTTAAGCGTATAATGCATGAGATCCCTTATTGGTGAAAAACAAGATATAAAACAATGTTTCCATGATCAGCTATTTTTGATCTTAGGTATACTTAACACTATAAAATTTGTGGCCTTGCTTCAATAATCATTATTTATCCGTTGGAAAAATCGCCATACCTGCTATCTAACAATGTTCACTTTTACAATGCTTAAATCTAAATGATGAAATTAACTGGCGGAGTGAGTAAGACAAAGGTTTACGATCTCTATAAGACGTTGCCTGAATTTTGATGGGCATCAGATTGTAATTGAATGAATTAACGAATAAAAAAACGGCATCCTAAGATGCCGTTTAACCTATCTAACCTTAGTGGTTAGATAAATAGCTAAGCGATCAATGTTTAAAACTTATAGCTAGCGGTAGTATGGAAGAAGCGACCAACGTTATCGTAAGCTGAGCTGGTGGTATCTGTACCTGTATAGCCGTAAGGCAAGTCACGGTTAAATACGTTATCGATACCAAACTTCAAGGTAATACCTGAGTTAAAGTTATATGCAACTGCCATATCACTGATAAAGTAATCACCAAATTCCATGTTGCTGTTTGGATTCGCATTTAATGCTAATTCTTTATCGGTATAAAGGCTTACACCCTCAACAAAGCGTGTTCTCCAGCTAATATCCCAGCTATCGATTGAGTAACCTAAGCTCCAGTTTGCTTGCCATTTAGCATAACCGGCAGTGCCTGCAAGTTCTTCAAATGTATCTGGCTCATCCTGGAATGAAAAGTCTTTACGTTTTAATAGGCGAGTCGCAATAAGGTTAGTGCGTACATCACCACTAAAGGCTTCAAAGTTATAACCAATATCAAAGTCGATACCAGCAGCTTCGAGCGACGCAATGTTTAACGAGAACTGTCTAATTTGAGTAATTTCATGGCTCGCTGGATCACGAGTAATTAAGCTACAGTACTCGTTATTCACACCAGTTTTAGAATCGACACAACGGTCAATAATATCTTGAGCACCAACGGCACTGATTGCGTTTTCGATCTCAATATTCCAGTAATCGGTAGTGATCGATAATCCATCGATAAAATCAGGTTGATAGACAATCCCTAGGGTAAAACTTTTCGATTCTTCTGCTTTTAGCTCGCGGTTACCACCACTTAATCCTTCAAGGGTTTTATCGTCGTAGTCTGCATCAAAGCCAGCTGGGATCCCTAAAGCGGCACAATTTGTCTGACGTTGAGTTGGATCTTCTAAATCATTTAAGTATTTAGCACGGCAAGAATCATTTACTGAGAAGAATGTTTGGCTTTCTGCACCATACAACTCACTAATGTTTGGCGCACGCATGGCTTCAGAGTATGTTGTACGAACGCGGAGTTGATCGTCGACCTCCCAGCTTAAACCTGTTTTCCAAGTCGTTGCATTGCCAATAGTACTGTAATCGGCAAAACGAATCGCAAGATCAAGATCTAATTGGCGCATCATAGGTAAATCGGCTAATAATGGTAGCGTGATTTCAGCAAAAACCTCACTGACATCAAAATCACCTTTATCTTCACCTAATGCATTAAAGAAAGTACCTGCCGCATTTGATGGTTCAAAAATCTCGCTCTCTTCTTTACGGTATTCAACACCGGTAGAGAAGCCTGCATAACCGGCAGGTAATTCAAATAAACTCGAGTTAGTTAATGAGCCACCAAGTACAGTTTGCTTAATAACTGAAGTACCTGTTGAAGTGGTATTTATATAATTGATTGCATCTTGACTTGGCGCGCCAAAACCAAAGATGTTAACCGGCACACAGCCAGCATCTCTAGCGGCTTGATCTCGACATACCGCAACACCATTTTCTAAAACTGAATCAAGTGCGTTGGTATAATTATCATAGATTAAGTTATTTTTATTAACCCGTTCTAAATCCGTTTGACCGTATATCGCATAGGCGTCGTAATCCCAATCTTGAAATACTATGCCTTCAAGACCGACAACATAGCGTTGGGTTTCACGAGTATCATCTTCAATGCGTGCACCCAAGTCCGTCATAAAACGACGGATATTGAGAGTGTCTAATGGCACAGCATTTCCGTCGCTATCTTTGTTTGCTTTCATTAAAGCAACAAGTTCAGGATTGATAAAAGCGTTATCAATTTTAATATTGTTAACCGGGTTACCAAAGAAAAATGCCGGTTGACCTTCATCTGTTGATTGGCTGTTAACGTATTTAGCTTCAAAATAAACGTTATGGTTATCATTAAGCTGGTAGTTTGCTTTGAAGTTAATATTGTAACGTTCAAATTCGGGTTGTAACTCAACAAATTGATTCAAGTTGGTTACATCGCAATTAGCACAACGAATGCCATCAACATTTTGACCACTATAGACATCTCTTAACGAGCCATCAGGATTAAAGCTTTTCCAACCGTCTAAATTGAAAGTGCCCGCATTACTAATGGTGTAATGACCAGCATTAGGTGTCCATATTTTATCTGGATCTGATGGGTCATTATTATCGGTAGGACGATTTTTATTTGCTAGACTCGAAAATGAAGTTGATGTTTGATCGCGATCAAAGGCGCGAAGTTGCTCTTGAGCACTGTATTCAACTGCGAAGGCAACATTACCATCACCTTGGGCGAAGTCAGTTCCATAAGATAAAGAAAAACGATCCTTATTGTGGCCGCTGTCATCAGCCCAACCTTTGGTTGCTGATACATCTAAACCGTTAATGTCTTTCTTTAAAATAAAGTTAACTACACCAGTTACCGCATCAGCGCCATAAATAGCAGATGCACCGCCGGTAATCACTTCAACTCTTTCAATCCAAACACTTGGGATAGTATTAACATCAACAGAGGATGTACCAGCAGAGCTTGATACATGACGTTTACCGTCGACTAATACTAGTGTTCTGGCGGTGCCCATGCTTCTTAAATCGAGCAAGTTAAGACCAGATGTACCAATAAATCGCCCAGAGTTGGCTAGCGAGTAGGTATTACCGAGTGCAGGTAATTGGTTTAGCGCTTCACCAATATTAGTTACACCTGTTGATAATAACTCGTCGCCAGTAATTACTGTAACCGGTGTTGGTGCTACAGCGCCTTCACGAATAATACGTGACCCCGTTACAGATATTCTTTCTACCGGTGCAGCAGCAGTGTCTTCTGCTGCAAAAGTATTAAAAGTAGTTGCAGCAGACAGTGCCGCACCACCGATTAGCGCTACGCGAATCGCATTGGCTAGTTGTGAATTTACTTGCATTTATCTCTCCCAGAATTATTTTTTATTATGTGATGATTTTTTTAAACATTTTTAATATAAAAATGAAACAAAATTACACCAATATGGATATAACCATAATGAGATTAAAATACAATACTTATAAATCAGCATGTTACCTAAATAGGCGTTAACACATTAAACATCTTTAATTAACAAAAAATAAGCAATTCAGTGTCTAAAATACTTGGATGTGAGTAATTTGATGCTAATTGGTTTCGTTATTTTGGTTTATTGTTGTATATATGTTTATTTGCTGAGGTGTTGAGCGGGTTTTAATTACTGGTTGTTATAGGATTGTAATTTTTGTTGGTGTAAAAAAAGATGAAATTATTTAATTACGCTGAAAATGATAGGGTAAATAATCCTTTTTAGACTAAGCAGTATTAGTCATTAATAGAGTTATGAATAACGCTATTAATAACTTAAGTGACTCATGCGATATTATTTTCTTACTAGGAAAGATAATTGAAGTGGTATTTATGCGGTTATCTTGATTTGTTATTCCTGTTTAATCGGTTGTTGATTAGTGGTTAATTTTTATTCGGTAATATCTAACTCACAAGAGCAGAAAAGTAGGCGAGGGGGTATTAGTATTCACGATAAAAAATGCCAGCAATTTGCTGGCATTTTTGGGTTAATTTAGTGCTTAACAATTAAATTAAGCTAACCGGTATTACTGCACGTTTTCACTGTCACTAAATTCACCAGCAAATAATGCTGTTGATAAATATCGCTCTGCGGCAGATGGAAGAATAACCACAATCATTTTATCGGCAAATTCTGGTAATGCTGCAATACGGTTAGCAGCAACAACAGCAGCACCAGAAGAAATACCTACAAGGATACCTTCTTCTTTCATTAAACGACGGGCCATTTCAATTGACTCGTCATTTGTAACGGCTTCTACGCGATCAATAAGAGATAAATCTAAGTTACCAGGAATAAATCCAGCACCGATACCTTGAATTTTGTGTGGACCAGGCTGTATAGGCTGTCCAGCTAAAGCTTGAGCAATAACAGGTGAGTCAACAGGCTCAACAGCGACAGAGGTAATGGTTTTACCTTGTGCTTTTAAGAAACGACTGACACCGGTCAATGTTCCGCCAGTACCTACACCTGCGACAAATACATCAACTTCACCATCAGTATCATTCCAGATCTCTGGACCCGTGGTTTGTTCATGAATTGCTGGGTTAGCAGGATTATCAAATTGGCCAAGTATTAGATATTTTTCTGGTGCTGATTGGCGAATTTCTTCAGCCTTCTCAATAGCACCTTTCATACCTTTAGCGCCTTCTGTTAGCACTAAGTTAGCACCTAATGCCTTAAGCAGCTTACGACGTTCTAAGCTCATCGTGTTTGGCATAGTTAAGGTTAATTTGTAACCACGCGCTGCAGCAACATAAGCAAGTGCAATACCTGTGTTACCAGATGTAGGTTCAATTAACTCGATATCTTTAGTGAGTAGACCTTTTTTTTCAGCATCCCAAATCATGTTCGCGCCAATACGGCATTTGATACTGAAACTAGGATTACGTGATTCTACTTTTGCTAACACATTGCCATTGCTGACGCGGTTTAAACGAACTAGCGGTGTGTTGCCTAAAGTGTATGAATTATCTTCGAAAATTTTGCTCATGGATTATTTGCTCCTATGGTTGCATTGTCTAATCATAATCTGCTTAGCAGGATTTAGAAGTGATAATTTGTTCTTCTTTATTCCTTTTAGTTATTAAGGTGTAAACCTTTATTCTAAAAAACCTCTATATGCTGCTATATTAGGCTTTTGGGGCGAATTATCATCATTCAATGGTCTGACCATCAGATAAATTTAATTTAGTATGCCAAGAATAAATCATAAAATACTAGAATGGCGTTAATCAGCAAAATGTTTCTATGTCGTGCTACCCAATTGACGAGCATGGTTTATTGATAAGGGAGAGTAAACCTTTCAATAAATTAGATCGATGAATTGATGTCGATCTCTCTGGCGCAGATGAACTTTCGCTAACTCATTCACTAAAAATGGTAGAGCAAAATGAATAAAGTTGTGATTTCAGGCAGTGGTTTATACACACCACCTTACAGTGTCTCTAACGACGAACTGGTTAACAGTTACAACAGCTATGTAGACCTATTTAATCAGCAAAATGCAGCAGATATCGAAGCCGGAGCCACGGTTGCAATGGCGTACTCTTCAAGTGAGTTTATCGAAAAGGCCTCTGGGATAAAAAGCCGTTATGTGATGGTGAAAGAGGGGATTCTCGATACCGATATCATGATGCCATTAATTGCTGATAAGTCTTCTGAATTATTATCTATGCAAGCTGAAATGGGGATTAACGCAGCCAAACAAGCCCTAGAGCAAGCAAACCTAACGGCTGAAGACATTGATTTAGTGATTGTTGCTTGTGCTTATACACAGCGGGCTTACCCGGCGATTGCGATTGAGATCCAGCAAGCTATGGGCACTAAAGGATTTGCTTATGACATGCTTGTGGCTTGTTCATCAGCGACTTTTGCGATTGTGAATGCGGTTAATGCGATTCGTGGTGGTACGGCAAACAGAGTATTGGTCATCAATCCTGAATTAACCTCACCACAAATCAATTTTCGTGATCGTGACAGTCATTTTATTTTCGGTGACGTTGCTACCGCAGTTGTGGTTGAGCGCGAAGAGTTATCGACCTCAAAACGTGCCTTTAGCGTATTGTCTATGCGTTGTTTAACTGATTACTCTAGTAATATTCGCAGTAATTTTGGCTTTGTAAATCGTTGCGATCCTGAAAATGCTACTACGGCTGATAAATTGTTTCATCAACAAGGTCGTAAAGTATTTAAAGAATTATTACCGATGATTTACCAGCATTTAGATGCCCAATTTACTGATGAGCAAATAAAGCCTGAAGAATTTAAGCGTTTATGGTTGCATCAAGCCAACATTAATATGAATTTGTTTGTGGTGAAAAAGCTTCTTGGTGACAATGTTGAAGCAGATAAAGCACCAATAGTACTCGATGAGTATGCCAATACCGCCTCTGCGGGATCGGTTATTGCTTTTCATAAATTTAATCAAGATTTCAAAACCGGTGACTTAGGTTTATTGTGCTCATTCGGTGCGGGTTATTCTATTGGTAGTATTGTACTTGAAAAGTGCTAATTGGCTGATAGGCCGTCATAAAGATGCCTACCTTGCTAGCGCCGATTGATTCAATATAATAAAAGTAGCTCTTGTTCTATGGCTAAGTGAGCCGATAAGATCTGTAATGAATAAGGCCGTTGATACTCAGTATCAACGGCCTTATTGCGTCTACAGCAACTTGCTTGGTGCTGGGGGTATTTCGTCATGGCAGAAATCTATCGCATTAGCTTACCCGTCACGGTTTTGTGATTAATGCTTACAGTAACCAAGCGTAGCTGACTTTCATAAAGTAGGTCTTTTCGTCTTGGGTTAATGAATCAATGTCATCATTAGCAATAAAGGCATCTGAGTAACCGAGATAGAATACGCTTTGGGGGTTGAGTTTATAGCCATACAGTAATTCATTACCCATATCTTGATAAAGTGAATCAGGGCGTTGGTAGCGGTATAAATCAGCATCGCGCTCAATACGCGTGTACACACTGCTAAGGCGGATAAAACTGTTTAGCGTCAGCTGCCAATTTAGGCGAACGTCACTGAGATTGGCTGTAAATAAACGTCCATCGTCAACGTCTAATACCTGGTAACGATGCGAGAGATCCAGCACAAGAGATTCGGTTAGTTTCCATTCCACACCTGGATTGAACATGGTAATTGTTGCCGGACGATCGTTGGCAAAATCAATATCATCGCCATAGTTTACATCCAGCTCGAGTTTGAGTGAACCAATGGGAGTAAAGTTAGTGTAAAACCAGCCTAAGGTTTCTTCAAACATGGTGGTATTGCCATCAATGTTGATGATGCTTGGATTATGACGCCGACCCACTCGTTCACGTTGTACGATACCTGAGGCGATATAGCTTTGTAGACCACCTTCGAATTCAACAAGCATTTCTGTTTCTTGTTCCAAACGCTCATTATCTTGGCTATGGCTAATATCCCAGTCGCCACCAAATGTTATTTTGCTGAAGAAGTTATTTTCTGGGTACCAAATATAGCCGCCGCCAGCAACAAACTTGCTCACATCGACTTTATCAATGAATCCCAAATCGGCCCTAAAATCGCGGCCAATAGATTGGTATTGTGTGTTGGCATACCAATTACGGCGTTCATGCTTGTAAGTGATGCTGTACATAGCATCACTAAATTCACCGTCTTTACGAGTACGAAGCACGCGCTCATTTATCGCACAATCTCCTCGGTCACAATCAAGTTGGCTTTGGCTACAATTATCGCCGCCACAAAATTGATTAAATAGCGCATCAGGATAGGCGGTTTGTGAGTGGGCATATTGAGCCGTTAATGTATCTTGCTTTGTCGGTTGATACTTGATGTCGGCGCTAGCGACATAGTTATGGTATTCATTCGCCTGCTTCAAAGTCACTAAACCACCGACTGAAAATTGCTTACTAGGATCGAAACGATATCGGGCTGCTAAGTTATGGCTTGGCTCGTCGATAACGGCAATGTCTGAGCTTAAATTACCGGGCACTAAAAACTGACTTTGGACATCATTGGCTGCCAGTATTGCAAATGTATGGTCGTCGGTTTTGCTCGTGAGTTTTAAGCCATAATCTGGCGAACTAATATTACGGGTGTGCAATAAATCCAGTTGAGTATCAAAGTAATCTTTATTATCGAGAAAAAAGGCTCGTTTTTCTGGAAAAAACAGCGCAAAGGTGTTGTTAACATCAAGCTGGCCAGCATCGGCTTCTACTTGAGAAAAGTCAGGGTTGAGGGTGGCATTTAACAATGTAGTCGGGGTGATTCCCCAACGTAAATCAACTCCAATATCAACATTATTTTCATCATTCCAAGGTTGGGATTGACCGACATCTCTTTGTTGACTTTGGTTAGCAACTATCGATGGTGTGAGCTGTAAATCTTTACCTTGAGTGGCACCTGCTAGGCCTGATGCCGTACCTAATTGGCATAACTGACATGATACATTGCGGTCAATTTGGTGGGTGGATAAACGATGGGTTTCATTGCGAGGGTAAAAGCGGATCAGCTCAATGCCCCAGGTTTGGATAGGGTTAGTACCATCAAAATTAAATAATCTTAATGGCAGCTGCACTTCAACTTGAAAGCCGTTCGCGGTGAGCTTGCCTTCACTATACCAAATACCGTCCCAGGCATCACTTTCTTGGCCTGTGAGTTCATTTTCAATGGAGTCACTTTGGACGCCATAAGGATTAATAAAAAATTGATACGCTAAACGAGCATTGTTGAAGGTATCCAGTTTAATCCCCACCATGTCATCGCCCCAGGATTTATCGCGGTCACGTAAGTTGACCCGAATATTATCGGGATTAGGGTCTTGGGCAGTAAATGCAAAATATAGGCTGGTGTTTGACGCATATACCTTGACCTTAGTACTGACTGGCGCGGCAGTGTTTTCTCCAGGAGAAGTTTCGTAATTAAGCATCACTTCAGTGGCTTGTTGCCATGCTGCTTCATTAAAGTCGCCATCAAGTACTATATCTTCATTGATGGTCGGAATGTCGAGGTGAAACTGTTGGCTGGAACCTGCAAGTGCAGCGAAGGATAGAAAACTGCTCAACATTAACCCGCAAGCAAGGTTATTCATTTGGCGTAAACGGTTGATTGGACGTGGGCTCTTGGCTGAGGTTAACAAGTTGGTCACAGGTACTCTTTGATATTTTTGTTATTTGCGACATTATCTCAAAAAACCTATTAAAGCGGAGGTTTCGCCCGTGTTAAAATTACCGGTAAATTGTTACCAAGTGTTAAATCTTAATGGTAAATATAATAAAAAGCCCGCTGCTAAGCATCGGGCTGAGGGAGTATCAAGTCGATCTATTCTCCAATGACACCTTACTCATAAATCATCTCTGAAGGTATGCCATTAGACTGTTAGATTAGTATTTATTCATCGAGGCCAATAACAGCCGATTAATCCGGAGCGATAATATTGTTTTTGTAGGCTTGACGATATTTATCTACCCACATCGCAGTTGCGCCGCAAATGGCTACAGGCATAACGATAAAGTTAACAATAGGGATCATCGAAAATAAGGTCACCGATGCCCCGAAACTGTAGCTTGAACCTTTAGTGTTCTTAAGGGCAAACTTCATATCATCAAAACTGACTTTGTGGTTGTCAAAAGGATAGTCACAATATTGAATCGCCATCATCCAAGCGGTAAATAAAAACCATAAAATAGGTGCAGCTGTTTGACCAATGACCGGCACCCAAAACAACACTAAAAATAATAATGCTCTGGGTAAATAGTATTTCAGTTTGATCCATTCTCGGCCTAACACACGGGGCAAATCTTTCACCATATCGACAGATGTGCCGGTATTTAAATTTTTACCTGTTAAGTGTTGTTCAACCTTTTCGGCCAATAAGCCATTAAAGGGAGCTGCCAGCCAGTTCATCACTGAGCTGAATATAAATGACATGACCACTAACATGGTTAACAAGGCTAATGGCCATAAGAAAAAATGTAACCAACTTAAGTAGTCAGGGAGTTGGCCATTCATCCAATCGAATAGCTCAGTCAATTGGCCCAAGGCAAAATACATTGCCCCAGCAAACAGCAGTAAATTTATCATTAACGGGATAAACACAAACGAGCGTAACCCCGGCTGTTTAATTAATTGAAAGCCTTGCATAAAATAATTTACACCGCTCTTTTTAACGGTCTGAGTGTTGTTTACCATTTAACGCGCCTTTTTTATGACTCATAACATTGATTTTGACCAGCCAGAGACAATAAAACAAGTGATAAACAGGATCAATAGGATAAAAATCGTTACAAAATGCGGCTCAATTGCTAAAGTGAACTGCTTTTTCCTTTTAATGCGTACCTGAACTGGCAACATGAGATTAAAACAAATAAAACTTGCTGGATTTAAGTCGTTTGTAGACCCAACAAAAATCCCATTTGATAATGCCTTATCGGCCATTATTGGCCCTAACGGCTGCGGCAAATCCAATGTGATTGATGCTGTACGCTGGGTACTTGGGGAAAGTAGTGCCAAGCATTTACGTGGCGATTCGATGACCGATGTTATTTTTAACGGTTCATCTTCGCGCAAGCCTATTTCGGTGGCTGGGGTAGAGCTTGTATTTGAAAATACCCAAGGACGACTTACTGGTCAGTACGCCAGTTATCAAGAAATATCGGTTAAGCGCCAAGTCAACCGCGATAGTGAATCAAGTTACTTTTTAAATGGTCAAAAGTGTCGTCGCAAAGACATTACCGACTTATTTATGGGGACCGGTCTTGGGCCACGAAGCTACGCAATTATCGAACAGGGGACGATTTCACGTTTAATTGAATCTAAACCTCAAGAGTTGAGAGTATTTATTGAAGAAGCCGCCGGTATTTCGCGTTATAAAGAACGCCGCCGTGAAACTGAAAATCGGATTCGTCATACCCGTGAAAACCTTGAACGTTTAAATGATATTCGGGTTGAGCTCGGCGCTCAGTTAGATAAATTATCGCAACAAGCTAAAGCGGCGTTGCGCTATCGCGAATTAAAACACAGCGAACGCCAGTTACATAGCCAGCTCCTCGTTATGCGCTATCAACAACTATTACAGCAAACCGACAAGCTCGACACCGAAACGGCTGCAGGTGAACTGAGAGCTGAAGCGTTAGCCAAGAATGCCCAGCAGGGCGATACCAGTGTTATTCAGCTGAAACAGCAATTGGCTGAACTCAGTGATGCCGAACATAAACTGGTTGAACAGTATTACCAAGCTGGCAATACCACCACCAAGCTTGAGCAACAGCTTGCGCATCAACAGCAACAAGATAACCAGCTGCAACAACAAATTCAGTCGTTACAACAGCAAGTTGAGCAAGCTGAGGAACATATTGTCAGGATGACTGACGTTCACCTGCAGTTAGTTGAACAAGTGAATACTCATCAACCCGCTTATGATCAGGCAAACCAGGCGCTTGAGCAGATCGATGAGCAGGTGTTTGCTATTGAAGAAGCTTGTGATGATCAGCAACGCCAGCTAACCCAGTATGCCGAAACCTTGGCGAGCAATAAAATGCAGTTGGCACTGAGTCAATCAACCCTCAGTCATCAACAGCAAAGTGTTCGGCAAGACGAGCAGCGTTTATCTCAATCTCAAAGCGAATTCGCTGCTTTAGCACAACAGAATAACCATCAAGAATTGCAACTCAGTGAGACCCAATTAGCCAAATTTGATCAACAACTTACTGATAAACAGCTACAACACAGTCAACTTAAATTGACCTTAGTTGAACAGCAGCAAGCTGTGACTGAAGCAAGCGAAACCTATCAAAAACTCAAGCAATCGGTGACTCATCATCATTCGCGCTTGCAGTTTATTGACGAGCTATTGGCTGAGCACACTCAAGATGAGGGTCAACAATTATGGCAAGTGATTGAGGTGGTGCCCGGCTGGGAAAAAGCGGTCGATAAAGTCTTACAAGGGTTAAGTCAGTTACCTATTTTAGCTGAGGACATAACGTCTTTGGTAGATGAAACCAGTCCAATCGTGGGGTTTGAACAGCAAGAAACCGTGGTTTATCCTGCTTTGACCACGCCGGTGAATTTAGCGCCTTGGTTACAACACGTGGTGTGGGCGACGAGTATGGCTGAAGCCAAAGTGTTATTGCCGACATTAGCCCCCGAACAATATATTGCCACCCAAGAAGGTTTTTTGATTGGCCATGGTTTTGTGCTTAATCATACTCAGTCGGGGCAATCAGCTATTGTGCTCAGCCAAGAGCGCTTAAGTTTAAGTCAGCAGCTAGCAGAACTTGAGCAACAGCAGGTATCGTCTCAGCAATCACTGACATCATTAACTCAACGGGCCGCAACTACTCAGCTAGAACTGAATCAATGCCAACAAGCCTGTCATCAGTTACAAATAGAGCAGACAAAACTGCACTCTTTGGTCACGAGTTTAACTCAGCAAGTCGCTGATAAACGTCAAAAGCAACAACAATATAGTCAGACTATAAGCAAACTTACTCAGCAAATAGACGATAAACACATACAAGTTGATGCGTTTGAAGAGCAGATCCTTATTCAAGAAGAAGCATTGTTACAGGCAATGAATCAACACGAGCTGGCCCAACAAGCTTGGCAAACGAGTCAAGCTAAGCTTCGAGAAACCAAAGCTATTCGCTCTGATGCTGCTAATCGTGTTAAGCACCAGCAAGCACAAGTGCAACAGCATGTCACTGAACAAGCATTGAGCGAGCAAAAATTAAAGCAAAAGCATGAAAAAAAGACTGAATTAATCAACCAATTGACTCAGTTACAACAAATGTTACTCGACAATCAGCAGCAACGCGGTCAACATGATTTGAGCCAACTTTCAACTCAGTTAGCTCAAGTACTCGAGCAGCAGCAAGCTCTGCAGCAGCAATTACAGCATAATCGTTCTCAACAAGCAGAGCTGCAAACCAGCTTAGACAGTTTAGTATTGATGCAAAAACAACAGCTTGTAGTGCTACAGGACTTGACTCAAAAGATAAGCGCGTTAAAGTTACGTCGTGAAGGTTTAAAAGGGCAGGCCAATGGTCAGCTGCAATTACTCCAAGAACAGCAAATCCAGCTGCAACAAGTGATTGCCGACATGCCAGAGCAGGCATCTATTGACGCTTGGTCGCAACAGCTTGAAAAAGTGAAACAGAACATTTTACGTCTTGGTGCTATCAACCTTGCAGCCATTGAAGAATTTGAATCGCAACGAGAGAGAAAAGCGTATTTAGACAGTCAGGATGACGACTTAAATAAAGGGTTAGCGATATTAGAAGACGCTATCCGTAAGATAGATAAAGAAACCCGCAGTCGTTTTAAAGCAACATTTGAAACGGTAAATCATGATTTAGGTCTGCTATTTCCTAAAGTCTTTGGTGGGGGAAAAGCGTACTTGGCCTTAACGGGTGATGACCTTCTCGAAACGGGGGTTACCATCATGGCGCAGCCGCCAGGTAAGAAGAATAGCACCATACATTTACTTAGTGGTGGAGAAAAAGCGTTAACCGCTTTATCATTGGTCTTTGCCATTTTTAGACTGAATCCAGCACCCTTTTGTATGCTAGATGAAGTTGATGCACCTTTGGATGACGCCAACGTCGAACGTTTTTGTCGGTTACTGAAAGAAATGTCACAAAGTGTGCAATTTATTTATATCAGTCATAATAAAATAACAATGGAAATGGCTGATCAACTTATTGGCGTTACTATGCATGAACCTGGCGTTTCAAGAATAGTCGCAGTGGACATTGAAGCCGCAGTCGCCATGGCTGACGCGGTATAAATTAGGAAGACAGGGAATCTATGAAAGATCTACAACTGGTGTTATTCGTATTAGGCGCAATCGCAATCATTGCGGTGTTAGTGCACGGTTTTTGGTCGATTCGTAAGCAACAACCTAAGTCAATGAAACAAAGTCCTATGGCTGGGTTTTATAAAGAACAAGCTAAACGTATCGACTCTGACGGTTTTGACGCCGATGGTATTGGCCCGGTGCGCGTGCGTAAACCTGGCGAGGTTGAAGAGACGGTCATTAAGCCGATATTAAAAACTAATTTAAGCCAAAAGCCTCATTCAAGTGATGCAAAGCTTTCCAACACACCCTTGCAAGACTCGCTCCGTCAGCCCGCGATTAAGCCATCTGAGCCTAGCCATGCTGAAGCTAAAACTGCGCAACCAACACAACAGACATTGTTTGTTGAAGATGATCTTCAAGCTGCTGTGACGCCAAGCGTATCAATGAATACGCCTAAAAAGATATTTAATCCTTCAACCAGTACAGCCAAGTTAGAAAGCTATACCGGTAAGCCTCTGGCAGCCAAAGCCGAACCCCATAAAGCAACGCAAATGGCAGAGCCAACACCTGCCGCTGAGATTAACCCTGAGGTTAAGTTAGACAATAACGCTAATTCAACTCAGCCAGCTGATGCCCCGGCTGATGAACCGCTAGAGCCGACCGATGTATTAGTACTGCATATCGTGGCAAAAGAAGGTGAACAAATTAAGGGCGCTGAATTGTTACCAAGTTTGTTATCGCTTAATTTTAAATTTGGTGACATGGACATTTTTCATCGTCACATTGATAACGCTGGTACAGGTAAAGTACTGTTTTCACTTGCCAACATGTTAAAGCCAGGCGTGTTTGATCCAGATGAAATGGAGCAGTTTGTGACTCAAGGTGTGGTGTTATTTATGACCTTACCTGGATACGGCGATCCAATGATGAACTTTACCATTATGTTGAACTCGGCTTATCAAATTGCCGACGATCTCAATGCACAATTACTAGATGGACAACGTCAACCTTGGACCGATGGGACCAAAAAAGAGTATTTACGACGACTCAATGCGGCGTAGGTTGATGTTTTTATTAAGGCCGCAGCAGCGGCCTTAATTGTTTTATACCTGTTCATTTTTATAAGAAAATTACGGTTACAACTCGTATTACGGATACCACAATGCACGCTATTCAAACTGAAATGGATCAACTCACTCATACTATTAATCAGCATAATATTCGTTATTACGTTGATGATGCTCCGTCAATTCCCGATGCTGAATACGATAGATTAATTAAGCGCTTAACTGAGCTAGAGCAAGAGTATCCGCAATTTAAGTCAGTTGACTCACCGACACAGCGAGTCGGTGGTATGGCCTTGCAAAAGTTTGCTCAAATTACCCACCTTAAACCAATGCTAAGCCTTGATAATGCTTTTGAACAAGCCGACTTTGCTGCCTTTAACAAGCGTATCACTGATAAAGTCGATAGCGTTGATTATGTCTGCGAACCCAAACTCGATGGTCTCGCGGTGAGTATTACTTATCGTTTGGGTCTGTTTGAGCGAGCAGCAACACGGGGTGACGGCAGTGTCGGTGAAGACATTACTGAAAATGTGCGCACTATCCGTTCCATTCCTCTTAAATTACGTGGTGAAGGATTTCCCGATCTTGTTGAGGTGCGTGGCGAAGTGTTTATGCCTAAAGCGGCGTTTGAGGCATTAAACCAACGTCAAATCAGCAAAGGTGACAAAGTGTTTGTGAATCCGCGTAATGCGGCTGCAGGGAGTTTACGCCAGTTAGACAGTAAAATTACCGCTGCACGCGCACTAGGGTTTTATGCTTATGCACTCGGTGTGGTTGAAGGTGAATCACAACCGATGCAAACCACTCATTTTGGCCAGTTAACACAGCTAAAACAATGGGGGATACCGGTTAGCAATGAAGTGAAAGTGACTGAGTCATTGGAGCAAGTGTACGCTTATTATGCTGACATTATGGCCAGACGCACTGCACTTGAATATGAAATCGATGGCGTAGTCATCAAGGTTAACGACATTGCTAAGCAGCAAACTCTTGGTTTTGTCGCTAAAGCCCCTCGATGGGCCATAGCCTATAAATTTCCTGCTCAAGAAGAAATGACTTTACTGGAGTCGGTTGACTTTCAGGTCGGCAGAACTGGCGCCGTTACCCCAGTAGCCCGTCTAAAACCAATATTTGTTGGTGGCGTGACGGTATCAAATGCTACCTTGCATAATGCAGATGAAATCGCTCGCCTTGGGGTTAAGATTGGCGACACTGTGATCATTCGCCGCGCTGGCGACGTTATCCCACAAATTGTTGCGATAGTCCCAGAGCAGCGCCCTGATGATGCTCGAGATATTGTGTTTCCTCTGCATTGTCCTGTTTGCCAAAGTATTGTTGAGCGTTTAGAGGGCGAAGCCGTTGCGCGTTGCAGTGGTGGTTTATTTTGTGAAGCGCAACGTAAAGAAGCGATCAAGCATTTTGCCTCGCGTAAAGCGTTAAATATTGATGGTATGGGCGATAAAATTGTCGAGCAACTTATTGATAAAGAATTAGTTAAAACCCCTGCCGATTTATTTACCCTAACGGCTTCTGCGGTGACCATGTTAGATCGCATGGCAATGAAGTCGGCGACCAATATCGTGGCGGCAATTAAAGATGCTAAAACCACTACCTTGGCGCGTTTTTTATATAGCCTAGGTATTCGAGAAGTCGGTGAAGCAACCGCAGCTAATTTGGCACAACACTTCGCTGATTTTGAACTAATCCGCAGTGCCAGTGTGGAACAGTTACTTGAGGTGGCAGATGTTGGTGACATTGTTGCAAAGCACATTCGTCAATTTTTTGCTCAGCCACACAACATCGAAGTAATACAACAATTGCTTGCTGCGGGTATTACTTGGCCGGTTATAGAACAAGCCGATGAGTCACAATTAAGCCTAAAAGGTCAAACATGGGTATTAACTGGCACATTGACTCAACTTAATCGTAATGATGCTAAAGCCCAATTACAGGCCTTAGGTGCAAAAGTGGCCGGCAGTGTGTCTAAGAATACCGATTGTGTTGTTGCTGGTGAAGCTGCTGGCTCTAAGCTTGCTAAAGCACAGGAGTTGGGGGTTAAGGTCATCGACGAGCAAGGTTTGCTGGATTTACTCAATGGATCAAACTAACCGAGCTGATATTGATGCTAATAAAGATGTTTTATTTATACTTGTGACAGCCGATAAGAGGCTATTGTGAATTTTAGTAATATTACTTGGCTTGATGATCGCGGTCATATTAAACCACCGTTGTTTTTGTATTTAATCTTAGTTTTTTTAGCCCGTGGTTGGTGTATTTTTATCGCCTCACTCACCCAGTTTAATGACCGCGCTGGTTTAGTTCGGTTGTTTTATCCTGAAAAAAGCGACTTTGTCTTAGCATTAATTGCTGGCGTTGGCGCCGTGTTGCTTTATGGACTTATTATTGCCGAACGAAAACGCAGTTGGCCGATACTCATTCCACTGTTTAAGAACAGTGGTTGGTTTTTATGGGCATTGCTTATCCTTGATGGCATATTTTTATTCCAGCGGATGATGCACGATGACTTTTTGTTTAAAATTGGCTATTCAATTGACGCACTTTTTCTTTTTTGGTCAGTGATTTATGTATTAAAGTCAAAACGATTATACTACTACTTTGCCGATTGGACTGAAGATGAGACCGAGGCGCAAGTTGCAACGTCATCAATAGATGAGAGTAAACAAGATACGAAATAATGTACGCCTAGGCATAAATGCACTATATTTGATCATCACCAAAGGTAAAGATGTAAGACCTTGATACACATAAGTCTATTTGTGAAAATGTCAGTGTAACAATGGCACTTTCATTACCGCCATCATTCGGCGAATGTGAAAAGGATCGATATTTTGGCTAAAGCAGAATTACTAAAAATACCTGTTTCGCAAATGGTGCTCGGGTTAACCGTTAAGCTGCCTTTATCTTGGACTAGCCATCCTTTTTTCCGCAGTAAAGTTAAGCTTGAAAAACAAGTCCAAATTGAGATGATAAAAGGTCTCGATTTGTCATACGTTTATGTGATTGAAGGTCATGATTTATTGCCGCAAATTGCAGAACCTGAAGACATCGAATTACCTGAAGAAGTGGTTGCTGAAGAAATCGATTATCGGCCATTAGCAAAAAAGAGTATGCGCGTTAGCCAACAACATTTTCTTAAATCAGTTAATGATAGTCGAACCGTGTTTGGCAAAATCGTTAGCGATCCTGAAGGCGCTTATCGGGAAGCGGCCACTTTAGTCGAAGATTTAGTTGATCATTTGTATGAAAGCGAAACCCCTCATTTAACCTTAGTGGGCAGCGGTGAAACCGATATCAGCGTCACACAGCACGGTATTTCAGTGGCGGTTATTTCTATGCTGATTGCTCATACTTTATCACTGACTAAAAGTGAGGTGCGTGACATTGCATTAGGCAGTTTGTTTCATGATATCGGTAAACTCAAAGTGCCTGAAACCATTAGGCGCAAGCGGGGTGAATTAACCGATCACGAAAGTAACTTTTTGAAAATGCATCCTAACTTTGGTTATGACATTCTTAATCGAACCGGATTGTTTCCTGAAGCCATGCTGGATATTGTGCTGCATCATCACGAGTTTATTGATGGCAGTGGATTTCCTAATCATTTAACCGAAGCAAAAATTTTACAGACAACCCAAATAGTGTCTTTGGCCAATAGTTATGAAATCCTTTTACATCAACATCAGAGTCCACAAATTGCATTGGGCATATTATTTAAAACTCAAAGCAGTAAGCACAGTAACAATTTGATTTCGGTGTTAGTTAAAATATTAGGTATTTATCCACCAGGCACAATAGTTCGCTTAACCGACGACAATATTGCCAAGGTGATGATGACGACTACCGATGTCAAACAACCTCATGTATGGTCCTGCCATGACAGCGGTTCAGAGCCAAGCTTTCGATTTTTAATTGATGAAGATGTGCAAATAAAAGAAGTCATTAAGCTAGAAGACTTATCAGAAGGCGCGATTAAAACATTACAAGCTAACAGCCCAATCAGCTTTTATTTTAACCACTTTAATCACTAATACATCACCTAGTTACACTGAGAACACATGAATACAATTACCATTATCGGATGTGGTTGGTTTGGTTTCCCACTAGCCACACAGTTAGTTAAACAAGGTTTCAAGGTAAAAGCTTCAAAGCGTGATCCTGATGATTTAGCTCAGTTACAGCAAGCGGGTATCGAGGCTTATCAACTCGATTTGGCCCATATTATTGCTGATGCAAAACACTCATCTTTATTCGATGCCGATGCTATCGTGATTAATATACCGCCTGGACTAAGGCGCGGTGATACTGACTATCTTGCTTATTTAACTCAATTGAAAAACTTTATCGGTGAACGCCAATACCAAAAAGTGATTTTTATCAGTACGACAGGGGTTTATCCGTCGCTAGATCAAATCGTCACCGAACAAGATGCGGCGGCATTTAATGATAGCAGCGATATTTTACTACAAGCAGAAGCGATATTTTCTGCAATGCAAAACAGCTGTATTGTGCGATTTTCAGGCTTAGTTGGACCGAAACGTCATCCTGGACGCTTTTTTGCGGGTAAAACCGATGTGAGTGGTGCCAATGTTGCGGTAAATTTAGTGCATTTAGATGACTGTATTGCTGCCGTTAGCTTGATTTTGTCACGTAAAGATACCTCAGCTATTTATAATCTTACTGCAAATGAGCATCCTACTCGCGGTGAATTTTATGTTGCTGCGACCAAGCATCTGGGATTAATTGCGCCGCAGTTTAATCAACAGGAACAACCCAGTAAAATTATCGACGGTCAATTAATCAGCCATCAGTTAGGCTTTGAATATGCCTTTAGTAGTCCATTTAAAATGCTTGATGCTTGCTAAACTGGCATAGGCTATAATAGCCGATATATTTTGATAAAAAGGCGATTATTGTGACGACTCAAACTCAAGCGTTTGCATTACTTCAAGGTGATGAATTCGTAGAACTGTACAAAGTACTCAAAGTACTTGGTTTAGTTAACGGTGGTGGTGAAGCAAAGCATGTCATTACCGAAGGTCAGGTTACCGTTAATGGTGAAGTTGATACGCGTAAACGTAAAAAGTGTGTTGTTGGCGATATGGTATCGTTCAATGGTACAACAATTGAAATTGTTCCAGCAGAGTAAGGATTGATAAATGCAATTCCCAGAAGATGATAATGGCCAAATGTTGGCAGCAATGGCGGATGCCGGTATTGATCTTACTAAGTCAATAGAAGTCGATTTCTTCTTAGTGTTTGATGATCAACGTGATGCAGAGTCAGCGTTAGAGGCATTAAGCCAAACCGATATGCAAGGCGAGCTTGAGCTAAATTTTGATGAAGAAAACACTAAGTGGGAAGTGATTGTTTGCTTGCAAATGGTGCCAGAATACGCGGCACTGGTTGGTAAAGAGACCGAGTTAAATAGCTTTGCGCAAGAATTTGACGGTATTTCTGATGGTTGGGGCGTAATGCAAAATCAAGGTGGCGATGATGAATTTGCTGATGATGACCATGTACACGGTGAGCATTGTAAACACTAATATCGCCATTTAGTCATGATTAAAAATTGAATTGTCCAATTCAAAAAAAGCCGTTAATGCCCCGCATTAACGGCTTTTTCTTAGTTTATACAACGGAATTTAGTCATCTTCTTTTATGTCATTAATGACTTCTTTAGTTTCGTGACCAATGGCCTTTACGGCATCGCGCGTACCGTGACCGATTGCTGTGGTCACTTTTTTTGTGGTGTGACCGATTTCTTTGCCAGTGTGTTTTAATTCAGCGCAAGCTGACAAGCCAAGAAGCAGGTTGATCGACACCAGTATTACGACGACTTTTTTACACATTGTGGTGGCCTTATCAATAATCTAATATTAAATGTATCATCAGTTAACGATATTGCTATTTCAGCATAACGGGCTTGATGATTAAAGGGTAAAATCATGAATTTAAATGCCACATTGATTGGCCAAATTATTTTCGTTCTAACCTTGGTTGTGGTGTTTTTCACCTTAAAGTTTGCCAAAGGTAAAACCACTAATTTACCGCTAGTCGGATTTTATGCCTTAGTGTTAAACATTGTTTTTGCTCCAGCAGGTTGGATATATTGCTGGTATTGGTCAACAAAGCCAACTCTTTAATCAACAAACGGCTTGTTAACTACGATTAAGGGTAATGTCCGACACATAACCATGCTCAGTAGCGATTAAAGCTTGTTTAAGCATCGTGGCGGCTTCTGCTGCAGTCATAAAGCTTGAAGTATCGATGTCTTTGCCACTGGTTTGCCAAAAGTCGGTTGCCATGCCTCCGGGATAAACGGCAACTAATTTCATGGGACTGTCTTTTAATTCTAGTCGCAAGGATTCAAGCAACCCTTTTACAGCCCACTTAACAGCACAGTAGGTTGACTCATTTGCTTTGCCAGCCTGCGCTGCCGTCGACATGACTACAACAACCGTCACCTTGTGATGACGATAACGACTTACTAGCTCTCGTAATAGTAGAATGCTTGAGGTGAGGTTATTGTTAATTAGTTGATTAATCGCATGTGGAGATTGTTGTTCAATTGGGCCAAAGTAACCACTACCTGCACAATGAATTACCCGACTAGGCGGCGTCGATAAACGCGAAAATAAATCACTAACATCCTGTGCCACACATAAGTCTGCTGCGTGAGCGGTTACATTAGCTTGTTCAAGTGGGGTTAAGTCTGCCATGACATTAGCCAATTTTTGCTCACTGCGACCAGTGATCAACAGACTGTGTTTTTCTGCAGCGTAAAGATGGGTCAATGCGGCACCTAAGCCGCTGCTCGCGCCGGTAA
This sequence comes from Shewanella sp. SR43-4, assembly GCF_014163845.1. Classification (NCBI taxonomy): domain Bacteria; kingdom Pseudomonadati; phylum Pseudomonadota; class Gammaproteobacteria; order Alteromonadales; family Shewanellaceae; genus Shewanella; species Shewanella sp. SR43-4. Next base: position 23,185 of record NZ_JACJEB010000013.1, on the reverse strand, counting down.
TAACAATCATAATAAAGCCTTCAGCTAGTGTTCATTAGGTCGGCTACTATATCAATGCACAACTGAAGCGCAAAGTGCCAGTGTCCTAAAACGATAATCAATGCAAACATTGAGCTGTTTGATAATCATTTATTTATGCGAGTTGCGATTAGTTAAGTTAAATCGAATAAATAACTCGGAACGCTTTGTATTTTGACGTTAAAGATTGTCTAATAACGCCTTATTATTGTCTTACTGACTTCACATTTGTTGCCATTATAGAGAACTTTCATGTTTGAACTCACGCTCCAACTCGGCGTTATTTTGTTTGCTGTTGCTTTAATTGCAGGTTTTATTGACGCAATAGCTGGTGGGGGTGGTTTACTCACCATTCCTGCATTGATGTGGGCTGGGCTGCCGCCAGCAGCGGCTTTAGGCACCAATAAGTTACAAGCCTGTGGTGGGAGTTTTTTTGCAAGTCTATATTTTGTCCGTAAAGGCTTGGTCGATTTACGCAGTATAAAACTGTCGTTGATTTGCGCCTTTATCGGTGCCTCAATTGGCACCATATTAGTACAAATGATTGACGCTAAACTGTTAGAGGTAGTGTTACCTTTTTTGATTTTAGCCATTGGTTGTTATTTTTTATTGTCTAAAAAAATCAGTGAGCAAGACCGCCAACAAATCCTCACGCCAAGCGTATTTGCATTTACTGCTGCATTAGGCGTTGGCTTCTATGATGGTTTTTTTGGCCCAGGTACTGGGAGCTTTTTTGCCTTGGCATTTGTCTCATTAGCCGGTTTTGGTTTAGCTAAAGCCACTGCGCATGCAAAACTGCTCAATTTTGCCACGAATATTGCTTCGCTCATTTTCTTCTTAATTGGTGGTCAAGTGGCGGTGATATTAGGATTAATTATGCTGGTAGGCCAGGCCATTGGTGCCACATTAGGTTCACGCCTTGTGGTCACTAAAGGAGTTAAAATTATTAAACCTTTGGTGGTGATCATGTCATTGGGAATGAGCGGTAAATTATTGTGGTCGCAATATATGTGATCGTAATAGCGGCAATTCGGGTTTACTCACGCCATTATTAAGCGTTTTTGATTAAAAGGGATGTTATGCGCATTATTCACACATCAGATTGGCACCTCGGCCAATATTTTTATGGCAAAAGCCGCGCAGCCGAGCATCAAGCTTTTATGGCATGGTTACTTGAGCAAATCGACCTTCATCAAGTTGATGCCCTTATTGTTGCGGGTGATATTTTCGATACTGGCACGCCGCCAAGCTATGCCCGCGCCTTGTATAATCAATTCATTGTTCAAATTCAACAAACAGGTTGTCAGCTAATTTTACTGGGTGGTAATCACGATTCAGTATCAACCTTAAATGAATCTAAAAACCTGTTAGCCTGCCTTAATACCGTGGTTATCCCAGGGGCTCTCGAACGTGTTGAAGAGCATGTCTTTACCCTAAAAAATCGCATGGGTGAAGTAGGAGCTATTTTATGTGCGTTACCTTTTTTACGCCCACGAGATGTGGTGTTAAGTGAATCTGGTGAATCTTCAATCGATAAACAACGCAAATTAGGTGATGCCATTAGTGAGCTCTATCAAAGTTGTTTTGAGCAAGCAAAGCTTGTTAATACAAGGCTGGCAACACCAGTGCCTATTATTGCGACCGGCCATTTAACCACTGTTGGTGCAAGTACTTCTGAATCCGTACGTGATATCTATATTGGCAGTTTAGATGCCTTTAACGCGGCACTTTTCCCGGCCGCAGATTACATTGCCTTAGGCCACATTCATCGGCCACAAGTGGTGGCGAAATCTGCCCATATTCGTTATAGCGGCTCACCTATTGCACTCAGTTTTGATGAGCTATCAAGCGACAATACGCCAAATAAATCGGTATTTCTGGTTGAGTTTAGCCATGCCGCACTCAGCCAGGTTACGCCGTTGCTTGTACCCATTTTTCAGCCGATGCAGGTGCTCAAAGGCGACTTAGACAGTATTGAACAACAGATAAGTGCATTTGCTGTGCAAGCCGATGCCACAACCATGACTTGGTTAAGCATTGAAGTCTCGCAGCAAGATTACCTCTCAGATCTGCAATCGCGTATCGCCGACATGACTCAAGGTCAAGCGGTTGAGGTATTGCAATTAAAACGTGCCCGTAGCCAACGTCAACAACATATTAAACAGTTAGATAATGAAACCTTATCTGAGTTAAGTGTTGATGAGGTCTTTGCTCGACGTTTAGCTCAAGAAACATTTGACAGTGAGTTGCAGCAGGCGCAGTTAGGTCGCATTAAGCAGCGCTTTAGCCAAGTGGTTGCTGAGGTTGAGTCTGAGCGACATACTCAAGAAACCGCTGCAAGTCATGTGTTGCAAGAGACTATGTCTCATCAGGTTAACACTGAGGTTGTTACACAAAGTGCGACAGACGGTGAACAGTCATGAAAATTTTAAGCCTTCGTTTTAAAAATATTAACTCGCTTAAAAATGAGTGGAAAATCGACTTTACCCAATCACCTTTTGCTGAAAACGGTTTATTTGCCATTACTGGGCCCACAGGTTCGGGTAAAACCACCATACTGGATGCTATTTGCCTAGCGCTTTACCATCGCACGCCACGGTTAAATAATATCTCTAAAACCACTAATGAGTTAATGACTCGCGGCACCGCTGAATGTTTAGCCGAAGTTGAGTTTGAAGTTAAAGGCGTTGCTTATCGTGCTTTTTGGAGTCAAAGGCGCTCGCGTGATAAAGCCGATGGTAATCTGCAAGATGCACAAGTGGAGCTGGCACAGCTAAGTGACGGTAAAATTCTTGCCAGCCAAATAAAGCGTAAAACAGAATTAATTGAACAAATTACTGGGCTCGACTTTGCTCGTTTTACCAAATCAATGATGTTGTCTCAAGGGCAGTTTGCGGCCTTTTTGAATGCCGATGCCAATGATCGTGCTGAATTGTTAGAAGAGCTCACCGGCACCGAAATTTATGGACTGATCTCAGAACGAGTTCACCAGCATTTTAGCGAAGCCAAAACCAATTTGAAATTGCTCGAGGCAAAACTTGGCAGTGTCGAGTTGTTTGATCAACAGCAAATACAGCAACACAAAGACCAGATTGAACAATATAGCCAAACCTTGCAGCAGCAACAATTACAGCTGACTCAATTAAGTCAGTTTATTACCTGGGCCAATAGTTCTGAGCAAGCCCAGCAGTCATTAGCTAAGCTTGAGGCTGAGCAGCAACAGGCGCTAACGAATCAGCAACAACACAGTGACGCGTTAATGCAATTACAGCGCAGTGAACCTGCGCAGCAGATTTTGCCATTATTTGAACAACAGCAGAAAGCGCACGAAAAAGCGCAACTATTAACGGCGCAGTTGAGTGAATTAAGCCAACAAACCGAGCAAGCTGAAACGCTACTGCAAGAGCATAAACATAAGCAGACTCAAAGCCTACTACAGCTTGAAAATGTTAATCGGGCACATAACGTTTTACTGGCATTAATTGATGAGCAAGTGTTGCCGTTGGATCAGCAGATCCATCAACACAATTATCAATTAAACCACATTAAATTAACTCATCAACAAACCCATGAGCAGCAACAAAAGACGCGCGAGCAACAACAAGATTTATTAGTGCAGCAACAGACACTGACCGCCGCAAAACAACACATTCAGCACCAGCTCGAGAGTTTGCCACAAGGCCAGGAAGTGGCTAAAAAGTTTGCCGCTTGGCAAAACCAGTACACACAAGTTGTGCAACTTAGCGAGCAGCTGGGCCAGATTAATAGCCTATGTACGCAGCAACAAGATGCGATCAAGCACAACCAGGTGAAGCTAGGGGCGTTCGCGCCGCAAATACAACAAGCTCAAACTGAGCTTGCTCAAGCAAGATCACAGCAAGAAGACAGCCAAAAAGCATTAGCAGCATTATTGGCCGGCCAAGATGAAGCACAAATTAATGCTGATTATCAGCAACTGATTGAGCAGCAAGCGGGACGCTATCAATTAACCCAGTTGTTGAGCCAATTTATCCGCCAGCAACAGCAATGCCAGCAGTTAACTGCTGATTCGGTGCAATTTGAGACTGAGTTGCAAGCTCTGGTGCAGTCTCTTTCTGGGGTAAGAAGCCAGTGGAGTGATAAAAATCAGCAAGTTAAAGATGTGCAAATGTTATTGCACCAAGAACAGCAAATTGCCAGTTTAACCATAGAGCGTGCCAAACTTAAAGCCGGTGAGCCTTGTGCTTTATGCGGTTCAACCGAGCATCCCTTAGTTGAGCGCTACCAAACACTCAATGTGTCAGCGACAGAACAAAGAGCACAACAGTTGCAGGCTGAGCTTGACGCGATTAAACAACAAGGTGAGCAAATTAAACATCAACAAACGGCGCTGCAAATTAATTATGACAATACGCAACAACAGTTAACTCAAACTCAAGCAGACATCCAAACCATAGTTCATCAGTGGCAGCAGCAAACAGAGGCTTTATCAATATCTCTTGAATTGGATTTGCAGCAGCAGTCCGCATTAAGCGATTACATCGACCAAACTGAAACCAAGCAACAGCAATTAGCGCTCACAATCTCTCAGCTTAGCCAATGTCAAAAAACCTTACATAAGCATCAGCAGTATGTGGTGCAAGCTCAACAAGTGCTTGCTGAGTTGATTAATCAGCAAGCGCTGTTACAACAACAGCTTGATAACTTGCAGCAAGGTTTACTCAGTCGTCAGCAGCAAGTGGAGACGGTGACTGCGCAGCAAACGTCATTACTCAACGGGCTTGAAAAACAGATTATCGCCACAGGGTTAACGGCGCCGACAATAGCCGATGCCGTAGATTGGCTAAACCAGTTACAACAGCAACTCGAGCTTTGGACTCAAGCGCAGCAGCAGGCTAATGATAATCAGCAGCAATTGAGTATTACGGCTGAAAAGCTCATGGCCAATAATCTGCAAGCGGAGGATTTGAGTACAAGGTTAAGTGCAGTGACAGAGCAATTCGATAATGCACAACAGCAGCTCAGCAACCTACAGGCACAACGTAAGCTTATTTTTGCAGATAAAGTGATTGAGGATGAAAAACAGCTAAGCCAAACAGCATTAGAGCAAGCTCAGCAACAATTAGCGACAGTACAGCTGCAATTACAAGCAGCGGATAAACATCTTGCTAGCTTAAGTGCGCAGCAAAGCGCCACCCAAACTCAGACAACACAAGTTAATCAAGAATGGCAGCAATTACACCGCCAATGGATGAGTGCCTTACATGCTAGTCCATTTGATGATCGACAGGCTTTTGAGCAAGCGTTACTTAGCGCGGATGAACGTTATCGATTGCAACAACTTAAACAGCAATTAGACAATGAAATTGTTAAAGCCAAAACCTTGGTTGAGCAGGCCGTTGCGCGCCAAACTGAGTTGATGCAGCTTGGGCAACAACATCGTTATGATTTAGCCCAACAAGGTGAAATATTACAGCAGCATCAGACGCTCGATTCAGAGCATCAACAATTAACCCAAACTTTGTGGCGCTTAACGCACGAGCTCGAACTTGATGCCAATAGGCGAGAAGGGCAGCAGCAACTGTTAAAACAGCAGGCACAATCACTGCAAGTTTATGACGATCTTGTCTACTTGCATGCTCTCATCGGCTCACAAAAAGGCGATAAGTTCCGCAAATTTGCTCAAGGGCTTACTTTAGATCATTTAGTAGCGTTAGCTAATCGACAGCTTGAACGTCTCCAGGGCCGTTACTTATTAGAGCGCAAAGAGTCGGATGCATTAGAGTTACAAGTGCTCGATACCTGGCAAGGTGATGCAGTTCGCGATACCCGAACCTTGTCCGGCGGTGAAAGCTTTTTGGTTAGCCTAGCGCTTGCGTTAGCGCTATCTGACTTGGTAAGTCATAAAACGAGCATTGACTCACTGTTTTTAGATGAAGGCTTTGGTACCTTAGACAGCCAAACTCTAGATACCGCACTCGATGCATTAGATAATTTAAATGCATCGGGCAAAATGATAGGCGTGATTAGCCATATCGAAGCGATGAAAGAGCGGATCGACGTGCAGATAAAAGTGAATAAAATGAATGGTCTTGGTATAAGTAAATTACAGCATGAATTTGCGATTAACGGCAGTTGATCTACCTCAAACTCCCGTAATGACTGCCATTGAGTTCAAAATTAATATTAATTAAATAACATTTTATATTTGTAATATGATTTTTTTTTGATATAAAAGAGCGTTGAAATGCAATTTGAGTACAGAAGCCCGCGTTTTAAGCTGTTTTTACCGGACTGCGAAGTATCAAATATTAGGCCATATTGATGACAAAAATGACCTAAACGTAACGTGTTAGCTCATTTTATTCTCAGTATCGCAATAACAGTTTGCAGTAAAAGAAAAAACAATAAATATAAAACGTCATCTTTTAGGGTGGATTAAACATTGCTAATGAGTAAAATAATGGCCTTCCAACGGCCATCGGTAAGTCAATTGAACTTACCAAACTTGCACAAGAAATTCTTGCTAGCAAGCGTGTTTGTTGTCGGTGCCGCCTTATTATGGCCAACACAACAAGAGTTTTCATCTCAACGAATTCCCGTGGCTATTGATATCGATTCACTATTGCCACATATCGCTCAGCAAGACAGTACCTTGAAAATTGTTAAGCCGACATCGCCAATTTTAGACCGCGTGATCCAAAGTGGTGATACTTTAAGTCAGTTATTTGAGTTAGCTGGTATCGACCAACGAACCATGTACAAAGTCCTTGAGGCTGATTTAGAAGTGTTAGCGTTAGATACTTTGTTACCCGGTAACCGTATCCAGTTCTGGGATAACGCGAACGGCGAACTTGATAAGTTAGAGTTATATTTTAATCCTGCTCATCAAGTGGTTTTCACTCGTTTTGAAGATGGAACTTACGCTGTAAATGACATTAATATTGATGGTATTTGGCAAAATCGTATCGTCGGCGGCGAAATTAATGGTTCTTTTTACGTGTCAGCTAAAAAAGCCGGTTTAAGTGCTGCTGAAATTCAAAAAGTCGAGTCATTACTAAAGTCGAAATTAAACTTTTCACGCGAGTTACATGCAGGTGATACCTTTTCGGTTTTGGTAAATGATCAGTTCGTTGAAGGTGAACTAACGGGGATGACAACGATTGAAGGTATTAGGATTAATACCAGTCGTCGCGACATAACCGCATTTCAAAACACTGATGGCAACTATTACGACATCCAAGGCCAAAGTTTAACCCCAGCTTTTCAACGTGTACCGCTTAATAGACAATACCGTTTGAGTTCTCGCTTTAACCCTAATCGCAAACATCCTATTACAGGCCGCGTGCGTCCTCATAATGGTACCGACTTTGCGACTCCAATTGGCACTCCTGTTGTGGCTCCCGGTGATGGTGTGGTGACCTTGGTGACTAAGCATCCTTTTGCGGGTAACTATGTTGTGATTCAACACGATAATAAAGTCAGCACTCGCTACCTACATTTGTCGAAGTTTTTGGTTAAAAAAGGACAACGAGTGACTCGCGGTCAAGTGATTGCCCTATCGGGTAATACCGGTGCTTCAACAGGCCCTCATTTACATTATGAATTCATTGTAAATGGTCGTCCTGTTGACGCGATGAAAGCTAATATCGCAGAAGCCAAAGTATTACCTAAAAAGCAATTGCAAGCCTTTCAAGCTTTGGTTAAAAGCCGAAGCATGATGATGGATTTAGGCTAATTAACTTCGATTAATCCACGCTATTTATCACAATTGCTTAGCGTTAGTACAAAATAAAAATGCAGCCTGATGGCTGCATTTTTATTTTATTTCTTAAGTTTAATCATACACCGTATTTAGTTACGCTGATGTCATGATTCATGGGCATGTATTTCCTGGCCATTAGCAAATAGCCATTACAGTATTGCCGCTAAACTGGCATTTTTATGTTTGGTTGAGTCGTGTTTAGCTGAGTGGGTATTGGTTAAATGGGTTTGAAGCTTGTAGTTTCATTGTAGTCAATCACCTGCATTGGGCTGATGTGCAGATACTGCTGTGACACGCTTTACGCCACTTAACGAAGACGTTCCTGTTTTCGATACCTTCAGTCGCATCTTCACTGGTTCATGCTATCTCTTCGATTTAGCTTCATTTGGTACGAATGTTAAGTTAACAGCTAACTTGGTTTTGCCTCGTTCCAAGTTAGGAATAGCGTTCTATTTCATTTATGGGTCATCATTTCTCGTTAATAAAAAAGATCATAATTCCTCTGTAGCAAAGACCATTTATGGTTAATTTAATGAACATATTGGTTAACTGTTTTTATATACAGTTATAATAAGTTTTTAGGGCAAATTGAATGAGAACGATGAATAAGTAAACGAAAGTAGTATGATGGAATAATCTCGTTACCCCCTAAGTTGTTGATAGTTATTTATTTAAAATAATTATCATTTTTTAGCCACTTTTATCGTGCAACCTCGATTTGTTTTTATGGTTCAATAATAACTTATTGTTTTACATCAATAAGATAAAAAATGTAGGATGTTATTAATCAATAATTTGAACAGCCGACTTTATCGGGTGAGCCGTTCAATAAGCTGTTATAGCTCTCAAGGAAAGTATGCGTAAGATTCTCGTTTTTCTATCAATCATGCTAGTAGCAGCATGTGCAGCAAAAACCGAAAACATGTCACATCATTATCCTGAATATATTGGTGGAGACTTTTATCTTACCGAAGACATGGCATTGTTTGAAAACAACGAACATAACTTTAGCTTTTTTAAAAGTGCGTTAGTGCGCCAATCAGACTGTTGCGCTAGCGGGAGACTGATAGTTTTATTACCTAAAGGTACTAAAGTCCAAATAAACAACATTCTGAGGTACATTAAATTTACCAAGGATTGCAACGAAGCTGTTGGCAACCTAACAATTAATGGTAAACGGTTGGACTTTGAATATTTTGTAAATTGCAATTATCAGGGTGTAAAGGTAGCTAAAGATATACCGTGGGAACGCGAGCTATAACAAGTTACTCAAAAGGACGCAAAACGCTTGGCTTGTGCTCCTTCGTCGCTAATTTTAGCCAAGCATTTATGCGCCCATTAGTAAGGCGTTAAATGGCAATAAATATGTGCAAGCCTAAACTGATTGGAGAAGTAACATTGGAAGATCTACAGTCTCATCGATGGTGCTTTTACCAAAATGACGAAGAAGGCTTCGATGCTTTTGAACATGTAATTCCAGATACCCATCCTGATTTCTCAGCAGACACCATTGAGTTAGAGTTGGCTGAATTTAAGTTCGCAAATGGAAAGGTAGCCTTAGGTATTTACGATGGTGCGTCATCATTTACTTTAGTAGCAAATGATCAAGGGTTTTCATTTTGGTATGGCGTCGTCAAACCTGAGCAAAAAGATATTGAAAGTATGTCTAATTTTTTGTTAAGTAATGACTACCAACTTCCTGTTGAGGCAACCGCTAAATGGTCAAGAACAACTAAAAAATATAGTGGCATTCAATATATAAATAAAGATGGTGAAATCATTGAACTCAGCATTTAACAAGGTAATCTTGCGGAACTCCGTGTGCAAATTGCGGCGTTATACGAATAGGCATTTATCAAAGCGTCGTTTTATCAAATATGGGATGAATTTTGTGATTTTCGAAATATCTATTTGGAAAGTTTAAATTTTACCGATGACAGATCAAAATTTATTTTGGCTTTATGGGTAAGAATAAATTCACTTTGTGAAGAAACCATTGTATTAGTTAAGAGTGATTGTTTTGTTTCACCTCAGATTTTAATGCGGAGTACTCTGGAGTCATTCGTTGATCTTCGGTGTTTAATTTCAGATGAGGACTATGTAAAAAATATCATGGCAGCGGAAGCTGACTCTATGTATAAAAACTTAAAAAAACATTCTGAGTCTAACCCTTATTACAAGGGTATAGCTAAAGCAAGTCCCAAACATATTGAAAACTTAAAAGAAGAAAAAACTAATAGTATTAATATCTTTGAACGCTTCAAAAAAGCTGGTTGTGAAGATCTTTATTCAACTGTTTATAATACTTTGTGTCGTTATACCCACGGAAATATAAGTGCATTAGCATCTAAAAATTTTGAAAATGATAGAGTAGTTATGACCGCTAAAATTAGTGATGCTGATTTACTCTTTATTTTGTCATCCACAATTAATGTTGCAATATCTTCAACTCACGATGTTTTAAGTTTTTATAATACTTCAGAATCCGAGCTTGTAAAATGTATGGATAGTCATGATAAAGTTAAGGCTCTATGCAGAAAATTCGTATAACAAGTTACTTAAACTGACACAAACAGCTGGCTGTGCTCGTTCCTCGTTATTATAGCCAGCCATTTATAGCCGCTTAGCAAAGCGTTATGCACTTGGAGGATAGATGGAACTTAATCAGGTAACTTTACCCGTTAAAAATATGGAAGATGCTGTTCAGTTTTATCTAAAGCTGGGCTTCACTCAAATAGTTGATACCCCCCATTATGCTCGTTTCTCTTGTCCAGACGGCGATTCTACCTTTTCTCTTTCTCTCGAAAACGACAAATTTGAAAATCATTCAGTTATCTATTTCGAGCACGAAGACCTTGAAGAACTATGTGAAAACCTAGCACAAAAAGGTATTGTCTTTGAACAAGAACCAACAGAACAGCGTTATCTTTGGAAAGAAGCGATAATTAAAGATCCGTCTGGTAATAAAATAAAGCTTTATTGGGCTGGTGAAAATCGTTTAAACCCACCATGGAAAGTAGACAAACGTGCATAACAAGCGCCTTATATTCACCCAACAAGTTGGGCTTGGACATTACTCGCTGCAACTTCGTTGCAAAACACTCATAATTGCAGCATCGGCGGGCGTTATGTGTTACTGGAGGTTTTGTGACAATAATTTTTGACCTTAAGTCAGAATCTTGTGAGTGGGCAACAGATATAAATGAAGAAATTGCTGCTGCCTTTCCCAGCTTTTTCGATCAAAACCCTCTTGTGGGTTCAGATGAGTGGTGGGAGTCTTCTGAATTTGAAATTACAAACGGGAAGATTAGCCACGCAGGTCCCTTGCTTGAAGATGGTGAATTGGTTGATGTTATTTCCATCGAAATATTAGATAACGACTACCACAGTGCCGGTGGATATCCAGAACAACTTATTGATCGTGAAGACTTCTGGTTGCATGAAGCTGTAGCGGTCGATAAATTAGTTGAAACCAAGTCAATTACAATTATGCCATCTGGAGAGTTGGACGAAACCTCCATTTATTTAGAAATAAAGGTACGAGTTTGGTAACACATAACAAACCAAGTTATCGGACAATCAGTCACTGGCTGCGCCACAGCGTTCGCGCTTTCCGCTGCTTGGGGTGTTATGAGTAAATCTTGTATTAAGGAGCTTCATCAAGTGTCAGAAAAATCAAAAATGCTAGCAGGGGAATTGTATGATCCTAGCAATAAAGAACTTGTTGAGATGAGATTAAGTGCTCGCCTAACGACAGAGAAGTTAAATCAAACCTCTTTAGCAGATTTACAGGTAAGAACTAAATTATTAAAGTCTCTGTTCGGTAGTACGGGTAAAAATATACATATTGAGTCAATATTTAACTGTGATTACGGTTCTAACATTCACGTTGGAGAAAATTTTTACGTTAACTTTGGGTGTGTTATTTTAGATGTAGCAGAGGTTCGAATTGGCGACAATTGTATGATTGCACCACAAGTAGGCATTTATACTGCAACCCACCCCTTAGACCCAATTGAGAGAAATAGCGGACTAGAACTTGCCAAACCAATTACTATCGGAGATAACTGCTGGATTGGGGGGCACGCAACAATTAATCCTGGAGTGACTTTAGGTGATAACGTAGTTGTTGCTTCAGGGGCAGTAGTTACAAAGAGCTTTGGTAGCAATGTTGTCATCGGTGGTAATCCTGCGAAAGTAATTAAACAGATTACAACTACGGTGTAACTTACTCATAATAAGTCGTTTAAAAGGACAAAAAACCGTTGGCTTTTGCTCCTTCGTCGCTAATTTTAGTCAATAATTTTTTTCCTCTTAACTATTCGTTACACATAGAAAATTTAACCTGAAACTCACGAATTAACATTAATGTTCCAACTCGGAAATGTCCAAAAGTGAGTTTGAAAGTGATCAAACTTTATAATCAAAAAATGATATTCGGTTGTCTAATCTTTGTTGATATAAGTTATCCAATAGCCAGTTTGGTTGATGGATAACGCAGCTTGGTAGTCCGAGGGCTCGCGAGGAAATAGGCCAATGTTAACGGTCCTAAGCGTCCCATAAACATCAGGAAGATAATGATAAGTTCGCCAGCGCTAGACAGATTGGCAGTTAAACCTCTTGATAAGCCAACTGTACCTAGGGCTGAGATTGCCTCAAAAATGATATCCAACATGGGGGCTTTCTCACTGAGTAACAGAGAAAATATGGCTAAACAACTGACTCCGATAGACATGATGGTTAACGCAAACGCTTTGCTGACGGTTTCTTTTGGAATTTCACGTTTAAACACGTAAACCGCTTCATCACGTCTAAAATAGGAGTAAGTGGCTAATATTAAAATCATAAATGTCACTACTTTTATGCCACTTGCGGTACTCATCGAGCCGCCACCGATAAACATTAACATCAACATGACTGCCGTAGTTGCATCTTCAAGTTGATCAATCGCCAGTGTATTAAAGCCCGCAGTTCTGGGGGTTAATGCTTGAAACCAAGACGCTAACCATTTTCCTGACTCGCTCAGTGGCGCTAATGTATTTGGGTTATCATATTCAATAAGGTAAATCAGGATAACAGCGATTGCGTTAATTAAGATGGTTCCCAAGATCATCATTCTGCTATAGACAGTTAAACGCGCCCATTTTCGATTTCGATTAAGATCAATCCAAACAGAAAATCCTAGTCCGCCAATAACAAACAGCGACGTAATCGTTATATTCACCACTACATCATCAACGTAAGGCATCAAGCTGTCCGCACTGAGTGCAAAACCAGCATTGTTAAATGCACTTATAGTATAAAAAAAGCCATGAAATAGGCTTTTTTCCCAACCTAATTCATTACGCCAATACAGGGTCAAAATTAGCATACCAATGCATTCAACAATGAGCGCAAAAATGATCACTGATTTCGCTGTTGAAACTAAGGTTGACGAGTCGGTTTGATTAAATGCTTCTCGTGCGACAGTACTTTGTAAAAAGCCAATCTTACCCCCTAATGCGATTAAGGTCACAATGGCAAACGTCATCAAACCTAAACCACCACATTGAATTAATATGGCAATAACAATCTGACCAAAAGGCGTGAAAGCCGTGCCAGTATCAACAACGACTAATCCTGTTACCGTTACCGCTGAGGTGGCAGTGAAGATACTTTGAAGCCAGCTTATTGGGACATCAGTGGCTATCGGTAATTTTAATAACACTGACCCGAGCAAGATTAATACGACAAAGCTGCCACATAAGATAAGCGGCGGTGCTGCAAATAATTTCTTACCCGCTTTGGGTTTTCGCTCAATAGGCGTGATAGAGGGATGCCATAAAATCATGTTATACCAGCCTTGGCGCAACGTATTTTAATTGAGCACGCGTGCCACACAGCAGCAAGATGTCGTTAGCCTGTAATACAAATAAAGGCTCGAGCTGAGAGAAAATAGTTTCCTCCCGTTTAACCATTATTGGCTTAATGGTGTTTTTTACGTCGCCTAATACTTGCGATAATGTCTGACCGTTGAGGATCTGTTTTATATGGATCTCCACAACATAAATGCCATGACCAATGGCAAGATAATTATTCACCATAGGATAATTGAGTGACTGAGCCACTCGAATGCCCATTTCATCTTCGGGATGAATGATCCTTTGTACTCCGAGTTTAGACACAATAGTATGATGGGCTTTGGTACTGGCTTTTACCCATATATTTTTAACACCAATATTTTTAAGGGCCAGAGTACAGAGCAAACTTGATTGCATGTCCTCTCCAATTGCCACCAACACCGCCTCACTCGTACACAGATTAAGCTCCCTCAAAACGCTCTCATCTGAAGAGTCGCATATAACCGACTCGGTTAGATCTTCTGCGTATTTCTCGACAATTTTAGGGTCAAGATCCACGCCTGTTACCGTGTGCCCTAAATGGATCAGCTCTAAAGAAGCTGACACTCCAAAACGGCCTAAGCCAATTACTGTAAAATGTGCCATTTATGACCTGTATTTTTGTTGATAAAAAGAAAACGAAATAGCCCGATCGATAACTTGATATACCGAGCGATCACTGATCATCAGGTTCCGCCACTATATTTAATCGATAACCTAATCCGGCTTCGGTTTTGATAAATGGTTGCTCAACAGTGTTATTGAGTTTTTTACGTAATTGGCTAACCATAATTCTCAGATAATGAGTGTCCTCCTGATGACTTGGTCCCCAAATCCGTTTGAGCAGGACTTCTTGCTTAACCAGATTTCCCGGCTGAGCCAGTAAAAGCTCAATAAAGGCGAACTCTTTTTTTGTTAGCGCTAATTCATTACCATTAAGCCAGAACTGATGGGTACTTTTTTGTAAGCTTAATGCCCCATGTTTGATTACATCTGTGACAGGCTCATTGACGACTAAATCTCTCACTAATACCTTAATACGTGCGATTAATTCTCTTACACCAAAGGGTTTGATCAGATAATCGTTTGCTCCAGCCTCTAATAAGCGGATTTTTTCGTCTTCTTGATCTCTTGCTGTCAAAATAAGCACAGGTGTTTTGCTGCTGTGGCGGACATAGTTAAGGAAATCTATGCCATCTCCATCAGGTAAACCTAAGTCTAAAATAATCACTTCAGGACGCTGTTGATTGAATATAGTTTTAGCTTCTTCAATAGACTGCGCACCAACATAGCAATAACCTTCAGCCGTTAACGAAATACGAATAAAGGTATGAATTTGCGGTTCATCATCAACGACCAGTATTTTATAAGTCATTTATGCCTCACGTTTACTTATGGGGAGCGCAATGCGGATTAAACAGCCTTGCTCAACAGGAATGAATGAAATATGGCCTTGATGCGCGGCAATTATCCCTTTTGAAACGGCAAGTCCAATACCCGATCCACTGCCAGAGTCACTAGGTTGGTGATCGTGGCTTGAATAAAAAAGCTCAAATATATTGTCTGCGTATGTGGGATCAATGCCTTGGCCATGATCTTGGACATCAATATGAACATAATCTTGGGCGCAATAAAGGCTGATACTGACAGATTTATTTTTCGGGGAATATCGGAGGGCATTATCAACAACATTAAATATCGCCTGCTCAATCAATGAGCTACTAATGTATAACTGCGAAACCTTTTCTGTGTTCAAGGCAATTCGGTTCGAGCCATCGCTAAAACGTTCAACAACACGATCAATCACACTAACAATAGACACAGGCAGTTTTTTAAACGTTAATGTTCCATGCTGCATCCTGGTTGCTTGCAGTAAGTTTTCAATGTATTGATGTAATCGATGACTTTCAGCTGTTGCACTATCGAGCAACTCCTGCTTTTCAAACTCGCTAAGTTTAGCCATGTATTCTTTGAGTGTCGTTAATGTGCCAATAATGGTCGCCAGTGGCGTTCTCAGATCGTGAGACACAGACAACAAGATACTATTTCTAAGTTGCGCCTGCTTTAATTCATGCTGTTGACGACGGTAATGTTGCGCCAGTTTGCTGGTAGCAAATGCCACAAAAATAAACACCAGTAAATTCATTATGTCGTTAATGTTGAACATTTGTAGTGAATAACGCGGCGTGGTGAACAAAAAATTGAAGCTTAATGCTTCAATGATGGCAGAAAAATAGGCAAGCTTGATGCTACATTGCAACGCGATAACCACGATGGCCAATTGTAATAGCAATAATATTACAGCTGGTGAACCCCATACATAATCGATAATCCAGGCACTTGTTAATACCAAAAATAGCACTACAAAACTAAAAATATAGCGAGTTGAAATTAAATTTGCCCACATAATGCTGTTTATCACTTAAAATTCAGTGAAGTAACAATATCAAATGACAAGCAGTATATCGCGTAAAAAAACCGTAAAATTATCAATTGTACTGAATACAATAGAGCAGTAGGCTACACTGCAAAATAGCGTGTAACGGCTATTTTTATCGTGGTGATAACCTAAGTCGCGTTGAATAAGTTAGAAACCACAATGAGGTAGTACGATCTTAGATGGATAAATTACTGGCGTTGAAAATGTTTGTTGAGACAGTTGATGCGAAGGGATTTTCATCGGCGGCACGCAATCTTTCGGTGGCTACGTCATCGGTAACCCGCATGGTCGATTCGCTTGAATCTGAGCTCGGTACCGTGCTGTTAAACCGTTCAACTCGTCAAATTACTGTGTCTGATGCGGGCATGGCTTATTACATGAGTGCGAGGAAAATTCTCGACAGCGTGTTAGATGCCGATGAACAAATAAAAGACAGCCAAGATGAGGCATCAGGTCCACTGCGCGTGACAGTGCCAACAACATTTGGCGGTTTTGTTATTGCACCACACATTGGCCGTTTTTTGCATCAATACCCCAAATTAGATTTGGATTTGCAGCTCAGTGATGACATTACTGATTTATTTACCCAGCGCATCGATCTCTCCATCAGGTTGGGCTCTGCTGCACCGACCGAAGAGTTAATCAGTCGACCCCTAGGTCAGTTTCGACGGCTAGTGGTTGCCAGTCCAGAGTATATAAAACAATATGGCCTGCCACAGCAACCAACAGATTTGTTACATCACCAATGTTTGCGCTTTAGTAGTCAGCTGGTCTGGACATTTTTGTCCGAAGACGAAGAGCAACGGATCCCTATTAAAGGTAAGCTAAAGACCAATAATGTTGAAGTGATCAGAGAAGTGGTGTTATCAGGCCATGGTATTGCTTTATTACCAGATTGGTTAATTCAACAAGACATTAATAGTGGCCAAATGATCAGTTTACTGACGTCATATCAAGTAAATCCCAACAGTTCGAGTGCAGCAATTTCGGCCTTATATTTACCTAATCATCGTGGTTCGAGAAGGGTTAATGCGTTTATCGATTTTATTAGAGAGATAGTTACATAATCAGCGATTAACTCACTGGTTCATAAACTGATATACGTTACGGGTGAGTGTTGCAAAATAAGCAATAGTGTTTTGCGTCCAGTCGATATTCTGCTGTGATAGTTATTCCTTTATCATGTCTGATTAAAATCATCACTACGCTTGAGCTCTCGTCTCTGGGTCATAATCTCTTCGTTAGCGTGATTATTACCAGCTAAGCTATGGCACAATTTAACTTATCAACCTCTAAGCCACTTGAAACAATTTTATCAACGGGTTAACAGTATTTAGCTGATTGTTGATAAATAGGCTAATGGTGTAGCGAAGAAAAATAAGACTAAACCTAAGTCGTTTAGATCTATTGTTACCACGAATATATATTTACTACTGACGCCGATCCATGAGTCACTTGTGTCACCTTATATCAACAAGGAAACCTTTTTATGAGTCATTTGTTTGAATCCCTGAAAATGGGTCAGTTAACTTTGGAAAACCGGGTCATTATTGCGCCAATGTGTCAGTATTCAGCAGATGAAGGCGCCGCAACAGATTGGCATACTTTGCATTGGGGACGATTAGCATTATCAGGTGCAGGATTGTCCATTCTTGAAGCCACGGCAGTCAATCCTACTGGGCGTATTACCTATGCCGATTTGGGATTATGGGACGACAGAACAGAGCAGGCAATCGCTAAATCATTGGCTGTTGCTCGCCGTTATTCCACTATGCCCATTGCCATTCAGTTGTCACATGCTGGCCGTAAGGCATCAACTCAAAAACCATGGGATGGTGGCAATATTATCGCTGTTGATCAACCGAACGGATGGCAACCCGTTGCCCCGTCACCAATACCGTTTACCCTTGATGGACCGCGACCAGAAGCCGCCAGCATTATTGATATTGGTCATATTGTGGCAGATTTTGCCGCAGCGGCTAAACGTGCAGAGCGATTAGGCATTGATGCCATCGAAGTGCATGCTGCCCATGGATATTTAATCCATCAATTTTTATCTCCATTGTCGAATCAGCGTGATGACCAATACGGTGGTAGCATTGAGAACCGTATGCGTTTATTGCTCGAGATCATTGATGCCATCCGCGCTGCAGTATCCGATAAGATCACGCTTGGGGTGCGTATTTCAGCTACCGATTGGGTCGATGGTGGCTGGGATCTTGAGCAAAGTATTATATTAGCCAAAGCCCTTAGCGTTAAGGGCTGTCAGTTTATTCATGTCAGCACAGCAGGATTAAGTCCTCAACAACAGATCCCCGTTGCACCAGAGTTTCAGGTGCCATTTGCTGATGCCATAAAACAAGCTGTTGATATCCCGGTTATTGCGGTGGGCTTAATAGACAAGCCAAAGGCGGCCGATGAGATCATCGCCACTGGCAAGGCCGATGCCGTGGCATTAGCTCGAGGGATCCTTTACAACCCACATTGGGTTTGGCATGCGGCCGCTGAATTAGGGGCGCAAGTGACTGCACCACCGCAGTATCTTCGCTCGTCACCTCATGGTATGCCTTCGCCTATTAAGTAGTGCCATTTAAGCGCTACCCCTTATTACGCCAGCGTGCTTTGTATCAAGGGTTAATGTTTGCATCATTCAGCTTGTTTTGGACCGCTGCGCCATTACTGTTGTCATCTGTCTACGGGTTAAGCCAAACGCAAATTGCGTTGTTTGCATTAGTTGGTGCAATAGGTGCTGTTGCTGCGCCTATTGCAGGACGAATGGCGGATGCGGGGCACACCGAAAAAATGTCAAAGTTTGCCATGGTGTTAGCCGTGATTAGTTTTGTTCCGGTTTTTTTTAACCTGGAGCATGGCGTGATATTTCTGGCGCTAACCGGCGTATTACTCGACTTTGCCGTGCAAATGAATATGGTGCTAGGTCAGCGAGCCGTCTACATACTTGATCCACACAGTCGTGGTCGTTTGAATGCACTATATATGACGAGTATTTTTATTGGTGGCACCCTTGGTTCTATATTGGCCAGTGTTGTGTATGCCCATGGTGGTTGGATTTACGTCGCGGCAATTGGCAGTGCTTTGCCATTGTTGGCACTCATCCTATTTGTGAGAATATCAGCGCTAAGTAGTTCAAATAGTCAAAAACAGGTGCATGTCTAAGTTCATATAACCGAGAGGGGATACACCAACCGTTTGCCCTCAAACTCAGTCATCTTTGCCACCTCATTGTTATGTCTCAAAGCTTGTTTAGAGCATCAATTAAATACAATCAATTGCTGCGGCAGGGGGGTAATAAATATATAAGTATTTATAAATTTGATTTTTTAAATGAATTTAATGGATGGATCCTGAAGGTTTACTGTTTTCGACCGCCTCAGAGATATGGCCTCAATCACTTAGCTCTGTAGCTTTTATCCGTTTTCGGTACTCATCACCTTAAGAAAAAAATCGCAAACGGTGTTCAATTTATTTGACCGCTAAAAGTACAAGCTAAGCACTTTTAAAAATAAACCGCCTCACCGTTTCACGCACAAACTTAGACGCTTTTTATCAACAAACAAAGGTCTGCGCTAATAAAGTCATCATATTTAGGCCAAAGGTAGGCTTAATGGATAAATTACTGTCCCGCAGTGATTGAGTTGACATACTTGTCTGCTTAATTCGTCTACAATCAATGCATGCATAATAAAAAGCTCACCCAATGAAAAACCAAAGTAAAACATTGACTAAGCCACTTAAGGATTACAGTAGGTTGGCTGTGGTGAATACACCTATCATTGTGGGTATTGGAGCTTCAGCTGGTGGCTTGGAAGCATTGGCAGATTTTTTTTCCCATGTATTAACTCCCAGCAGCATTGCATTTGTTGTTATTCAACACCTTGACCCAACTCGCAAAAGCATTATGCCTGAGCTTTTGCAACGCACCACCTTAATGAAAGTCACCCAAGCCAGCAATGGGATGGAAGTTAAGCCGAACTGTGTATATGTGATACCACCTAATAAAGATTTATCTATGCTTCACGGATCGCTATTTCTGCTTGATCCAATCGCCAGTCGCGGATTGCGTTTACCGATTGATTTCTTTTTTCGGGCCTTGGCTAATGATCAGAATGAGCGGGCTGTAGGGGTTATTTTGTCTGGTATGGGGTCTGATGGCACCCTAGGTTTACGCGCCATTAAAGAAAATGCTGGGGTGTCTGTGGTGCAGTCACCTGAGTTTGCCAAATTTGATTCAATGCCTTATAGCGCGATTAATACTGGACTGGCTGACATCGTTGCTCCTGCTGAAGCTTTACCAGAACAGATTATCGCTTTTCTCAAACATAGCCCTCGCGGTGTACCAAACAATTTTGAATCGAGTGCGGAGCTCATGTCAACAAGCGCGCTTGAGCGGATCATTATTATCTTACGTGGACGCAGTGGTAATGACTTTTCACTGTACAAGAAAAATACTATCTATCGTCGTATAGAAAGACGTATGGATTTGCATCAGCTTAAAAACATTGAACTCTACGCGCACTATTTGCGTGATAATCCGCAAGAGCAAGACCTGCTGTTCAAAGAAATATTGATAGGCGTTACTCATTTTTTTCGAGACCAAAAAGTGTGGGCGCAGCTTAAGCGCGTCTCACTTCCTGCACTGTTAGCCCATTATCCACAAGGTAAACAACTTCGAGCATGGGTAACGGCTTGTTCTACCGGCGAGGAGGCTTACTCGCTTGCGATGACGATTATGGATGTATTGGATGATGTTAAGCCAAAAGGGCATTTCACATTACAGGTCTTTGCAACTGATCTTGGTGAGGATGCCATCAATGTTGCACGAAAAGGTTATTACCCAGCAAGTATTGAGGCTGATGTCTCGCCAGAGCAATTGAATCGATACTTCATTAAAGATGGAAGTGGTTATCGCATTAATAAGCGCATTCGAGACATGGTCATTTTTGCGCCACAAAATATCATCATGGATCCACCGTTCACTAAGTTAGATATTGTTACCTGTCGTAATCTGCTGATTTATTTGGGACCGGAATTACAAAAAAAGTTAATCCCCTTGTTCCACTACTCATTAACTTCTCAAGGTATGTTAATTTTGGGAAGTGCTGAAACGATTGGTCATTACACCTCGTTGTTCTCAGAGCTCAAAGAAAATACACGCATATACACCCGCATTGATGGCCCTGCACCGCAGACGGAAGTCGACTTTTTACCCAAGATATTTCCGATTATATCTTTGGTAGAAAATGAACCTGAGAGAACCAGTAAGATGACTACAACGATTACTAATCTACAAATGCAGGCAGATCAACTTCTCCTACAGCACTTTTCTCCAGCAGCGGTTCTGGTTAATGCGGCAGGTGACATAATTTATATTAATGGCCGCACTGGAAAATATTTAGAACCCGCGGCAGGAAAAGCCAACTGGAATATTCATGTGATGGTGCGTGAAGAACTGCAATATCAACTTGATCTGGCTATGAAGAATGCCCAGATGCAAGTCGATCCCGTAATCATTAAAAACCTAAGCATAGACACATGTACGATCAATTTGACCGTACAAGCTATTTCTAAACCAAAAGCTTTGCTCGGCTTGATGATGGTGGTCTTTACTGAGGTGGCGACACCGCCCCCATATCCGCGTAGAAAAAGCGATTCACTAGCCAAAGAAACTCAGGCCGAACTGCAACAGGCCTATGACGAAATACAATCGCTTCGCGAACAAATGCAATCTTCTCAAGAAGAACTAAGGTCTGCCAATGAAGAGCTGCAATCTGCCAATGAGGAATTGCAATCCACCAATGAAGAATTGACCACATCCAAAGAAGAGATGCAGTCAATGAATGAAGAATTGCAAACCGTCAATAATGAGCTGCAATCAAAAGTGGATGATTTGTCATGGGTCAATAACGACATGAACAATCTGCTTAATAGTACCCAAATTGCCACCATTTTTCTGGATAACGAACTGCATGTTCGCCGCTTCACTAACTATGCGACGCATTTATTTAAGCTTATCCAAAGTGATGTGGGCCGTGCGTTGTCTGATATCGTTACGGAATTAGATTATGTCCTGCTACAAGAAGATTCAAAGGAAGTATTGAAGACGCTTATCTTCATCGAAAAAGAAATAACTGCTAAAAACCAACGCTGGTTCAAAGTCCGTATCATGCCTTACCGTACCCAAGATGATGTGATTGATGGTGTGGTGATCACCTTTACCGATATCAGTGAAGCCAAGCTGCTTGAATCAGAGTTACGTAAGATCAGGCCTAGCTTATGAAGACTACTCCTAAGTCAGCCAAGCTGTCTACCAAAGTGCTACGTGAGCGTGCGGAAGCTAAACTGAAAAAACAAACTAGTGATACGCAATCTCCTTCTAGTGACTATGAAGCCAAAAAGATGCTCCATGAGTTGCAGGTTCATCAGATTGAATTGGAAATGCAAAATGAGGAGTTAAAGCAAGCTCGGATAACAGAACGGTTATATTATCGTTACACCGAGTTATTTGAATTTGCACCGATTGCTTACTTTGTATTTGATCTCAATGGCATGATTAGTCAAGTCAATTTACGAGGTGCCAGCCTATTGGGTATTGATCGCGATCACTTAGTCGGCAAACCGTTTTCACACTATGTCACAGCACAATATCGGGAAATTTTTAAACGTTGCTTAGGAAAAGCCTTTAGCGGTAGTGGTATTCAATCTTGCGAAGTATTAGGCCAAGTGAGTAATAATACGCTTTGGCTCGATATTGAGGCTAATCTCGGTATCACTGGCACAGACTGTCTTGCCGCTATGATTGACATCAGTGATAGAAAACAAGCTGAAGATAGTCAAAACCGAGCTAACATAGAGCTGGCCTTTCAAAACCAAGAGAAAGATAAGCGGGCAGACGAGTTGGTTCTGGCCAACGCAGACAAAGAACAGCGCGCCAACGAATTAGCCCTTGCTAACATAGAGCAGGCTTGTCAAAACCAAGAGAAAGATAAGCGGGCAGACGAGTGGGTTCTGGCCAATGCAGAAAAAGAGCAACGTGCTAATGAGTTAGCCCTTGCTAACAAGGAGGTGGGCTCTCAAAGACAAGAGAAA